>NZ_AP022672.1:3097500-3397500 GCF_013374095.1 Sphingomonas sp. HMP6 | reverse complement strand
GTTTCCCCGCTTCGAGCAGGATCTGCCCCTGGATTTCGAGGAAATACGGGTCGTGCGGCGCGCCTTTCAGCAAGGCAGCGGACTCGGTATCGGCCTTTTCGGGATAGCCAGACTTATGCCACGCATACGCGCGAGCGTAGTGCGCGTAGACGCTCTGATCCTCCTCGGGATAGACGTTGAGCGTAGTCTTCGGATCGGCGACATAGCCGAGCAGCTTGGCTTTCACACGCTTGAAGCGTTCCTCCAGTGCCTGGTCCGGTTTGGCGTTGTACGATGGCGAGGCGATCACGTCGGCAGCGAGTGTGACGATGCGTTCGCCCGACAAAGGATGGCTCTGCGCAAACGGGTCGATGTTCTTCAGCCCGTACGCATATTCCTGATTCTGGAGCTTCTTGAAGAAGGTCAGCATGCCCTTGCCGGTAATCCCCGCCTCGCGCAGAAATTTCAGCCCAGTCGCATCCGCGGTGGATTCCTGAACGCGGCTGTACGCGAGGAATTTCCCCTGCGCTGCCGTCGTCCCAGCCGAGAGAATTCCGGCCCCGGCCTCGGGCGAGCCCGCCGCGATCGCCGCGACGCCCAAAACCATGCTGAGGATCTGAATCCCGAGCGCAGGCTTGGCCCCGGCATCCATCAGAATGACATGGCCATCGGCGACGTGGCCGAGTTCGTGCGCGATGACGCCCTGCACCTGATTGGCGTTGTCCGCCGCCTGGATCAGGCCCGAATGGACATAGACGGTTTGTCCGCCGGCGGTGAACGCGTTGATCGAATCATCGTTGATCAACACGATGCGGACATTGTTGGGCGACAAGCCGGCCGCCAGAATCAGCGGGCGGGACATGTCGTTGAACATCGCCTCGGTCTCGGCATCGCGCAGGATCGACTGGGCGACAGCGGGCTGCGCCCAAACGAGGAGAGAGGCCGCGAGTCCCGCGAAGAGGCGCTTCATGGCCGACATATCGCCGAATTTTCCCGTTGGAGCAATCGTGCGTGCGGTGCGGCAGCGCGGCTGAACGGTGAGTGAAGCTCCAAGAAAAATCCCCTCCCACCGCGGGGTGGGAGGGGATGTTCGCATCACGCCCCGAAGGTGCGCTGCCACCAGCCGCGACGCGGGCTGCCGGCTTCGCCCGGATCGGGATCGATCTCGCCGCTCGTCGCGCCGGCTTCCGGCGCGTCCGGCGCGCTCGGCTCCGCCGTCGCGACTTCGACTGCGAGCGGGATCGCCGGAGCCCCCGCTTCGGATTCAGCTTCGGCCTCGACCGGTGCGACTACCTCTGCGCCGGTCGCCTTAGGCTTGCGGCTCCGCTTTGGCTTGGGGGCAGGCTCTTCCGAAACCGGCACATCCATCATCGCGCTGCTCGTCTCAGCTTCAGCTTCAGCTTCGGCTTCGACGGGAGCCGCGTCGGCCTCCGCGGGCTTGGCCTTGCGACGGCTGCGCTTGGGCTTGGTCCCAACTTCCACCTCGGCCGCTGGCGGTGCTTCAGCCTCTGCCTTCACAGCCGGAGCCGCTTTCTTCGGCGCAGCCTTTGGCTCGGCGTCCCGGGCACGCGGGCGACGGCGACCCTTTTTGGGCGCCTCCGCCTCGGGCTCGGCTTCGACTTCGGCTTCAACCTCGACCGGCGCTTCGCTTACCGCAGCGACGGTCTCGTCGATCGGTGCATCGGCAGCGGCATCGGCAGTCTGCTCGTCTGAAGCTTGCTCGCCTTCATTGCGACGGCCGCCACGACGACCGCGACGACCACGCCGGCGACGACCGCCCTCGCCGCCTTCACCCTCTTCGGATGCTGCGATGGGAGCCTCGGCACCCTCTTCCAGCTCGGCACCGTCGACGGTCTCAAGCTCTTCGCCCTCAACCTGATCGCCGACGATTTGCTCGCCCTCGGCCCCTTCGCCCTCGGGGCGCGCACGACCGCGGCGTCCGCGACGACGGCGACGGCGACGCGAGCCACCCTCATCGTCCCCCGCGGCTGCGCGCTCAGGCCGGTCACTGCGCGGTTCGCGGGGTGCGCGCGGCTGCTCGACTTCCTCTTCCTCGATTTCGTCTTCGATTTCCTCTTCGACGAACTCTTCCTCGATTTCCTCGATCGCAGCTTCGAAACGCGGACGATAGGCGGGCGGCGGACCGCCGACCTCGACCGACATGCGCGCGCCTTCCTGCTCGCCGTCGGGCGCGACTTCGATCATCACGCCATAGCGTTCCTCGATCTCTGCCAGTTCCGCACGCTTGCGGTTGAGCAGATAGAAGGCGGCTTCCTGGCTCGCGCGCAGCAACAGCTGCGACCCGCGACCCTGCGCGGCTTCGTCTTCGAGCAAGCGCAGCGCCGACAGGCCCGACGACGATGCGGTGCGGACGAAGCCCGACCCCTCACAATGCGGGCACGGACGCGTCGACGCTTCGAGCACGCCGGTGCGCAGCCGCTGGCGGCTCATCTCCATCAGCCCGAAGGACGAAATGCGACCGATCTGGATGCGCGCACGATCGTTCTTCAGCGCCTCCTTCATCGCCTTCTCAACCTTGCGGTTGTTCGAGCTGTTATCCATGTCGATGAAATCGATCACGACGAGCCCGGCCATGTCGCGCAAGCGCAACTGGCGTGCGATTTCGGCCGCAGCCTCCAGATTCGTCGCGGTCGCGGTCTGCTCGATCGAATGTTCGCGCGTCGAACGGCCCGAGTTGATGTCGATCGACACCAACGCCTCGGTCGGGTTGATGACGAGGTAGCCGCCCGACTTCAACTGCACCAACGGGTGGTACATCGCGGACAATTGCTCCTCGACCCCGGCGCGCTGGAACAGCGGGACCGGATCGCTGTAATGCTTCACCTTGCGCGCATGACTGGGCATCAGGAGCTTCATGAACTCCTTGGCGTGGCGATACCCCTCCTCGCCCTCGACGATCACCTCGTCGATGTCCTTGTTATAGATATCGCGGATCGCGCGCTTCATCAGGTCGCTGTCGCCATACACCAGCGCCGGGGCGGAGGACGACAGCGTCGTCTCGCGAATCCCGTCCCACAGTCGCGCCAGATAATCGAAGTCGCGCTTGATCTCGACGCGGGTGCGTTGCAGCCCGGCGGTGCGCACGATGCAACCCATCGACGGGGGCAGCTTCATGTCGGCCATGATCGACTTCAAACGCTTGCGGTCGCCCGCGTTCGAAATCTTGCGGCTGATCCCGCCGCCATGCGACGTGTTGGGCATCAACACGCAATAGCGCCCGGCGAGCGACAGATAGGTGGTCAGCGCCGCGCCCTTGTTGCCGCGCTCTTCCTTTACGACTTGGACGAGCAGCACCTGGCGGCGGCGAATGACGTCCTGGATCTTGTAACGGTGGCGCAGATTGGTGCGGCGTTCGCGCAGATCGTCGGCGGCATCGTCCGATGCGCTGCGCTTGCGGCGGCCACGGCCACGCCCGCCCCGGCTCTCGCCTTCGGATACGATTTCGGTCTCCGACTCGGAATCGCCGTCGTCATGCTCGATCGTGACGTCGTCGCCGTCTGAATCGCCTTCGAAGCCGTCATCGTCCTGATCGTCGCCGTGCAGTTCGTCCTCGGCATCCTGCTGCGCGCGCAGGGCGGCTTCCTCGGCGGCATGTTCGGCCTCTTCGCGCAACAACGCGTCGCGATCTTCCTTCGGAATCTGATAATAATCGGGGTGGATTTCGCTGAACGCCAGGAACCCGTGGCGATTGCCGCCGTAATCGATGAACGCCGCCTGCAACGACGGTTCGACCCGGGTCACCTTGGCAAGATAGATATTTCCCTTGAGCTGTTTCCGCTCGGCAGATTCGAAATCAAACTCTTCGATTCGATTCCCTTTGACGACCGCGACCCGGGTTTCCTCCCGGTGCCGTGCGTCGATCAGCATACGCATTGTCATGTACTGTTCTCCGGTCGCGCGGCACAGAGCCTGCATGCACTGGGCGTGAAGACGCCGGCCGCGCGTGATTGATGAGCGCGTCCGCTACGGCGAAAGAGTCGCCGGGTCCGGACACGCGGGGTTTTACAAAAATTGCCTCTGCTCGCTTTGCACGCCCAGCCTTCCGGCTTCGGGTTACCGCCACGCTCGCGCACCCGCCGGTCGAAACCGGTCGGAGCGAAGGGCGGGATACATGCATCATGCGAACGTCAACCTGGATGAGCCGCACCCTAGAAACTCTGAGGCGGCCGAGAGAGAGACCGAAACGTCGCCGAAACAAGGCGGTGAACGGACACCGTTTATTACGTAGCACCGCATTGCCGACGCAGCAACCGGCACGTTTTTGCCGCCGACCGGCAATTCCATGCCTAGCGGCAAATTAACCGCAACCGGCAACGCGCCCTTGGGAGACAGTTACCTAATCCGAAAGGATGAGCACCGCCGCCGCCCCTCGTCGCAGTCCTTTTCGCTTTACCGCCCCACCTTCCCGGCGGCATTACAGGGGCGTGTCGTTTGTTCTCGCTTTGCTCGCCTGCTGGTTCGCCGGTGCCCCCGGTTGGGCAGCGTCGGTCGAGCGGATCGATGTCAAACACGATCGCATCGTCATCCGCTTCGATTCCGCGGTGGCCGATGCGTCGAGCTTCGTGCTGGCGGCACCGCGTCGCATCGCCATCGACATCACGGGCGCGCAGCCCGGCGGCGACGTGGAGACCGGTGGCGCGGTCGCCCAGGTGCGCCAAGCGGCGCACGGTGACGGTGGGACGCGCGTGGTGTTCGATCTCGCGCAGCCGGCGCTTGTCACCGAAGGCGTGTTCGGCCGCGACGGACGCGAACTGACGCTGGAATTGCAGACCGTCGATGATGCGACGTTCGCACGCGCCGCCGGGGAGCGCCGTTTGCGCTTCCTGCCGCCGTTCAACATGGGGCTGGTGCAGGCGACTGAACGCTATGCCGTGTCGGTGCCGATCCCGCCCGCGCCGCGCGATGCACGGCTGCCGCGGATTTATGGCGACGATGACAGCCGTCCGCTGGTGGTGATCGACGCAGGCCATGGCGGCGTCGATCCAGGCGCGATCTCGCCACTCGACGGGCGGCGCGAAAAGGACCTGACGCTGAAGATTGCCCGGGCGATCCGCGATGAGCTGCTAAAATCGGGCCGGGTGCGTGTGGCGTTGACGCGCGACGACGATCGCTTTCTGGTTTTGCAGGAACGCTATGGCATTGCGCGAAAGCTGCGCGCCGATCTGTTCATCTCGATCCATTGCGACAGCGTCGGATCAGGAAATGCATCGGGTGCGTCGGTCTACACCCTGTCCGAGGTCGCGTCCGACAAGGAATCGGCGAAGCTCGCCGCGCGCGAGAACAAGGCCGACATCATCGCCGGCGTAAACCTCGGCGCGACCTCGGCCGACATCTCGTCAATCCTGATCGACCTGACACAGCGCGAGACGATGAACAATTCGGCAAGCTTCGCGCGCCTGCTCGGTCGCGAGGCGCAGCCGCTGATTCCGGTCAAGCCGAACTTCCACCGCATGGCATCGCTGATGGTGCTCAAAGCGCCCGACATGCCCTCGATCCTGTTCGAGACCGGCTATATCTCCAATCCGCGCGATGCCGATTTCATCGACAGCGCGGACGGACGTCGCAAAATCGCGCAGAGCATCGAACGCGCTGTGGAGGTGCATTTCGCGCGGCGCATGGCATCCAATAGCTAAGTTTCCCGACCGTGCGGGATCGCGCGGCACATCCGTGGCGTAGAACGAACAGCCGCTGGCAACGCGCGCGAAAGTTGCTAGAGCCTCACATCCTATGGCCGCGCCCGACGATACAACCGTGAAATTCCGGATTCGCCGTGAGATGGGCGGCTTTCGCGGCTTCGTCGCACGGAGTTGGGGGCGTTGGTGGGTCAAGGCGCTGGCGGCGATCGGCGTGCTGGCGGCGATCGGCGCTGCACTCTTCTGGTTCCTGTTCGCCGCCGGTCTGCCCTCGGTCGATACGCTACGCACCTATGAACCGCCATTGCCGACCAACGTGCGCGGCATCGATGGCACGCCGATTCATAGCTACGCACGCGAACGCCGCGTGGAACTCAGCTATGACGAATATCCGCCGCTCCTCGTCCGTGCCTTTCTGGCGGCGGAAGACAAGACCTTCTTCGAACATCACGGCGTCGATTATCTCGGCATCGCCAATGCCGCGTTCAACAATCTGACGACCAAACGCCGTGCGGTCGGCGCATCGACCATAACGCAGCAGGTGGCGAAGAACCTGCTGATCGGCAATGCGACCAGCTACACGCGCAAGATCAAGGAAGCGATCCTCGCCTACCGGATCGAGGATACGCTGACCAAGCAGCAGATCCTGGAATTGTACCTCAACCAGATCGCGCTTGGCCGCAACGCCTTCGGGGTCGAGGCGGCAAGCTATGCCTATTTCGGCAAAGATCTGAACCAGCTCGATCTCGCGCAAATGGCGTATCTGGCGATCCTGCCGAAAGGCCCGTCCAATTACGATCCCGTCCGCCACACGCAGCGCGCGCTTGATCGCCGCGCCTATGTGCTGCGCGAGATGCTCAAGAACGGCTTCATCACCCAGGCCCAGCATGATGCCGCGCGCGCCGAGCCGCTCGGCACCGTGCCGCGCCAAACGCCCAAGACCGAAACCGCCGGGAGCGGCTATTTCGTCGAGGAAGTCCGCCGCCAGTTGCTCGATAAATTCGGGGAGGATCAGCGCGCCGGGCCGTACAGCGTCTATTCGGGCGGGCTGTGGGTGCGCACCTCGCTCGACAACAAGATTCAGGACTATGCGCAGACCGCGCTGCGCGAGGGATTGCTCCGCTTCGACAGCGGGCGCGGCTGGTCCGGTCCGATGGGTCATGTCGAGTTCACCGGGACGGCATGGCAAAGCGCCTTGCTCAACACCAATATCGGTCTCGATTACGCCGATTGGCGCGCCGCAATCGTCGTTGCGCGCAGCAGCGAGAGCGCAGACCTGGGCTTTGCCGATGGCAGCACCGGCACCCTGCCGCGCTGGGGCGCACAAATGCCGGTGCGCGGGGTCGGCGGAACCGCATTCGCCGCACTAAAGGAGGGCGACATCATCGCCGTCGCGCCCGATGGCGAATCGTTCGTATTGCGCTCGGTCCCCAAGATATCGGGCGCGTTCGTGGTCGAGGAGCCGCAGACGGGCCGGGTACTGGCGATGCAGGGCGGGTTCGATTTCCGCATCCAGGCCTTCAACCGCGCCACGCAAGCGCTGCGCCAGCCCGGATCGACGATCAAGCCGATCGTCTATGCCGCGGCGCTGGAGGGCGGGATGACTCCTGCCTCGATCATCGTCGACGGGCCGTTCTGCGTGTTCCAGGGCGCGCGGCTGGGTCAAAAATGCTTCCGGAATTTCGGCAATGTCGGCGGCTCCGGCTCGCACACGATGCGCTGGGGCGTGGAGCAATCCCGCAACCTGATGACGGTCCGCGCCGCTGCGACCACGGGGATGCCGCGCGTCGTCGGGCTTATGGACCGAATCGGCATCGGCAAATATCCGCCCTACCTCTCCTTCGCGCTCGGCGCGGGCGAAACGACGGTGTCGCGCATGGTCAACGCCTATGCGATCCTCGCCAATCAGGGGCGGTCGCACCCGTCTTCGCTCATCGATTTCGTGCAGGATCGGCACGGCAAGGTGGTGTTCCCGGCGAACTGGCGCGCCTGCGACCGTTGCAACGCGCCCGACTGGAATGGCAAGGCGATGCCGCGACCGGTGTCGGGCGGCAAGCAGATCGTCGATGCAATGAGTGCGTATCAGATGGTCCATATCGCCGAGGGCGTGATCCAGCGCGGCACCGCGACCGTGCTGCGCGATCTCGACCGACCGATCTTCGGCAAGACCGGCACCAACACCGGGCCGACCGACGTGTGGTTCATCGGCGGCACGCCGCAGATGATCGGCGGCCTGTATATCGGGTACGACACGCCGCACTCGCTCGGCGGGGCGGCACAAGGCGGGACGATCGCCGCGCCCATCTTCCGGACGTTCGCGGTCAAGGCGTATGAAGGCTTGGACAAGGTTCCGTTCCGCGCACCGACGGGCATCCGCATGGTCCGGATCGACCGCGCGAGCGGCAAGCCGGTGTTCGGCACATGGCCGACCGACGATCCCAAGGCGGCGGTCATCTGGGAAGCCTTCAAGCCCGAAAGCGAACCGCGCCGCGCCGTACGACGCGACATGATCGTACCCGACCCCGCCGCCGTGGCTGCCGCGGCGGCTGCCAAGGCACGCGCCGCGCAAGAGGCGCAGCAGCAGCAGAAGGAAACGCGCCGCGACAGCGATTTCTTGCAAAGGGAGGGCGGCATCTACTAGCGGTGCGGTTCGACCCCTATTTCTGTCATCTCGTGAAGCTGGGCTACCGGCGTTCAGGGGGATGACAGCAGAAACAAAGTCTGGAGTTCCCAATGCGCGCCGAAGCGCAGGCTCATATCGATTCGATCAAGGACGCGCTCGCCTTGCTCCGCCGGTTCCTCGACTGGGACCGCGCATTGCGACGCCTCGACGAACTCAACGCGCGCGTCGAGGACCAGGCCTTGTGGAACGACCCCAAGGCCGCGCAGGTCGTGATGCGAGAACGGCGTCGGCTCGACGAAGCGATCAGCGCGACACGCGCGATCGAGAGCGAATTGAACGACACCGCCGAGCTGATCGAAATGGCAGAGGCCGAGGGCGACACCGAGATGGAGGCCGAGGGTGTCGCCGCGCTCGCCGATCTCGCGCGCCGCGCCGACACCGACAAGGTCAAGGCGCTGCTCGCGGGCGAGGCCGATGGCAACGACACCTATATCGAGGTCAATGCCGGTGCCGGCGGGACCGAGAGCCAGGATTGGGCCGGCATGCTCAGCCGGATGTATTCGCGCTGGGGCGAACGCCACGGGCTCAAGGTCGAACTGATCGACCAGCATTCGGGCGAGCAGGCCGGGATTAAATCGGCGACGCTGCTGCTCAAGGGCGAGAACGCCTACGGCTATGCCAAGACCGAAAGCGGCGTCCACCGTCTGGTCCGGATCAGCCCGTATGACAGCGCAGCGCGTCGTCATACCTCGTTCGCCAGCGTCTGGGTCTACCCGGTCGTCGACGACAATATCGAGGTCGACTATAACGAGAGCGACCTGCGCATCGATACGTACCGCGCGAGCGGCGCGGGTGGGCAGCACATCAACACCACCGATTCGGCGGTGCGCATCACGCACATCCCGACCGGCATCGTCGTCCAGTGCCAGAACCAGCGCAGCCAGCACAAGAACAAGGCCGAAGCGTATAACCAATTGCGCGCGCGCCTGTACGAACGCGAACTCGCGATCCGTGAAGCCGCCGCCAATGCCGAAAATGCCGGCAAGACCGACATCGGCTGGGGCCACCAGATCCGCTCCTACGTGCTTCAGCCGTATCAGATGGTGAAGGATCTGCGGACCGGCGTCACCTCGTCGAGCCCGTCGGATGTGCTCGACGGCGATCTCGATGCGTTCATGGCGGCGGCGTTGTCGCAGCGTGTTACTGGCGAGACGGTCGAGGTCGAGGACGTCGAATAGTGGGAATGCCGTCCAACTTCCGTTCGCTTCGAGCGAAGTCGAGAAGCCTGTCCCGCGGGCCGGTTTCTCGACTTCGCTCGAAACGAACGGTGTTGGGGGCGCTCTTGCTCCTCGCCGCTTGCGACGGCGGACAGCCGCGCGTGCCCGACACAACGCAGAAGGCCGGCCCCTTCCCCGCAGCCGACCGCCCGGTCGCCGCGATCATTTCGTCGCGCTGGTCGACCGAGGAAGCGCGCGACCGCGTCAACGAAGCGAGCGAAGTGATGAACAAGGCCGGAATCAAGCCCGGCATGACCGTCGCCGACATCGGCGCGGGTGAAGGTTATTACACGATCCGCTTGGCCAGCCGCGTGGGCAAGAATGGTCGCGTGCTGGCCGAGGACATCGTTGCCGAGGTGCGCGACACGTTGGCGCTTCGCGTCACGCGCGAGCGGCTTGAAAATGTCAGCGTCCGCCTCGGCGCGTCCGCCGACCCGCGCTTGCCCGCCAACAGTTTCGACCGCGTGCTGATGGTGCACATGTACCATGAGATCGCGCAGCCCTACGAATTCCTGTGGCGCATGCGCCCGTCACTGAAGCCCGACGGCCTCGTCATTGTCGTTGATGCCGACCGTCCGACGCAGAACCACGGCACGCCGCCTGCGCTGCTACGCTGCGAATTCGCCGCAGTCGGCTATGCCGAGGTCGCACGCTACAACATGCCCTCGGCGGGCGGGTATCTCGCCGCGTTCCGCCCGACCGGCACCCGGCCCGACCCCAGCGCGATCAAGGCCTGCCGGCTGCGCTAAAGCAGGCCACGCTGGCGAAAGCTCTCGCACCCGTCGCATGCGATCACCAGATGATCGAACAGCCGCACCCCGACCAGATCGAGCGCATAGGCCAGGCGGCGGGTGAAGGCGTAATCGGCATTGCTCGGCGTCGGGTCGCCACTTGGATGGTTGTGCGCCATCACCACCGCCAAGCAATCGAAAGCAAGCGCATCGGTAACGATTTCGCGTAAGGAGATCGTGACCGCATCGGCCAGGCCCGACGGAACGTGCCGCATGCCGAGAAGCCTCCATTCCGGACCGAGATACGCGAAGACCGCGATCTCTTCGCACACCGTGGCGATCGGCGCGAACAACGCGATGGTGGCACCGAGCGGGCCGATCTCCAGCGCCGCGAGCCGTTCCAGCGGCAAATGGACATGAGCTTGCTCCATTATTTCACGAATTCCGCAAAGTCGCGATCCGCGATACGCAAACAGCATCCGAAATGGCCCGAAACCCGGATGCAAGGCGGCAGTTGGCGCGGCGGCGGCGGGACGCTACACCGACGGCATGCAAGCCTATCTCGATCTGATGCGCCGCGTGCTGGACCATGGCGCGCCCCAAATGGACCGCACGGGCACGGGGACGCTCAGCGTGTTCGGCCACCAGATGCGGTTCGATCTCGCCGACGGTTTTCCGTTGCTCACCACCAAGAAACTGCACGTGCGCTCGATCATCATCGAATTGCTGTGGTTCCTGCGCGGCGACACCAACGTCGGCTGGTTGCGCGATCGCAAGGTCAGCATTTGGGACGAATGGGCCGATGAAGCGGGCGACCTCGGCCCGGTCTACGGCAAGCAATGGCGCGATTGGGAGACGGCAGACGGCCGCCATATCGATCAGATCGCCGAGTTGATCACGCAGATCAAAACCAATCCCGCCTCGCGCCGCCAGATCGTCAGCGCCTGGAATCCGGGCGATCTGCACGCGATGGCGCTGGCCCCGTGCCACTGCCTGTTCCAGACCTATGTCGCGAACGGCAAACTGTCGCTCCAGCTCTACCAGCGCTCGGCCGACATCTTTCTGGGCGTGCCGTTCAACATCGCCAGCTACGCGCTGCTGACGCTGCTGCTGGCGCAGCAATGCGGGCTGGAACCGGGCGAATTCATCTGGACCGGCGGCGATTGTCATTTGTATTCGAACCATCTGGAGCAAGCGCGCGAGCAATTGACGCGGACGCCGGGCGTGCTGCCGCGGCTGGAAATCCTGCGCGATCCCGGCGCGATCGACGCTTACGAATATGAGGATTTCCGGATCGTGGATTATGTCGCGCAGCCGCATATCAAGGCGGCGGTGGCGATATGATCGTGCTGATCCTCGCGCGGGCCGAAAATGGCGTGATCGGGCGTGACGGGAAATTGCCATGGCATTTGCCGGCCGATTTGAAGCGCTTCAAGGCGCTGACGATGGGCAAGCCGATGGTGATGGGACGCAAGACCTTCGAGAGCTTTCCGGCACCCTTGCCGGAGCGGCGGCATATCGTGCTGACGCGCGATACAGGGTGGTCGGCGGGCGGGGCCGAGGTGGCGCACTCGGTCGAGGCGGCGCTGGCGCTGACCGGGGACGGCGACGTTGCGGTGATCGGTGGGGCTGAGGTGTTCGCCTTGTTCGAGCCGCTGGCGGACCGGGTGGAGCTGACCGAGGTGTATGCGTCGCCGGAGGGCGATGCAGTCGTTCCGGGGTTTTCTGATTGGCGCGAAGTGGCGCGCGAGGACCATGCGCCTGAGGGTGCGCGGCCCGGCTATAGTTTCGTGACGCTGGAGCGCGCTTAACGCGTCCACTCTACCCCGGCGGAGGCCGGGGCCCAGTTGCCAGACCTTCGATAATCGAGCACCCATCTTCCCAACACAGCTTCCCGCGACTGGGCCCCGGCCTTCGCCGGGGAAGGCTGAATGGGGAAGGTGAGGAAAGAGATGCGCAAAATCCTGCTCGGCGGCCTCGCCCTCACCCTCTTTGCCGCCATCCTGTTCTTTACGCTGGCACCCGGCATCGTCGAGCGCGGGATGAACCAGGTCGTCGCGGTGCCGCTCAAGATCACCCCGCGCGCGCAGGCGCTGAACGCTAAGCTTCAGATCGCCGACATGCACGCCGACACCTTGCTGTGGCAGCGCAGCCTGCTGACGCGTGCCGATCGCGGCCAGATCGATCTGCCGCGCCTGATCGCCGGCAATTACGCGCTGCAGGTATTCTCCTCGGTCACCAAGACGCCGAAGGGGCAGAATTACGTCGCCAACTCTGCGAACACCGACAATATCACCGCGCTCACCATCGCCGATCTGCAGCCGCCACGCACCTGGGGTTCGCTGCTTCAGCGATCCTTGTGGCATGCGCAGAAGCTCGATCGCTACGCCGCCGGCTCGAACGGCCAGCTTCGCGTGATCCGCACCGCAAGCGACCTCGACCGGCTGCTCGCCGACCGGGCGCAGGGCAAAAAGGTCGTCGGTGGGATGCTGTCGATCGAGGGGTTGCAGGATCTGGAGGGCAAGTTCGCCAATCTCGACACGCTTTACACTGCCGGGTTCCGCATGGCGGGCCTCGCGCATTTCTTCGACAATGACGTCGCCGGATCGATGCACGGCGAAGCAAAAGGCGGGCTGACCCCGCTCGGCCGTCAGGTCGTGCGGCGGATGGAGGCGATCGGCATGATCGCCGACATCGCGCATTCGAGCCATGCGACGATCGCCGAGGTGCTGGCGATGGCGCGCCGTCCAGTCGTCGCGAGCCATGGCGGCGTGCAGGCGACCTGCAAGGTCAATCGCAACCTGACCGACGCCGAGATTCGCGGCATCGCCCGCACCGGCGGGGTGATCGGCATCGGCTATTGGGATGCGGCAATCTGTTCGACCAAGCCCGAGGCCGCCGCCGCGGCGATCGCACACGTCCGGGATCTGGTCGGTATCGACCATGTCGGGCTCGGCTCCGACTTTGACGGCGCGGTGACAACCGGCTTCGATTCGAGCCAAATCGCCGCCGTCACGCAAGCGTTGATCGACCGCGGTTTCAGCGATGCCGACATCGCCAAGGTGATGGGCGGCAATGTTCTGCGCGTGCTCCGCGCCGGGATCGTCCCCACAGCCTCTAGCGCACCCGCCAAGCGCCCCGTATAGCCCCCGCCATGACGCGGCTCGACGGCGGCGCGGTGATCCCCGAACAGTTTCGCGGCGGGATCGTGGCGCTCGGCAATTTCGATGGATTTCACCTTGGGCACCAGGCGGTGGTTGGCCGTGCGATCGCGCAAGCGCGGGCCGAGGGACGGCCGGCAATCGTCGCGACGTTCGACCCGCATCCAGTCCGCTATTTCCGACCCGATACCCCGCCCTTCCGCCTGACGACGCTCGACCAGCGCGAGCGGCTGTTCGCCAATGCCGGCGCCGATGCGATGGTGGTGTTCGGCTTTGACGCTGGGCTCGCCGCGCAGACGGCCGCGGAGTTCGTTGGCGACCGGCTGCTCGACAAGCTGCGCGCCGGCGGCGTGGTGACGGGCGCGGATTTCACGTTCGGGAAGGACAAGGGCGGCGACGTCGATGTGCTGGTCGACCTCGGCCTGAAGAACGGATTTTCGGTCGAGACGGTCGGGCCGGTCGCGCTCGACGGCATGGCCGTATCGTCGAGCCGGATTCGCGATCTGCTGAAGGCCGGAAACCCAAGCGGCGCCGCGCAACTGCTAACCCGCCCGTTCGCGGTGGCCGGCGTGGTGCAGCATGGCGACAAGGTCGGGCGGACGATCGGCTATCCGACCGCCAACCTCGACATGGGAACCTATCTCCGCCCGGCGTACGGCATCTACGCCGTGCGCGGGCGGCTGCCCGACGGGCGCATGCTGGATGGTGCAGCGAACCTCGGCATTCGCCCGACGTTCGATCCGCCGAAGGAATTGCTCGAACCGTATTTCTTCGATTTCAACGAGGATTTGTACGGCCAGATGATCGAAGTCGAGCTGATCGACTATCTGCGCCCCGAAGCGAAGTTCGAGTCGCTGGAGGCGCTGATGGCGCAGATGGAGGCGGATTGCGCGCGGGCGCGGATCGTGTTGGCCGCGATCTAAAACCCCTACGGCGTGGGTACCGGTTTTAAGGGGGAAGCGGGTGCCGCAAGGGAGCCCGCACGCGCCACTTCCCCCATGCAAAAAGAGGCCGGCATCGCTGCCGACCCCCATTGCCTCGACCTCGATCGCTCCACCCGCACCGCGAACGGTGCCGATTTCGCGTTTCGGTCGCCAGGGTCGGGCGCGATCCTCTTGCAAGTCTCAGCACCCGCGACCCTGGTGGCCAGCGCGGCGTTCGGGTTGCCCCGTCCACTTTGCCTCGGTCCCGCTCCGGTGAAGCCGCTTTCCCCGTGAAGAAACGCGCTCTTCGACCATCCCGACACCAGTACCCCTGCTCTTCGTCGCAAGCGACAGCCCAGCCTGGACACTTTTGGAAGCCTGTCTCGGGTCACCGACCTGCCACCGCTTGCGCGACCGCCGTCCCGTCACCTTGCCCGAGCCTCCGCCGCGATCGACGCCTGGTTTCCTTGCGGCACCTAGGCACTTTTCGCGGCATAAGCATTTGATTTCTCTTCGATTTCTCGCTTTGTCACCGCTTGCTTACAGTCATGATGCTGTCATGATCTTCGAGTCGCACCAACCCCAAATCACGCGCGCGCACCTGTGAATAACGTGGATATCGGGGATAAATTGAGAGGTCCGATGCTCCTGTACGATAGCCTTGGCGCGTATGAACACGGCGTTGTTTCAGGTTCATGAAACCGAACTAAAAGGGCGATCGTTACAGGTATGGAATTGATCCAAGGCAAGTAGCAGCCACACGGGAGTATCTTATGCGTAATTTCATCTTGGCGCTTAGCGCCGCCTCGCTCGTCATCCCCGCCACGATGGTAGTGCCCACTACCCAGGCCGAAGCGCGCAAGCACCGGCATTATAAGCCGCGCGCTTATAACGCCAGCGATGGCCGCCGGTACTGCCGCCATTCGGATGGCACCACCGGCCTGATCGCCGGTGGCGTTGGCGGGGCATTGCTCGGCAACTCGATCGCCGGCCGCGGCGACAAGACGCTCGGCACCGTGCTCGGCGGCGTTGCCGGCGCGTTCGGCGGACGCGCGATCGACCGCACGATGACGGCGGATCGCCGCTGCCGCTAACAGCGGTCACAAAGACACCCTATATCAGGCGCGCACCTCCACCGGGTGCGCGCCTTTTTCGTGGTCTTTGAGGGAGCGAGACGATGACGACACGCAGTGGATCGGCCAGCTATGATGGCTTTGGCAAGGATGGCAAAGGCCATGTCTGCACCCAATCGGGTGTATTGTCGCACGCGCAATATGGCTTTGGCAGCCGCTTCGAGGACGGGATCGGCACCAATCCCGAGGAATTGATTGCCGCCGCGCATGCGTCCTGTTTCACGATGGCCTTGAGCTTCGCGCTGGCCGGCGCCGGATTTACCGCCGGTCGTCTCGACACCACCGCCAAGGTGACGCTCGAAAAGGATGGCGATGGATTCACCATCACCAAGTCCGCACTCGATCTGAAAGCCGTGATCGAGGGTATTTCGGCGGAACAGTTCGAAACGATCGCCGCCGATGCCAAGGCGCATTGCCCGGTTTCGAAGCTGTTCAAGGCCGAGATCACGCTGACGCACACGCTCAACCCCTGACCGAGCTTGCGGGCGGGTGAACGCGGTGTAGTTTTCGGTTCACGCAACCTCGCGCGGCGGAGACGGTTCTACCCTGTAATCCAGCACGGATTACCTAAGGAGCATTTCACATGCGCAAACTCATTCTCGCCGCCGCCATCGCGGCCACCTCACTGTCGGCGATCCCCGCCGTCGCTCAGAACAACCCCAATCGCGAATACAATCGCGACGTCCGTGACGCGCGCCAGGACTATCGCCGTGACGTCCGCAATGCCGACGATCGCCGCGATGTTCGCGATGCCCGTCAGGAGTATCGTCGCGACGTCCGTGATGCGAAGCGCGACCGGAATCGGGATTGGCGGCAGTATCGCAATTACGATTACAACCGCTTCGAAAATGGTCAGCGTACCTATTATGCCGATCGCTATTACCGCCCCGGTAACAATTACCAGGTGCGTCGCCTTGGTCGCAACGACCGGATCTATCGCGGCAACGACAACCGCTATTACTGCCGCCGGAGCGACGGTACGACCGGTTTGATCATCGGCGGTCTGGCCGGCGGTCTGCTCGGCAACTCGCTGGCAGGCGGCGGGTCGCGCACGCTCGGCACGCTGCTGGGCGGTGGTGCGGGCGCACTGCTCGGCCAGTCGATCGATCGCGGTCAGGTTCGGTGCCGCTAATCTGATCATCGGAAGGCCCGGCGCGCAAGCGTCGGGCCTTTCGCGCGTCTAGAACAGGCCACCGCCCAGAAACAGGCGGATGACCGCGACGATAATAACGAACAGATTGAAATTACGCCCGGACTTGTGTCCCGACAGCATCCCGATCGCGGCACCCACGACCGCAATCGGGATCGCCAGATAATTGGCGATCCCGAAGAACGGCACCAGCCCGACCAATGCCACCGGCAGCGCGACGAGGCCCACCAGAACCGAAACGATATTGACGATCATACCCATGTCCCGAACATGGCAATGCGCGGGCGCTTTAGCAAGGCAACACACGCGACATCTCCATCCCAAAGGCTTTTTTAACCGTGGCGGGTGCAGAATAGGCGTCTGTTCTGGAGCTGTCGGTCGATGAATCTCTCGCATTTCCGCACGGTCGGCATGGTCGCTTTGCCCCTCGCGCTGCTCGCGTGTGGCAAGCGCGACGATGATCGCAACCTCGATTCGCTCGACAATGAGTTAGTCGAGGCCGGGTCCGGCGGCACCAACGCGAGCGACCCGGCAATGACGAGCGCGCTGCACGACCAGATCATGGTCGATCCCGCACTCGCCCAGCAATCCAATGCCGACAGCGTCCGGCCGCCTGCCCAGCCGTATTCGGGCGGCGTACCCCCGGTCGGCATCGCGCAGTCGGGTGGTGGAACCACGGGTGCCGCGACCAGCGAAACGATCAAATCGACCCCGGCCCCGGCCACGAAGGACTGCCCCAACTGCCAAGCGGCCCGCGATTCGCTCACGCTCGGCGCGCTGGCCTCGCGCCAGAAGGACAAAAGCACCAGCGGCTGTGCCGGTGCGATGCGCTACTCCGCGCGCTGGGCCGAGAAGCTTCCGGCTGACGTGCCGCTCTATCCCGGTGCGCGCGTTGCCGAAGCGGCCGGTGCAGATACGAGCGCCTGCCATTTGCGCGCCGTTACCTTCTCGACCTCGGCCAAACTGCAGACCGTGCTCGACTGGTATTATACCCGCGTTACCAATGGCGGCTTCTCGGCCGAGCATCAGTCGGATGGGACCGAACACACGCTTGGCGGCACGCGCGACCGCGATGGCGGCGCCTATGTCCTGTTCCTGACCGGGCGTCGTGACGGGGGAACCGACGTCGATTTGGTGGCCAATAACGGGGGCTGAGCGGGCACATTCGCGCTCTAGGTTCTCAAGGGCCGCAATTCGCGCTAACAGCGCCCGATGTACCAACTTCTTTTCGTTATGACGGGCGGCGCGCTCGGTTCTGCCGCGCGCTTTCTCGTCGGACGCGCAACGCTTCGCGGGTTCGGCCCGGATTTCCCTTATGGCACGCTGACGGTGAACCTCGTCGGTGGGTTTGCGATGGGTGTGCTCGCAGGGATGCTCGCGCGCTATAACGCCGGGGAGAATTGGCGATTGCTGCTCGGTGTCGGCGTGCTGGGCGGGTTCACGACCTTCTCGGCCTTCTCGCTCGATGTCGTGGCGATGATCGAGCGCGGCAGTCTCGGCGTCGCGCTCGGCTATGCCCTGCTCTCGGTGATCGGATCGATCGTCGCGTTGTTCGCCGGCCTCACGCTCGTGCGGGTGGCGGCATGAGCGTCGCACCGACCAAAGCAACCTCCGACGTGCGCCAGTTCAACGTCGGCGTCGATGATGACGGCATCCGGCTCGACCGCTGGTTCAAGCGGCATTTGCCCGACACAAGCTACACCACCGTCGCCAAATGGGCGCGCACCGGGCAACTCCGCATCGACGGCGCCCGCGCCAAGCCCGGCGACCATGTCGTGGCCGGCCAATCAATCCGCGTGCCGCCGGCCGAACCCGTCCGCGTCGATGCCCCGGTCAAGCGCGAACGCCCGCCGCTCAGCGACGACGAGATCGCCTTCGCGCGCGAAATGGTGATCCACCGCGACGCGCAGGCGATCGTGCTCAACAAGCCACCCGGACTCGCTACGCAAGGCGGGACCAAGACGATCGAGCATGTCGACGGCTTGCTCGATGCGTTGCAGGACGATCTCGATGGCCGCCCCAAGCTGGTTCACCGGCTCGACAAGGATACGAGCGGCGCGCTGCTCATCGCCCGTACCGCGCGGGCGGCGGCCTATTTCTCCAAGTCGTTCTCGTCGCGCACCGCCCGGAAGACCTATTGGGCTTTGGTTGTCGGCGTGCCCTCGATCGAGGATGGCATGATCGAACTCCCGATCGGCAAGCAGCCGGGCTCGGGCGGCGAGAAGATGCATGTCGACGAGAAGGAAGGGTCGCCCGCACGGACGCGCTACCGCGTAATCGAGATGGCCGGGACGACGACGGCGTGGCTCGAGCTGATCCCCTATACCGGGCGCACGCATCAGCTCCGCGTGCATCTCGCCGCGATCGGCCATCCGATTGTCGGCGACGGTAAATATGGCGGGCAGGCCGCGTTCCTCACGGGCAATATCTCGCGGAAAATGCATCTCCATTCGCGCCGCATCCGGATCGACCATCCCGATGGCGGCGCGATCGACGTGCAGGCCGAATTGCCGACGCATTTCGCCGAGAGCCTGAAGCAATTGGGCTTTGACGAGATGCTCGGCAACACGATGCCGCTCGAATCGCCGCCGCCCCCAACGCGCGCGGTGAAAAAGCAGCAAGCCCGTCAGCACGCCAAGAATGTTCGCAAGGACCGCAAAGGCGAACGGCGGCGGCGCGGCTCGTCGGATTGAACTGACGTGCATCCCAACGGCGCCTTCCGCTTCGTCGACGATGCGTCGATGCTCAGCTTTGCGGCGGCGCGTGGGTTTGCGCATATCTTTGCGACCACGCCGGAAGGTCCGATGGTCGCCCACGCGCCGATCACGCCTTTTAAGGGTGCCTTTCGTTTCCACGTCGCGCGCGGCAACCCGATCGCGCGCCATCTGAACAGCGCGACCTTGCTGCTGAGCGTGAGCGACAGCGACGGCTATGTCAGCCCGAGCTGGTATGCCGATCCGCTCGGATCGAAGCATGTGCCGACCTGGAACTATGTCGCGGTCGAGATCGTCGGGACGGCGCGGTTGCTCGACGACGCGGAGCTGACCGCACAACTCGACACACTCGCCGCGATCAACGAACCGCGGGTTTCGCCCGAGCTGCAATGGACCCGCGCCAAGACCGACTCGGCCTATTTCGACAAATTGCTCAAGGCGATCGTGGGGGTCGAAGTCGCCGTCGAGGCGGTGCGCGGCACCACCAAGCTCAGCCAGCACCGGCTGGATGAGGACAATGTCGGCGTGATCGCGGGCCTGCGCCGCAGCGGCAATCCAGCACTGGCGGAGGCGATGGCGCGATGAACAAGCTGGCCCTTTTCGATTGCGACGGGACGCTGGTCGACAGCCAGGACAATATCTGTCGTTCCGCCGAGGAGGCGTTCAAGCTCGCCGGGATCATGGCACCGCCGCGCGACCGCATCCGGCGGATCGTCGGGCTGAGCCTGGTCGAGGCGATGCGCACGCTGCATCCGGAGGGCGAAGATGCGCTGCACCGCAGCCTGGCCGAGGATTACAAGGCGGCGTTCTTTCGCATGCGCTCCTCGGGTGCGATGGCGGAGGAGCCGTTGTACGAAGGGATGCTGGAGGTGCTCGACGTGCTGCAGGCCGAAGGCTGGGTGCTCGGCGTGGCGACCGGAAAGTCCGATCGCGGGCTCGCGCACATCCTCGCGCATCACGGCATCGCCGCCCGCTTCGTCACGCTGCAGACCGCTGACCGGCACCCGTCCAAGCCGCATCCGTCCATGATCGAGACAGCCATGGCCGAATCGGGCGCAACGGCTGCCACAACGGTGATGATCGGCGACACGAGTTATGACATGCAGATGGCGCGCGCGGCGGGGGCACGCGCGCTTGGCGTCGCCTGGGGCTACCACCCCGTGGACGAGCTGACGGCTGCGGGCGCGCATGCCATCGCCGATGCGGTGGCTGCGCTGCCCCGGCTTGTCCACGGTTGAGGATGCCAGCGTGACCGATCCCGACGCGCAAGCGCGCAACCGCTATTTCACGCTCGTCGCGACGCGGCTCGGCGGATCGGCGGGCGCGCTGCTCGGCCTACTGCTGATCGCGCGTTCCGATGCGACGCTGCCCAAGGTCATCGGCACGGCACTGGTGCTGTCGGCGCTGCTGATGATCGCGATCGTGCCACGCGCGCTCGCGCGCCGCTGGCGCACCCCGCCGGGCAGCGAATGAAGCGTTTCTGGATCAATGTAGCGCTCGACGAAGGCCGTGCGGTCTCGCTCGATGGCAAGCCAGTGCGGACCCCCGGACGCGTGCCGCTGGCGCTGCCGACCGAGGCGCTGGCAGAGGCGGTCGCAGGCGAGTGGCGCGCGGTCGAGGGCGAGATCGACCCGCGCGCGATGCCACTGACCGGCCTCGCCAATGCCGCGATCGACCGGGTGGGCGCCGACCCGGCGCTCTTCGCACGCGGTCTGGCGGTCTATGCCGAGAGCGACCTGCTCTGCTACCGCGCCGATGCGCCCGATGATCTGGTCGCGCGTCAGCAGGCGGCGTGGGATCCCCTGCTCGATTGGGCGCGGGCGCGCTACGACGTCCACCTCGAGACCGCGACCGGCATCCTGCACCGTGCGCAGCCCGCCGCAACGCTCACCCGGCTGAGCGAGGCCATTGCGACGCGCGATGCCTTTGCGCTGGCGGCGCTATCCCCGATCGTGACGATCGGGGGGTCGCTGATCGCTGCGCTGGCGCTCGCCGAGAATGCCGCGACGCCCGAACAGGTGTGGGACGCGATCACGCTGGACGAGGACTATCAGGCCGAGCGCTGGGGCCGCGATCCGCTCGCCGCCGCCGGGATCGAGGCGCGGCGGCGCGATTTCGATGCGGGCGTGCGGATGCTGGAGCTGCTGGAGCGCTGACCACCCTCATGCTCCTGCCTTCGCAGGAGCACCGGGGATTACTTCTCGGGCAAGCGGCGGATGAAGCCGATCATGCCGCGCTGGCGTGAGCGCTTGAGGCGCTCGGCGGTGAGGATCGTCTGGACGCAGTCGTAGCAATCGTCGAGGTCATCGTTGACCAAGACATAATCATACCCGTCCCAATGGCTCACCTCGGCGAGCGCGCGGTCCATGCGGCGGTCGATGACTTCCTGCGTATCGGTCGCGCGTTTCTCAAGACGCTCGCGTAGCGTCTTCAGGCCCGGCGGCAGGATGAACACGCGGACGACGTCGCCACCGGCGAGCTGAAACAATTGCTGCGCGCCCTGCCAATCGATGTCGAACAGGATATCCTGGCCGTTCTCGAGATCCTTGAACACGGTATCGCGCGGCGTACCGTAGCGTTGGTCGAACACGCGCGCCCATTCGAGGAACTGGTCGTCTTCCGCCATGCCGCGGAAGGTCTCCTTGTCGACGAAGTGATAGTCCTTGCCCTCCACTTCCCCGGCGCGCGGCGCGCGGGTGGTGTAGGACACCGACATTTTGAGCTTGTTGCGCTCCTCCGTGAGCAGCCGGTTGGCGATCGTCGACTTGCCCGCGCCGGAGGGCGAGGACAGAACGAACATCAGCCCGCGGCGTTTGAAGCTCTTGGGCTGGGAAGATCGATGGTCGGGCATGCCCGCCCTTGGCGCGGACGCGCCACGCGCGTCAAGAGCGCCGCAGTGTTAGCGCTTCGGCAAATCCGCGCCAAACACCTGATCCTTGAGCTTGCCGACACCGCGCAGCACCAGCCAGCCAACCGTGAACGTCACCGCCAGCGGGATCACCGCCTTCACGACGTTCGCAGCAATCGCGCCCGTGATCGCACCGTCGACGCTGCTGTCGTCGCCGCTGGAACCATCGATCGCGCTGCCGATCGCAGCACCGATTATCGTCGTGAAACTCATGTTCTTTCTCCGCTTCGTGGCCGCTCAAAGCGCGACGGACGATATGGTTCCGAAACGGTTCCACGCGGCCGTCACACCATCGTTTCGGGACGGACCAGCCGATCGAACGTCGCAGCATCGACCAGCCCGAGCGCGAGGCCGGCTTCCTTCAGCGTGAGCCCCTCGGCCAGCGCATGTTCCGCGATCTTGGCGGCATTGTCATAACCGATCTCGGGCGCGAGCGCGGTGACGAGCATCAGCGAACGATCGACCAGCTCAGCGATTCGGTCGCGATTCGGCTCGATCCCCGCGACGCAACGCTCGGCGAAGCTCGTCATGCCGATGCTCAGCAAGTGGATCGATCGCAGCACGTTCGCACCGATCAGCGGCATGAACACGTTGAGTTCGAAATGCCCTTGCATCCCGCCGACCGTGACGGCGGCATTGTTACCGATCACTTGCGCGGCAACCATCGTTAGGCTCTCGCACTGCGTCGGGTTGACCTTCCCCGGCATGATCGAGCTGCCCGGTTCGTTCGCGGGCAGAGACAGTTCGCCCAGCCCCGAACGCGGGCCGGAGCCGAGCAGGCGGATGTCGTTGGCGATCTTGGTCAACGCCACTGCCAATGTGTTGAGCGCGCCGTGGAAGAAGACCAGCCCATCCTTGGCGGCGAGTTGCTCGAAAGTGTTGGGGGCGGTTTCGAAGCGCGTGTCGGCGATATCGCTGATCGCTGCGGTCATGTCCGCAGCCCAGCCCGGTGGCGCGTTCAGCCCGGTGCCGACTGCGGTGCCGCCGATCGCGAGCTTGCGCAGATCGCCATCGATCGCACTCAGGATGCGGTGGCGGCAACTGGCAAGCTGCGCCGCATAACCGCCGAATTCCTGCCCGAGCGTGAGCGGGGTCGCATCCTGCGTATGGGTGCGGCCGATCTTGACGATGTCGCGCCACTCGTTTGCCTTTGCGGCGAGGGAAGCCTCAAGCCGATCGAGCGCGGGCAGCAGCGCCGCTTCGGTCGCCAGCACCGCCGCAACGTGCAGCGCGGTCGGGAAACTGTCGTTCGACGACTGGCTCATGTTGACGTGATCGTTGGGGTGGACCGGCGTCTTGCCGCCGCGCGTGCCGGTCAGCGCCTCGTTCGCAAAACCTGCAATCACTTCGTTGACGTTCATATTGGTCTGCGTACCCGACCCCGTCTGCCAGATGACGAGCGGGAATTGGTCGTCGAGGCGGTCGCTGACGATCTCGCCCGCCGCCGCCTCGATCGCGTCGGCGATGGAGGGCGCAAGGCCGTGCTGGCGGTTCACCCGCGCGGCGGCTTGCTTCACGAGCGCAAGCGCATGGACGATCCCAAGCGGCATCCGCTCGCTCGCCGGGAAGGGGAAATTCTCGATCGAACGCTGCGTCTGCGCGCCCCAATAGGCGCTGACGGGCACTTCGATCGCCCCGAGCGAATCGGTTTCGGTACGGGTTTCGGCCATGAATCACCTCACATGCACGCGCTTAAAGTCACACGAGTCACACCATTAGCAGGGCATGACCCCGCCGCGACCCGTCGGATCGGACACGCATGGGAAACCGAACGCCGAGTGCCATGGTTCCAGGGTAGCGCAGGTCGGGCTCGGTAGGACAGCGACGATAGTAGTCGGCTCGGCGCGGGATGCGGGGGGCGGCTCGGATTGCTTTTTATCCACCGGCTTCGGTAGGATCGCGCCGTGCGCAACGGGGGCGCCGCACCGAGGGGAAAAAGATGTCGGAGCCGAACGTCCAAGCGCCTGAAGATTTACGCAAAAAGATCAGCGACTTGTCCGAGGACACGCTCGGTTTCGGCGGCCTCGAACTCCATACCGTCTGGCAATTGGTGCGCGACCCGCGCGCGGTACTGCACGCCTGGATGACGGCCGGACCGACGGGTGGCGGAGCTTTTGCCCGGCCCTTCCGTCTCTACATGGGGCTGAACGCGATCCTGATGTTGTTCCTGTTCCTGCAAGGCGGCGCAGCGCGCAAGATCTTCGCCGGATTACCGCCGCGCATGGTCGATTCGCTGATCGCCGCATCGGGCAAAAGCCGCGATGCCTTTATCGGCGACGCCGACGGATGGATGTCGCTGACGCTCGTGCCGATCCTGTCGATGTTCTACGCGCTCGCCACCGCACCGTTGCTGCGCTGGTGGGACCCGGACGATCTGGGATGGAAACGCGGGTTCCGCGCGGCGTTCGGCTATTTGTGCGGCTGGACCGTGTTGATGCTGCCGGTCGCATGGTGGGCCAATGCGCCCGGAATGATCAGCCAGATCGCATCCGCCGCCATCATCGTGATCGGCATCCTCGCCTTTATCCGGATGGGCGCGGGGCGCTGGTGGGAAAGCCCGCTCGGCGGGCTGGGCAAGGCGCTGCTGCTGGCCGCGGCGATCCAGGTGAGCGCGGCGATAGGATTTCTGCCGGTGTTGGGGATCGGGCTGGCGGCGGGGCGGTATTTTTGAGGGGGGGTTGAGTGCGGATCGCCCGTCACGGGCGTAAATCCCGTGACGTCGGTCGCGGCGAGCCGCGCCGGCCGGGCGTTCGCGTCGCTGCGCGACCGCCGCGCAGCGTGCGCGGCTCGCTCCGCCTTACTTCTTCCTTTTGAAATCCACCGCGACGACGTTCGAGCCGTCCTCGACCGGCACATGCGTCGGGCCGTCATTTTCGGCTTCATCGTGCGGGCCGGGGCCATCGGGGCCGTCCTGCGCCTGGAAGCGGAGTTCGAAATTGACCGCAGGATCGTGGAACCCGGTGATCGCCGAATAGGGAATGATCAGCTTCGACGGGATTTGGTTGAAGCTCAGGCCGACCGAGAAGCGTTCGTCATCGACGACGAGATCCCAATATTTGTTCTGCATGACGATCGTCATTTCGTCGGGAAAGCGTTCCATCAGGCGCTTGGGGATGTCGACCCCCGGTGCCTGTGTCTTGAACGTCACGTAGAAATGGTGATCGCCCGGAAGCCCGCCATTGGCAGCCACAGAGCCGAGCACGCGCCCGACCACGGCGCGCAGCGCCTCCTGGACGATGTCGTCATAGGGAATCAAGCTATCGGGAAGGCCATCGCTCATCTGCCCTTGGGTAGCGCGGTTTCGGTTTCGGTCAAGATTGCATGAGTCCGCCAGCGCGCTATTGGGGGCGCATGACCACGCCAGCGCGCACCGCCACCATCAGCCGCCGCACCAGCGAAACGTCGATCGACGTGACCGTCAACCTTGACGGAACAGGCGCTTTTACGATTTCGACCGGAATCGGCTTTTTCGATCACATGCTCGAACAATTGTCGCGCCATTCGCTGATCGACCTGAACGTGAAGACGGTCGGCGATCTGCACATCGACCAGCATCACACGGTCGAGGACACGGGACTCGCGATCGGCGCGGCGATCCTGCAGGCGCTGGGCGAGAAGCGCGGCATCCGGCGCTATGCCGACGCGCTGTCGCCGATGGATGAGACGCTGACTCGGGTCGCGATCGATATTTCGGGGCGGCCGTATCTGGTGTGGAAGACCGAATTTTCGCAGAAGCGGCTAGGCGAGATGGATACCGAGATGTTCGAGCATTTCTTCCATTCCTTCGCGCAGGAGGCTGGGCTCACGCTGCACATCGAGACGCTGTACGGCACCAACAACCACCACGTCGCCGAGGCGGCGTTCAAGGGCGTCGCGCGCGCGCTTCGTGAAGCGGTCGAGATCGATCCGCGCAAGGCGGGCGTGATTCCGAGCACCAAGGGGGTGCTGTGACCCTTGCGCTGATCGATTACGGCGCGGGGAACCTGCACTCGGTCGCCAACGCGCTGAAGGCGGCGGGTGCCACCGACGTGCTGATCACCGCCGATGCGGACGCGATCGCCAAGGCCGACCGCATCGTCCTCCCCGGCGTCGGCGCGTTCGGGGCGTGTGCCGCCGCATTGCGCGCTGTGCCGGGGATGGTCGAGGCGCTGGAGCACCGCGTGCGGCGGGATGCCGTGCCCTTCCTCGGCATTTGCGTCGGGATGCAATTGATGGCGGATGCGGGCGAAGAACATGGGGTTCACGCCGGGCTCGGCTGGATGCGCGGGACGGTGCGGCACCTGACCCCGACCGAGGCGAGCGCCAAGGTACCGCATATGGGGTGGAACGATGTCGTCCCCTCCGTGCCGCATCCGCTGATCGAACCGGGCGAGGCCTATTTCCTGCACTCCTACGCCTTTGACGGGGCCGACGTGCTGGCGACGACCGCGCATGGCGGCGCGGTGACCGCCGCGATCGGGCGCGACAATATGATCGGCGTGCAGTTTCACCCGGAAAAGAGCCAGCGCTACGGCCTGGCGCTGCTGGAAAGGTTTTTGTCGTGGCGGGTTTGATGGCCCTTTCTCCGTCACCCCGGCCTCGTGCCGGGGTCCACGGCGCGGCGAGCGCGTCGCTCGAATCTTTGGCGCTGCGTCAGGCCGCCAAGTGGACCCCGGCACAAGGCCGGGGTGACGGTGTTGACGGAGACAGAGCGCAATGAGCCTCATCATCTTCCCCGCGATCGATCTCAAGGGCGGGCAAGTCGTGCGCCTGGCCGAGGGCGATATGGACCGCGCTACGGTGTACGGGGATGACCCAGCCGCGCAGGCCATGCTCTTTGCCGAACAGGGCGCGGAATATCTCCACGTGGTCGATCTCGACGGCGCGTTTGCGGGCGCCTCGGTCAATGGCGAGGCGGTCGCCGAGATCGTCGCGCGCTTTCCCGGGCATGTGCAATTGGGCGGCGGCATTCGCGACCGTGCCGGGATCGAGCGCTGGTTCGACCTTGGCGTCTCGCGCGTCGTGATCGGCACGGCGGCACTGGAGAATCCCGAGTTGGTGCGCGAAGCCGCGCGCGATTTTCCCGGCGGCATTGTAGTCGCGGTCGATGCGAAGGACGGCTTCGTCGCGACCAAGGGCTGGGCCGATGTCTCGACCGTCGAAGTGGTCGATATGGCGCGGCGCTTCGAGGATGCGGGGGTGGCGGCGCTGCTGTTCACCGATGTCGGCCGCGACGGGATGCTGAAAGGGTGCAATGTCGAGGCGACGGTCGATCTGGCGCGCGCGGTGCGGATTCCAGTGATTGCCAGCGGCGGCGTGAAGGGGATTGCCGAGATCCATGTCCTCGCGCTGCACAATCGCGACGGGGTGGAGGGCGTGATTACCGGGCGTGCGCTGTATGACGGGCGGCTCGACCTGGCGGCGGCGCTCGCCGTGGCGGCGGCGGCGTGAGCGCGACATGACCGTCCGCGCGCGCGTGATTCCGTGTCTCGATGTGGCGAATGGCCGCGTCGTGAAAGGCGTTAATTTCGTCGAATTGCGCGATGCCGGCGATCCGGTCGAGCAGGCACGCGCTTATGATGCGGCGGGGGCGGACGAGCTTTGCTTCCTCGATATCACCGCCAGCCATGAGGCGCGCGGCACGATCCTCGACGTGGTGCGGCGCACCGCCGAAGTGTGTTTCATGCCGCTGACGGTCGGCGGCGGGGTGCGCTCGGTCGGCGATGCGCGCGCGCTGCTGCTGGCGGGGGCGGACAAGGTCGCGGTCAATTCCGCTGCGGTCGAGCGGCCCGAGCTGGTGGCGGAACTGGCCGACAAGTTCGGCAGCCAGTGCGTGGTCGCCTCGGTCGATGCGCGGCGCGTGGCGGATGGCTGGGAAGTGTTCACCCATGGCGGCCGGCGCGCGACGGGCATCGATGCGGTCGCGCACGCGCTGCGCCTCGCCGAACTGGGCGCGGGCGAGTTGCTGGTGACCTCGATGGACCGCGACGGGACCAAGTCTGGGTACGACCTCGAGCTGATCCGCACGATCGCCGATCAGGTCCGCGTTCCGGTGGTGGCGAGCGGGGGCGTCGGTGGACTCGATGATCTGGTCGCTGGCATCGTCGAGGGCCATGCGAGCGCGGTGCTCGCGGCGTCGATCTTCCATTTCGGCGAGGCGAGCATTGCGGACGCACATGCGGCGCTCGCGGCGGCGGGGATCGCGGTGCGGCGGCCGGTTCTGGGCTGAGCGCTTCCTTACGCCCGCACCACCCCGGCGAAGGCCGGGGCCAGTTGCGGAGCGCTGAAAATTGAGGGCAGCACTGCTGTTGAGAAGCCTCCGCTGATGGGCCCCGGCCTTCGCCGGGGTGGTGCAATAAGATGGAAATTTAAGGGCGGTGCGCTACACCGCCCCCATGCGCTTCGTGATCGCCCTTCTCCTCGCCACACCCGCCTTCGCCGCGCATTCAGGTGTGCCAAAAATCCGCACCGGGCCAGAACTCTCCGACATCGCCTTGTTTGTGCTGGCAGCACTCGGCGTGTGGTTCGTGCGGCGCGCGCTGCGGGCGCGATTTACCAAGCGCGATACGCCGAAGGATTGACGTGCGCGGCGCATTGGGCCAGCCGCAAAGCATGGCAGACGACACGCTAGACACGCTCGAAGCGACGATCCGCGCGCGGCGCGGGGCCGATCCCGCGACCTCTTACACCGCGAAGCTGTTCGCGCGCGGGCGCGGCAAGATCGCGCAGAAGGTCGGTGAGGAAGCGGTCGAGACCGTCATCGCCGCGCTAACCGAGGACAAGGCCGCGCTGATCGGCGAGGCGACCGATCTCATGTTCCACTTGCTCGTGCTGCTGGCGGAGTGCGACGTCAGCCTCGACGACATCCGCGCCGAAATCCGTGAGCGCGAAGGCGTGTCGGGGATTGATGAAAAGGCCGCGCGTAAAAGCTGAAGGATCAATCATGCCCGTCGATGCCA
The DNA here is from genome assembly GCF_013374095.1 of Sphingomonas sp. HMP6. Classification (NCBI taxonomy): domain Bacteria; kingdom Pseudomonadati; phylum Pseudomonadota; class Alphaproteobacteria; order Sphingomonadales; family Sphingomonadaceae; genus Sphingomonas; species Sphingomonas sp. HMP6. Next base: position 3,368,309 of record NZ_AP022672.1, on the reverse strand, counting down.
CCCTGCCCTATGACGACCAGAACATCTTCGCCAAGATCCTGCGCGGCGAAATCCCGGCGACGCGGCTGTATGAGGACGATTTCGCGATCGCCTTTCCCGACATCAACCCGCAAAGCCCGACGCATATCCTGGTGATCCCCAAGGGGGCGTACGTGTCGTGGGACGATTTCAGCGCGCACGCCACCGATGCCGAGATCAGCGGTTTCGTCCGCGCGGTGGGCAAGGTCGCGCGCGATGCCGGGCTGGTGGCGAGCGGTTACCGGTTGCTGGCGAATTCAGGGCTCGATGCGCATCAGGAAGTGCCGCATCTGCACGTGCACATTTTCGCGGGACGCAAGCTCGGGCCGCTGCTGGCGCGCTAAAGTGCCGAAATCTTGCCCGATAAGGGCCCGATAAGGGATTGCGCGTCTCCGTTTTGCCATTAGGCTCCGCCGCATAATGAGCCGGGCAACGCGCCGGCCGCTTTCGGGGAAAAGCATTTCATGATCTTTGGGCGTATCAAGCCACTCGACGCCATTCTGGCGACGGCCGAGAAAAAGTCGCTGCACCGGACGCTTGGCTGGTTTCAGCTGACGCTGTTCGGCATCGGCTGCGTGATCGGCACGGGCATTTTCGTACTGACCGCCGCGGGTGCGCAGAAGGCCGGTCCCGGCCTGTTGCTCGCCTTCGCGATCGCCGGCGGCATCTGCATCATCGCAGCACTTTGCTACGCCGAGATCGGCTCGATGATCCCGGTCGCCGGTTCCGCTTACACCTACACCTATACGACGATGGGCGAATTGCTCGCCTGGACGGTCGGCTGGGCGCTGATCCTCGAATATGCCGTCGCCGCGAGCGCGGTATCGGTCGGCTGGTCGGGGTATTTTACCGGTACGATCCTCAACCAGACATTGGGGATACACTTACCCGCCTGGCTCGAGACGGCACCCCTCGCGCTGGGCGGATCGCCCGGCGGGTTCATCAACTTGCCCGCGGTGATCATCGCGCTGCTCGTCACCTGGCTGCTGATGATCGGCACCAGTGAGAGCGCCAAGGTCAATGCCGTGCTGGTGCTGATCAAGGTGACCGCGCTGACCGCGTTCATCGTACTGACCTTGCCGTCCGACCAGTTCGAAATGGCGCGCTTCAACCCGTTCCTGCCAGCCGGCTTCTTCGGTGGCTTCGGTACTGGCGTCGGCGCGGTCGGCGCGGCGGCGACGATCTTCTTTGCCTATGTCGGGTTCGACGCAGTCTCGACCGCCGCCGAGGAAACCAAGAACCCGCAGCGCAACGTGCCGATCGGGCTGATCGCCTCGCTGCTGTTCTGCACCGTGTTCTACATGCTGGTTGCGGCAGGCGCGGTCGGGACGATCGGCGGACAGCCGATCATGGGTCCGAACGGCATCCCCTTTCCCGCCGGTTCGGAAGAACTCGCGCGGCAGTGCGCGCTGCCGCAATATGCGCAGCAACTGGTGTGTTCGAACGAAGCGTTGGCGCATGTCCTTCGCCAGATCGGCTTCGGTACCGTCGGCAATCTGCTTGGCTACGCCGCTTTCATCGCGCTGCCCTCGGTGATTTTGATCCTGCTGTTCGGCCAGACGCGGATCTTCTTCGTGATGAGCCGCGACGGCCTGCTGCCCGAGAAGCTGTCGACGATCCACCCGAAGTGGAAGACGCCGTACATCGTCACGGCGTTGACCGGTGGGGCGGTCGCGTTTGCCGCTGCATTTCTGCCGGTCGGCAAGCTGGCCGATATCGCCAATGCGGGGACGCTCTATGCCTTCATGATGGTGGCGATCGCGGTGATGATCCTGCGCAAGACAGCGCCCAATGTGAAGCGCAGCTTCAAGACGCCGATGCTGTGGCTGATCGGTCCACTGACGATCTTCGGCTGTGTGTTCCTGTTCTTCAACCTTCCGTTCGAGGCGATGCTCGTGCTGCCGATCTGGGGCGCGGTCGGGCTGGTGATCTATTATGGCTATAGCTACCGCGCGAGCCATGTCGGGCGTGGGATCGTCGATACGACGGGCGATTTGCCGGCCGATCTGACCGGGATCGATCCCGGCCACTGAGACGGCTAAGCTTAGGACCACGAAAAAGGCCGGGGATTGCTCCCCGGCCTTTTTTTTCTGTCCGCCGTCCAAGCGTGCTCCGACGCAGGCCGGAGCGCTGGCCGGGGCGGTATCGCTTATGGCCAGGGCTCCGGCCTGCGTCGGAGCACAGCCTATCCCGCTTCAGCCTTAGCCGAGCTTGCTCGCCACCAGCGCCTTCAAATCGACCTGCGCGCGCGCGCCGTAGTGCGATATGATTTCCGCCGCGCAGACCGCGCCCATCTTGAGCGAATCGGCGATGCTCTTGCCCTGCGCCTGGCCGTGCAGGAAACCGGCGGCAAACAGATCGCCAGCACCGGTCGTATCGACCACGCGCTCGATCGGCTCGGCATGGCAGGAGACGGTCTGGCCGCCCGACACCGCGATCGCGCCCTTTTCGCTGCGCGTCACGACCAGCATCGGCACTTGCGTCGCCGCCTCGGCCACCGCCGCATCGAAATCGTCGGTGCCCATCAACGCGGTGATCTCGGCTTCATTGGCGAACATGATGTCGAGCAGGCCGTCCGCCATCAGCTTGCGGAAATCGCCGCCGTGGCGCGAGATGCAGAACACGTCGCTGAGCGTAAAGGCGACCTTGCGCCCGGCCTTGCGCGCGACCTCGATCGCGGCGCGCATCGCCTGGCGCGGCTCCTCCGGATCCCACAGATAGCCTTCGAGATAGAGGATCGCGGCGTTGGCGATCAGATCGCGGTCGAGTGCTGCCTCGGGGAGGAATTGCGACGCACCGAGGAAGGTGTTCATCGTGCGCTGCCCATCGGGCGTGACGAAGATCAGGCAGCGGGCGGTGGTCGGCGCGCCGTCGCGCGCGGCGGTGGTGAAATCAATCCCGACTGCGCGAATGTCGTGCGCGAAGATGTCGCCCAGCTCGTCCGACGCGACCTGACCGATGAAACCGCATTTCCCGCCGAGCGCGGCGACGCCGGCGACGGTGTTCGCAGCCGACCCGCCGCTCGCCTCGATCCCCGGGCCCATCTTGGCGTAGAGCGCATCGGCTTCCTCGGGTGAGAACATGAGCTGCATCGAGCCCTTGTTCATCCCTGCCTCTGCAAGGAAGGCATCGTCGGACTGCGACAGGACATCGACGATGGCATTGCCGATCGCGACGACGTCATAGGTGGGTTGAGTCAAGGGACGGTCTCCGGTGGATAAGGTTGCCGGGGCCGTACCGGGGCGGTGAGTTGCGTGCAACCTTGGGCCATCCCGTCACCCCGGCCTTGTGCCGGGGTCCACCGTGCGGCAGGCGGCACGCTTATACCTTCGCGGGATTCGTTCGCGGCACAGTGGACCCCGGCACAAGGCCGGGGTGACGGGGGAAGAGCCGGTCGCTAAGTGCCATCCCATGCTCAGCGCCTTCCTCCTCTCGCTCGGACAACTCGGCGATCGCAAGATCATCGCGGTGTTCCTGAAATCCTTCGCGCTGACGGTGCTGCTGATCGCGTTGCTCGGCGCGGGCCTATGGTACGCCGGGCAACGCGGGATCGAAGCGCTCGGCTGGAACCCCGATCTCGGCGCGCTGGTCGGCACGGTGGCGCTGCTGATCGCGTTCGGGCTGGGCTGGCTGTTGTTCCGCGCGGTTGCAGTGGCGGTGATGGGGGTGTTTGCCGACGACGTGGTGATCGCGGTCGAGCGCAAGCATTATCCGCAAGCGCTGGCGGGCGCGCACGACGTTTCGATCGCGCGTGGGATCGGCCTTGGCTTGCGCTCGGCGGGACGCGCGATCCTGATCAACCTGGCGCTGGTACCCGTTTACATCATGCTGCTGGTGACGGGCGTGGGGACGGCGCTGCTGTTCTTCCTCGTCAATGGTTGGCTGCTCGGCAACGATTTCGGACAGATGGTGGCGGCGCGCCATATGGACGATGCGACGCCTTTGTTTTCGATGGGGCGAGACTGGCGCAAGACCGGCGCGGTCGATCGCTTCGCGCTGGGGGTTGCCGGGACGGCGCTGTTCATGGTTCCGATCCTCAACCTGTTCGCGCCGATCATCGGTGCTGCAATGGCAACGCATCTGTTTCACAAGGGGCGCACGGCATGAAGATTTTCGGTGCGATTCTGCTCGGTCTTGCGCTGGCGGGGTGCGCGACCGGTACTGCGCAGCCCGGGTCGGTGCGCCCGCCGCTGATCCCGATCCCGACCGGGACAGCGGGACTGGGGCAAGTGATCGGCGCGAGTTCCGCGGCGCTGACCGCGATGTTCGGCGCACCGACGGCGGATGTGCGCGAGGGCAATGCGCGGAAGCTGCAATTCGGTAACGCGACGTGCGTGCTCGATGCGTATCTCTATCCCAAGGGCAAAGCGGAGCCGACCGTCACCTATCTCGACGCGCGCCAGACGGATGGGTCGCCAATCGACCGCGCGAGCTGCGTCGGGGCGCTGCAGGCGGGGCGGCGGCGGTAGCATCAGAACACGGTCTGTCCATCTCCGTTCGCCCTTAGCCTGTCGAAGGGCACCTCTCCCCACAAGCGCCGTCGCCCGTGGAAAGGAGGGCTTCGACAAGCTCAGCGCGAACGGAAGACGGAAGCGCGATTTAGCGACAGTGACCTAAACCAAACGCGCCAGCGCCCATTCCGCGGCCTCGGCCACGACCGGATCGGGATCGTCGAGCAACGGCGCCACGGCAGCGCGCAACCCTGCCTCCCCGCTATTCCCCGCCGCGATCAGGCAATTACGCATCATCCGGTTGCGCCCGATCCGCTTGATCGGCGAGCCTGAGAAGACTTGCCGGAACCCCGCATCGTCGAGCGCGAGCAGATCGGCGAGCGCTGGCGCAGCAAGCTCCGCGCGCGGCAGGAAGGCGCGGTTGGCGTGCGCGGTCGCGGCGAACTTGTTCCACGGGCACACCGCCAAGCAATCGTCGCAGCCATAGATCCGGTTGCCGATAGCCTCGCGGAATTCGAGCGGGATCGGGCCGGCATGTTCGATTGTCAGGTACGAGATGCAGCGCCGCGCATCGAGGCGGTAGGGGGTGGGGAAGGCATCGGTCGGGCACGCGGTCTGGCAGGCGGTGCAGGTGCCGCAATGGTCGGCGGCGGTATTTCCCCCCTCCCGCTCGCGGGAGGGGTTGGGGGTGGGCTCGCGCGCGCCACTAGCGCCCTCGCTTGTTGAATCGTCGCGCCCACCCCCAGCCCCTCCCGCAAGCGGGAGGGGGGTGCGTTGTGCAACCTCCAACGTCGTATAAATCGCCCCCAGAAACAACCACGAGCCATGTTCGCGGCTCACCAAATTCGTGTGCTTGCCCTGCCAGCCAAGTCCAGCCGCCTCTGCCAGCGGTTTTTCCATCACCGGTGCGGTATCGACAAACACCTTGAGGTCGGTCCCCGGCACCTCCGCCACCAGCCAGCGCGCGAGCGCTTTCAGCGCACGCTTGACCACGTCGTGATAATCGCCGCCCTGCGCATAGACCGAGATGCGGCCAACCCCGCCCTCCCCCGCCAGCGCGAGCGGATCGGCCGCGGGGGCGTAGCTCATGCCCAAAGCGATCACGCTCTTCACCTCGGGCCACAGCGCCACGGGCGATTCGCGCTGATGCGCCCGTTCCGCCATCCAGATCATGTCGCCATGCAGACCTTGCGCGAGCCACTCGTGCAACCGCGCGGCAGAGCGCGGCGCAGCATCGGCCCGCGTCACGCCGCACGCCGCGAACCCCAATTCGCGCACTTTTGCAGCAAGGCGGTCTTCCAGCGAAACGCGATCGGTCATCACCGTCCCATATCCCGTTCGGGCTAAGCTTGTCGAAGCCCCTTCTTTTCTTCTAGGCAGGGGATGTGGACATGCCCTTCGACAGGCTCAGGGCGAACGGAAGAGAGAGGTTTCCCTTGAGCAACGACCTGGCGGTTTCCGCCACTGGCCTGATCAAGAATTTCGGCGGCAAGCGCGTCGTCGACGGGGTCGATATCGCGGTCCCCAAGGGAGCGATCTACGGCGTGCTCGGGCCAAATGGTGCCGGCAAGACGACGACGCTGCGGATGTTGCTCGGCATTATCGAGCCCGATGGCGGCACGCGCACTTTGCTCGGCCACACGTCTCCACGCGATGCGAGCGACCGGGTGGGCTATCTGCCCGAAGAACGCGGGCTGTATCCGGCGATGCGCGCGAAGGATGCGGTGGCGTTCATGGGGGCCTTGCGCGGACTCGATCTCAAGACCGGACGCAAGCGCGCCGTCGCCTTGCTCGAGGCGGCGGGGCTCGGCCATGCGGTCGACACCAAGATCCGCAAGCTGTCCAAGGGCATGGCGCAGCTCGTGCAATTGCTCGGCTCGGTCGTGCATCAGCCCGATCTGCTGGTGCTCGACGAGCCGTTTTCGGGGCTCGACCCGGTCAATCAGGAACGATTGGAAGCGCTGATCCTCGCCGAGCGCGATCGCGGCGCGACGGTATTGTTCTCGACGCACGTCATGGCGCACGCCGAACGGCTGTGCGACCGGCTCGCGATCATCGCGGGCGGCAAGCGCCGCTTCGAGGGCACCGTCGCGGATGCGCGCGGCATGTTGCCGATGCGCGCGCATTATGTGCCGGTGCGCGACGACGCCGGCGTCGCGGCGTTCCTGCCCGCCGATGCGCGGCACGACGAGCATGGCTGGAATTTCGAAGTACCCGAAGGCGGGGTCGAACAGGCGCTGAGCCGCTTGATCGGCGCAGGCCACGGCATTGCCGGACTGTCGATCGAGCGCCCCGGCTTGCACGATGCCTTCGTGCGGATCGTCGGCAAGGCTGCCCTGGAGCAAGCGCAATGAGCAGACTTCCCCGTATCGTCCGCCAGACGCTGACCATCGCGCGGCGCGATTTCGTCGCGACGGTGTTCACGCCGACCTTCCTGCTGTTCCTGCTGTCGCCGGTGTTCACAATCGGCTTCGGGCTGGTCGGCGGGATGGGCGCGCGCTCGGTGACCGAAGGGTCGAACGCCAAGACCCGGGTCGTCGCGATAGTCGCGCCGGCGCAGCAAGCCGCGATGCGCGCCGCCGACGTCCGGCTGCGCGCGGTCTTCTCGCGGGTCGATCAGCCGGCGATGCTCGCGCTGGAAGCACCGGGGCCCGACCCGAAATCGCAGGCCCGCGCCACGTTTGCCAGCAAGAGAGCCGCCGAAGCCACCGCGACATTGTATGGCGATTTGACGAATCCGACCGTTCTCTATGGCGGGCAAGGACGCGCAGACGCACGCTATCTCGCCGCGCTGGCCGAGGCGACGCTGCGCACCGATCCGGCGCAAGCCGAACCGCTCAGCACGGCAACGCTGATCTCGATCGCGCGCAACGTGCCGACCGACAGCGGCCATAAGCTGGCTGCATCCATCGCCGTGTTCGGCATCTTTTTCCTCACATTGCTGCTCGCCGGACAAGCGGTGGGTACGATGATGGAGGAGCGCAGCAACAAGGTGATCGAAGTGCTCGCCGCCGCTATCCCATTGGAGGCGGTCTTCTTCGGCAAGCTCATCGGCATGTTCGGCTCGGCGCTGCTGTTCGTCGCCTTCTGGGCGACGTTGGTGAGCCAGATCGGCGGAATCCTGCCGCCGCGCTACGCCGCGATGATCGGCGAGATCGGCCCGGCAGTCGGCGGGCCGATGTTCTATCTGCTGTTCTTCGCCTATTTCGCGATGGCGTATCTGCTGCTCGGCGCGGTGTTCCTGGGCGCGGGCGCGCAAGCCTCGACCCCGCGCGAATTGCAGATGCTGTCGCTGCCCATCACGGTCGTGCAGGTCGCGATGTTCGGCCTTGCGCTATCGGCGACGGGGTCGCCCGATTCGACGCGGACGTGGTTCATCGAGCTGTTTCCGCTGAGTTCGCCTTACGCGATGGCGGCGCATGCGGCGAACAAGCCCGAATTGTGGCCGCACGCCGCCGCGCTTGCCTGGCAAGCGCTGTGGGTGGTGATCGCCATCACGATCGGCGCGCGCGCGTTCCGACGCGGGGTGTTGCAATCGGGCAGCGGCAAGGTCGGCTGGAAGAGCCTTTTCGGGCGACGAAAGGCTGTTGACATGAGTGTCAGTTAGGCGTCTTCTCTCCGCATAAAAGACGGAGAGCGAGAGATGGCGACGTTGGCACCCGAAGCACCCGCGCGTGCGATCGATCCGTTGGATGTAAGCCGACCCGAACTCTACCGCGACGATGTCTGGCAGGCACCTTTCCGCGAACTCCGCGCCACCGCCCCGGTCCACCGCATCGAACACTCGGGCTTCGGCCCGTATTGGTCGGTCTCGACCTACAAGCCGATCGTCCACGTCGAATCGATGCCCGAATTGTTCTCGTCGCAAGCCGGCGGCATCACGCTCGCCGATTTCATCGAGCAGGACCCGACCGACGTGCGCATGCCGATGTTCATCGCGATGGACCGGCCCAAGCACACCGGCCAGCGCCGCACCGTCGCCCCCGCTTTCACGCCGAGCGAGATGGTTCGAATGACCGACAACATCCGGATGCGCACCGCCGAGATCCTCGACACGCTGGAATGGAACACGCCGTTCGACTGGGTCGACACCGTCTCGGTCGAACTGACCACGCAAATGCTGGCGATCCTGTTCGATTTTCCGTGGGCGGACCGGCGCAAGCTGACCTTCTGGTCGGATTGGGCGGGCGATATCGAGTTGGTCAAAAGCCCGGAATTGCGGCTCGAACGCCTGAAGCACATGTACGAATGCGGGGCCTATTTCCAGAATCTGTGGGACGGCAAGGTCGGCAAGGAACCGACCCCTGACTTGATCAGCATGATGATCCATTCCGACGCAATGGCGGAAATGGACCAGCTCGAATTCCTCGGCAATTTGATCCTGCTGATCGTCGGCGGCAACGATACGACGCGCAACACGATGAGCGCGATCGCCTATGGGCTAGACCTGTTCCCCGACCAGCGCGCCAAGCTGGAGGCTGATCCGACGCTGATCGCGAACACCGTGCAGGAAGTCATCCGCTGGCAGACGCCGCTCGCCCATATGCGCCGCACCGCGACCGCCGATACGGTGCTCGAGGGGCAAGAGATTAAGGCGGGCGACAAGCTCGCACTCTGGTATCTCTCGGCCAATCGCGACGAGAGCGTCTTCCCCGATGCCGACCGCATCATCGTCGATCGCCCCAATGCCCGGCGGCACCTGGCGTTCGGCCACGGCATCCACCGCTGCGTCGGCGCGCGCCTCGCCGAGTTGCAGATCGCGATCCTGCTCGAGGAAATGGCCAAGCGCCGGATGCGCGTAAACGTGCTGGGCGAGCCTGAGCGCGTCTCGGCTTGCTTCGTCCACGGCTATCGCAAATTGCCGGTGGAAATCAGCCGCTATTGAAGGCCGCGACCGCGGGGCCGACTGAACGTGCCCACCGCATCGGGACCCAAAGGAAAGCGTTTCGGATTGGCGCATCCGGCACGCGGGCTTCCGCGTAACTATCCGCGATGTTTGCGCGTATAGTGAGCAGATTGTTGAAGGATATATCGATGCAAGACCGCCGCACCTTTCTGACGCTGTCCGGACTCGGCACCGCCGCCGTCGTCCTGTTCGGCTGCAAAGGGGCGACTGCCGCCGCGCCCGAGAAATTCGAACTGGTGCTGAGCGATGCCGCATGGAAGAAGAAGCTTTCCCCCGCCGCTTACGGCGTGCTGCGCCGCGAAGTTACCGAACCGCCGTTCACCAGCCCGCTCAACAAGGAACACCGCGCCGGCACCTTCGCTTGCGCCGGCTGCGCGCTGCCGCTGTTTTCCTCCAAGGCCAAGTTCGAAAGTGGCACCGGCTGGCCGAGCTTTTGGGCACCGATGGCGAATGCGGTGAAGACGCGCGTCGACAGCACGCTCGGCTTTTCGCGCACCGAAGTGCATTGCCGCCGCTGCGGCGGGCATCTCGGCCATGTCTTCGATGATGGGCCGAAGCCGACGGGCAAGCGCTATTGCATGAATGGCGTGGCGATGACGTTCAGCGCCGGTAAGGCGTAGCGCGTTGATTGGCGTTGGTTGGCCTTGCTTGGCCCGATCGGCGATTACCCTAACCCGTTCGGGCTGAGCCTGTCGAAGCCCTGCTCTCCGCACGCGGGCCGAGCGAGTGTTGAGATGTGCCCGTCGTCAAGCTCAGGGCGACCGTCGGTGGCGGGTCGACCTCAGCGAAAACGGCTTCAGAAGCGCACGTCGCCCAGATCGAGCGCTGCCATGACCACTGGTGCCATCGCGCCGCGCTCAATCGCGTCATCGCCGGTTTCATGCGCCGGAGCGCGGTCGGCGTAGATGAAGCCCTTGGTCGGATACGCCGAGGTGCCGAGGCCGCCTTGCGGGCCGTACCAGACCTTGACCAGGCTCCAGTCGCCATTTTCCGAAATGTCGATCGCGCGCACGTCACGCTCGACGCCACCGCGACGCGACCAATTGGCGTGGGTGAGCAGGACTTCACGGTCGCTCACTACGTCGCTGACCATCGCGACATGACCGAGGCGCATCCGGCTGGTCGCCGCGAAGGCGAGCACGGCGCCGACCTTCGGCGCGTGGCCGCGCGCGTAGCGACCGGCGGCCTGGCCCCACCAGGTGTTGGCATTGCCGCGAATCTCAATGCCCGAAATCGTCCGTGCATAGGGCGCGCACTGCCAGAACTGTGCCATGGCGGGGGTCGCTGTCATCAGCGCGCAGGAAACCACCAGCGCGAATCGCGCTGCCAAAGTACGGATTGTCATAAAGACCCCCCAAAGGTCGTTTTGAACTCGTTGAGTGTGTCAAAGCATCTCATAGCGGGCTTGAAAACCCCGGTGGGCGCTCGACGGAACCTTTTAGGACGAAGTGAGTTGAACGCGCGATGGGTGCCCGGTGCACCGTGCCGCGACCGTCCTTTCGGAGGATGCCTGCTCGCCAATCGTGCAGCGGTTCGCTAAGAATCAACCCATGAAACATCCCGCCTTGGCGTTCCTGCTGTTGCTCTCCGCCTGTTCACGGGAGGGGATGGCCGGCGACAATGATTCCGACCTCTATCAAACGAATGCGGTTGCACTGACCCCGGGGGTCAAGCCGGTGCGCATCGGCGAAGGCGGTCCGGCGTTTCGCGCCTGCGCCAGCATCGGCGAGGTCGTAAACCTGTCGCCGTCGGGTGAACGCTATCTGCCCTTGCGGGCGGCACCCTTCGCCGAGGCCGATGAGGTAGCGCAGCTTACCGAGGGATCAACGCTGTTCCTGTGCACGCGCTCGCTCGATCAGCGCTGGCAAGGGGTCGTGGTGCCCCCGGCCGATGCCCCGACCAGCGATTGCGGCGTCACCGCCTCGGTGGCGGGTCCGCGTGCTTATGCTGGCCCGTGCCGCTCGGGCTGGGTGCTGAGCGGGTTCGTCAGGCCGGCGGGATAACCGACGCACGCACCAGCCGCGCTTCGTGTTCGGCCCGGCCGAACGGGAAGCGCGCGTAGAACAGGCCGGCGAGACCGTAGAGCGTCAGTTCCAGCACGATGAAGACCAGCGTCAGCCGGTCGATCGTCGCGATCGGCACGAGACCGGGCTTGGCACCTTGCGGGAAGGCCGCGAACGCCAGGATCACGCTCGCCATGAAGATGCCAAGTCCGCCGACCAGTTTCTGCACGAAGAAGCCGCCTGCAAAGAACACACCCTCGGATCGCTTGCCGGTGCGCTGCTCGGAATCCTCGACCACGTCCGACAGCATCGCCGCGCCCAGGATGAAGGCCGATACGCCGCATGCGGTGTTCGCCGCGAAGATCGTCAGGAGCAGCGGCAGCAGCAGCGGCGACCCGATTTCGGGAAATGCGCCGAGGAAGCGCAGGACATAGGGCAGCACCAGCAGCGACGCGCTTGCAAAGGACGCGATCATTGCGATCCGCGGCTTGTTCCCGCCCTTGGTCAGGCCGGGCGCGAGGAAAAACGCCCCGAGCGCGCCGATCATCAGCGCAAGCGACAGCCAATTGTAATCACCGCGATCGAACTGCCAGACGAACTGATACATATACAGCGAAAGCGCGAAGGATACGCCCTGCGCGGTGTAGGCGAACACGCCCGCCGCCATCAGGATGAGGAATCCGCGATTGGAGACGGTCAGGCGAAAGTCGCGGAAATGCTGGGCAAAGGTCTCGGTCGATTTCGCGATCTTGGGCAGATATTTGATTTCATGATGAAGCCCGAGCGAGGACAGCAGGATCGCGCCCGCCATCACCGCCGCCGCAAAATAGGCCATGTGCGAATAGCCATCAGCGTTGAGCGTGCCGACGGGATGCGTCGCATCGGGCACGAGGAACACACCGTATGCCAGCGCGAGCATCGCGAGGCCCCCGCCCCAGCCGAACAGATAACGATAGGAAAAAAGCTTGGTGCGCTCGTCATAATCCGAGCTGAGTTCGGGGCCGAGCGCGGAGGAGGGGATTTCGAACGCCGACAATGCGATCCGCACGAGCAGCGCGCTGCCGAAGACATAGACCAATGTCGCCTCATGCGACCATTGCGGCGGGTTCCACAGCAGGATCCAGCCGAGCGCGACGGGAATGGCCGAGGCATACATCCACGGATGCCGCCGCCCCCAATGCCCGCGGGTATGGTCCGACAGATAACCGACCATCGGATCGACGAACGCCTCAACCACCAGCGCCGCCATGATCGCAAGGCCGACCTGGCTGGCGGGCAAGCCAACGACTTGATTGTAATACAGCAGCAGGAACGTGGCGAAGCCGTTATCCTTCACCCCGTACGCGATCGAGCCGATCCCGAAGGAAAAGCGGCTTTGCGCGCCGAGCTTGCGCGCGGCGGGAATCGCGAGCGGTGCCGCGCCGCTCATTGCGCGAACGCCTCCAGCGCCGCGAACATCGTCGGGGCATTCGCATCCCAACTGTGCCGCGGGCCGATCGTCATGCCGCCATCGACCACGATGTGCGTGCCCGTAACGAAGCTCGCATCCTCGCTTGCCAGATAGGCGACGGCAGCGGCGATATCCTCAGGCAAACCGGCGCGTTGCAGCGGTTGCGCCTGCGCAGCGACCTGCCCGATCATGCCGTTGGCGGCATCGCGCTTGTCACCGGAAATGCCGAGCGCCGAGGTGAAGATGTTGGTGGTGATGAAGCCCGGGCACACCGCATTGACGCGGATATTGTGCTGCGACAGGTCCGCCGCCGCCATCGTGGTGAGGTGCAACACGCCCGCCTTGGCGACCGAATAGGCGGTCGGCGCGGCCCCGGTCTGCAGCGCGGCGATCGAGGCGGTGTTGACGATCGCCCCGCCCTTGCCCCGCGCAATCATCAATGGCGCGGCGTAGCGGATGCCCATCGCGACCGATCGCAGCAGGAGGTTCTGCGTGCGGTCCCAATCTTCGGGGCTGATCGCGTCGATCTTCTCGCGCGCGCCGCCGGCGCCCGCATTGTTGAACAGCACGTCGATCCCGCCGGCATCGTCGACCGCCTGCATCAGCGCGGCGATATCGGCCACCTCCATCACGTCGGTGCAGTGGAAATGGATCCGCCCGTTCGACGTTTCGGCGAGCGCCTGCCCACCATCCACATCGATATCGCCGATCCACACTTCGGCACCCTCGCGTGCCAGCCTCAGCGCTGTCGCGCGCCCGATTCCCGAAGCGCCGCCGGTGACGACGGCGCGCTTGCCCGCAAACCGCATGATACTCTCCTAAAACCCTCAAGGGCGTTTTTGTCACCTTAGTACGGTGAAACGTGTGGTCAACGTGAGGCAGCCGATCATTTTTTGGAACTTCGGGTTTGCGGGCGGCCGCGCGATCGGGCATCGCATCGCCAGACCCGAACGCAATGGACAAAGACCGATGGCCCTAGACCCGGAAACCTTCGACGCGTTGATCGACACGGTGCGCCGCTTCGTCGCCGAACGCCTCCGCCCCCTCGAAGGGGAGGTCGAGGAGGCTGATGCGATTCCGGCCGATGTCGTGCAGGAAATGCGCGAGCTGGGGCTGTTCGGCCTGTCGATCGCGGAGGAATATGGCGGACTTGGCCTGACCATGCTGGAAGAAGCCAAGGTCGCGATCGAGCTTGGGCGGACGACCCCGGCATTTCGATCGACCTTCGGCACCAATGTCGGGATCGGATCGCAGGGTCTCGTCATGGCGGGCAATGCCGAACAGAAAGCGGCGTGGCTCCCGAAAATCGCGAGCGGGGAGATCATCACCAGCTTTGCGCTGACCGAACCCGATGTCGGGTCGGACTCAGGCGCGGTGAAGACGCGCGCGGTGTTCGACGGGCAATCGTACCGGCTCTCCGGCACCAAGCGCTACATCACCAATGCCGACAAGGCCGATCTGTTCACGGTGATGGCGCGGACCGGTGACGATCCCGGCGCGCGCGGCGTTTCCGCTTTCCTCGTCCCGCGCGATCTGGTCGGGGTCAGCATCGGCGAGCCCGAGAAGAAGATGGGGCAAAAGGGCGCCAAGGTCGCCGACGTCAATTTCGACGACGTGATCGTGCCCGCCGAGAACCGGCTCGGCGCCGAGGGCGAAGGCTTCAAGATCGCGATGCGCGTGCTCGATCGCGGGCGGTTGCATATCTCGGCAGTGTGCGTCGGCGTTGCTGAGCGCTTGCTTGCGGACTGCGTGGCCTATGCGACGGAACGCAAGCAATTCGGCAAGCCGATCGCCGAGCATCAATTGATCCAGGCGATGATCGCCGATTCAAAGACCGAATCGCTCGTCGCGCGCGCGCTCGTGCTCGAGACCGCTGCCGCCAAGGATGCCGGCAAGGATGTCGTGATGGAATCGGCGGCGGCGAAATATTATGCGAGCGAGATGGTCGGCCGCGTGGCCGACCGCGCGGTGCAGATTTTCGGCGGCGCGGGCTATATCGCCGATTACGGGATCGAGCGCCTATACCGCGACGTACGGCTATTCCGGATTTACGAAGGCACCAGCCAGATCCAGCAGATCATCATCGCGCGCGAGACGATCAAGCGGGGGGGATGAGTCTCCCTCGCCCCGATGGCGGGGAGAGCGGCCACCGTAGCTCCCCTCTCGCGAGGGGGGCGAGCAAGAAAAAGAAGAAGGAGAGACTTTATGGATACCACGACCTTATTCCGCCTCGACGGGCGCGTCGCTCTCATCACTGGCGGCTCGCGCGGGATCGGCAAGATGATTGCTGCGGGCTTCATCGCGCAGGGCGCGACGGTTTATATCTCCGCCCGCAAGGCCGATGCCTGCTTCGAAACCGCCAAGGAATTGGGCGAGAAGTGCATCGCGCTGCCGCAGGACGTCTCGACCGTCGCGGGCTGCAAGGCGCTCGCCGCGCAGCTTGCCGAGCATACCGACCGGCTCGACATTTTGGTCAACAATGCCGGTGCTGCGTGGGGCGAGCCGTTCGAGGCGTTCCCGGAAAAAGGCTGGGACAAGGTGATGGACCTCAACGTCAAGTCGCCTTTCTTCCTAACGCAGGCGCTGTTCGAACCGCTGAAAAAAGCTGCGAGCGCGGGCAAGCCCGCCAAGGTGATCAACATCACGTCGATCGACGGGCAGCGGCTCAATCCGTGGGAAACGTACAGCTATCAGGCGTCCAAGGCCGCGCTGATCTATCTGACCAAGCGGATGGCTGCACGATTGGTGACCGACCATATCAACGTCACCTCGATCGCGCCGGGCGCGTTTGCCAGCGAAATGAACAAGGCAGCGCGCGACCACGGATCGGCGATCGCGCAGAGCATTCCGGCCAAGCGCATCGGCGTGGACGAGGATATGGCGGGTGCCGCGATCTATCTCGCCAGCCGCGCAGGGGATTATGTGATCGGAGATACGATCACGGTCGACGGCGGGCTGGTCCACGCCGCATTGGGAACAAGCATCGACGCCTGAGCCTGCAATCCTCCCCGCCCACGGGGAGGATTTAGGTTTTCTGCGGGTGGTGCGGCTGGAGGATCAGCACGCCATCCTCCACGCGCCAGGATTTAAGTCGCGAAAGGAAGTTCATCCCGAGCACGTTCATATCGCCGAACGCCGGGGACACGACCACAGGCAAGTCGCGCGCGACGACGTTGCCGATGCGCAGTTCTGGGGCGACTGCGGTTTGCGCGGCGACCGATCCGTTGGCGGTCTGCATCACCACCGGAACCAGGTTGGCGTTCGGTTCGATCCCGGCTTGCGCTGCGGTATCGGACGAGAGGGCGGTAACGGTGGCACCGCTGTCGACGAGCATTCGCCGCTCGACGTGGCCCAGTTTCACGCGCACCCAAAAATGGCCATCGGACGCGATCGGCACGCGCATTTCCTGGCCGACGATTTGCTGGCCGCCAAGCGAGAAACGCTCCGCCAGCTTGGCGAACATCGGATCGAATTGCGCGCGTTCGGCGACGAGCAGTGTGACGACCACGATCGCCCCCGCCGTCACCGCGAACGACAGCAGCCGGCCGAAAACGGGCACGCGCCGCGCGAGGATCATCACTGCAACGACGCCCGCCACTAGCAGATAGAGCGGGCCATGCGGGCCGAGATCGGGGAGCGCGTTCATGAGTCAAATATAGGTGCGCCAGCACCTTTATGAAGGCTGACCGCCTATTCCATCACCGCGAGCAGTCGATCGACCGTCGTGGAGGCAAACCCCGTAAAATTGTCCGCCACCCCGAACGGCAGCAGAACATCGCGCCCGACCGCGAGCGCGCCGCAACTGTAAACGACGTTGGGGACATAGCCGTCGCGCTCACCGGGACTCGGCCGCAGGATCGGCTCGGGCGTGCGCGCGAGCAGTTTCGACGGATCATCCTTATCGAGCAGGCACGCGCCGACGCAGTAATTGCGCACCGTCCCGACCCCGTGGGTAAACACCAGCCAGCCCTCATCGACCTCGATCGGCGACCCGCAATTGCCCATTTGGACGAACTCCCACGGATAGCGCGGCGACACGATCTTGCCCCCGCCCTCCCAATGCAGAATGTCGTCGGAGCGGTGCAGCCAGATGCTCTCGCTATCCTGCCGGCCGAGCATGACATACTGCCCGCCGATGCGGCGCGGGAACAGCGCCATGCCCTTGGCCCCCGCCGCATCGCCCGTCAGCGCACGCATTTCGAAGCTGTGAAAATCTTTGCCGGAGAGCAACTCGGGCCGTGCATCCGCGCCACTGAACGCGGTATAGGTGGCGTGATACATCGTCGAGCCATCGTCTTCGGTAAAGAGCACCATACGAACATCCTCGATCCCCTGGTGCTGGCTCGGCAGCATCGGGAACAGCACCGTCTCCGAAATCTCATGTGCGCCGCCGCAGTGAAGGCGGACGACCGCGCCGGCAGCGACGCTATTCCCATCGATGATCGGCGGTACCGCGACGTGGCTGGGGGGATCCAGCGCGAACGCTTGCCCAGGGGTCCAGCTGCCGGTCCGAAATGCGACCGAGGAGACATGCCCTTCGCCGATACCGCGCAGCGAAAGAACGAAGCGCACGCCGCCGTCGGGCGCATTCGATTGGTCAGGGGCAAGGACAGCGCTGGGGTTGAACAGCGCGGCCGCTTCGTAGGAGAATTCCTCGCTGAAATAGGCGCCGATGAGACGGCGCTGGTCCTCGCGCGTGGCCAGTGGCGCAGGCAGGCTGGCGGCAATATCATCATAGCGCCGGAGCAGCATGGCATCGACGTCGCGGTGCCGTTCGTCGAGCGACTGCACAATCTGCACCAGTTCGGCGGCGAGCGCGTTTTCATTCAGCGACAAGACCCGATCGATGATCGCCTGAACGCGGCTATGCCCGGCAACACGGAATCTCTCGGGGTATTCGAGCCCGAACGGCCGCACAACGGTGCGCGCCGGATCGGGCCGCAGAAGGATATCGTAATGATCGAGTACCGCAGTGACGTCTGGCATCATGGACCCCTAACCCGCGCGGCATCACCCCGCGCCGCGCCTGAACGAGCGATCCAGCAGAAAGGTTCGCTGCGCGCGTCTGGGCTTACCTCAGGCGTTCAAGCTCGGCGATGAGCAACTGAATTTCGAACGGCTTTTCGAGAACGATCGCCGCCCCCGCTTCGACCGCATCGCGCCGGATCATCGCATCGGTGTGACCGGACACAAGAATGATCGGGAACGAAGCCCCCAGTTCCCGCAAGCGCCGAGTCAATGAAATCCCGTCCAGGCCCGGCATCCGGATATCGGAGATCAAAATCCCGCCAGGCAAGTCGGGCCAGCGATCAAGAAAAGCGGCGGACGATCCGAAACCGGTGACGCTGTATCCCATGATCTCCAACACATAGCATAACGACTGAAGCGTCGGCTCATCGTCATCAACGACATAGATTGCGGTGTCGGGCATCACGCTTCCTCGTCCTGCGTCGACAGCGGCAGCGAAAACGAAAAAGTCGCGCCGACGTGTCGATTGTTTTCACCGCGGATGGTGCCGCCATGGGATTCGACGATCGTTCGGCACAAGGACAGGCCGACGCCCATTCCCTTGGTCCCCTTGGTGCTCTTGAACGGTTCGAACAGGATGGCGCGGGTCTCCTCAGTAAAGCCCGAGCCGGCATCCTCGACCCAGACACAGGCGTTCGTCGGACCATCCTGGCCGGTGCGGACGATGATCTTGTTTCGGCCGTGCGCAGGGGTCGATTCGACTGCGTTGCGGACGAGATTGACGACGACCTGCTGAATTTCGATCTTGTCCATCACGGCAAAGATGTCGCGTGATTCATGCACGATGACGGTCTGAATATTGGCGTCGTCCGAACCAAGCAACGCCAGACGGCACGCATCGTCCACTACGTCTGCCACGCTTTCGGCCCGCCTGATCTTGTCGCCGCCCGAAACGAATGCGCGCAAGCGGCGAATGATGTCGCCGGCGCGCAACGATTGTTCGCGCGCAAGCTCGACCGGCTTCAGCGCTGGATGTGCGGGCGTCTCGCGTTGCAGCGCGATCTTGACGCCCTCCAGATACATCGCAATCGCGCCGAGCGGTTGATTAAGTTCGTGTGCCAATGCGCTTGCCATATCGCCCATCGCAGCCACGCGTGACGTCTGATTGAGCTGCGCCTCCACGTGCTTCCTATCCGTAATATCGAGCGACATCCCTACGATGCCGCGCACGACCCCGGACAAATCGTGCAACGGACGCCTGCTCGAAAGGAAAATCCGGGTCCCCTTGGTGGGATGATCGAAAACTTCCTCGACTTGATGCGCGCGACCGGTCTCCAACGCCCGCTGATCATATCCCATGACCGTCGCGGCCCGATGCTTGTCGTCCAGAAAGTCCAGATCGGTGTGCCCCTGCACCGCCGACCACGGTTTTCCGATGAATTCGAGCGTGGTCCGGTTGGCCATCGTTACGCGGCCCGTAAGATCCTTCGCGTAAATCAACCCGGGAATGGAATTGATCACCGCCTCGAGCAGGCTGTCGGTCTGCGCGAAGTTTCGCTCAACCTCGTACAACTCGTCTTCGGTGGCGCGCACGCGCAGCACGAGTTCGGCGCGGGCTGCGCTAAGCTCGGCCAAGGTGACCCGATGCTGGTCGATTTCCTCTTGTAGCTTCTTGGGCGAGGGTAAGCTCACGAGTAGCGGAACGACCCGCAGCATCCGGACCGCCGACATGACCGCAGCAGCTGCCGTCGCCGCCTTCAGCCAGCCTTCGGCAACGTAAAGCGGATACCACAGCGTCAGGATGCTGGCGACATGGGTAACACCGCACAAGACGATGAACGCAGCGAACGAGATGGCGGCCGAACGCTGCCCCGATTCAAGGCCATCGCGGTGCCTGACGAACCTCAAAATTCCAAACGGGATGACGAAATATGCCACCGCGATTAGCCCGTCCGATGCGATGTGCAGCAACAGCGGGCCGGAGCCCCAAAGCTGGTCCGTACCGCGCGTCATAAAAGTCTGCAGTCGGTCGAACCACCCCATGGAACGCGATATATCCTGCAGGGAGATGATCAGCAAGAAACGTAGATTTAGATAGTGTCGATAGATCAAAGCTCAGCGCGCGATTCCCCCCGCCGCCAGCACCGCGAGCGTCACCAACTCGCTCGCCGTGCTCGTCATCGGGGCGATCTGGACGCTCTTTTCCATGCCGATCAGCATTGGACCGATGACCGCATCCCCGCCGAGTTCGCGCAGCAACTTGGCCGAGATATTGGCCGATTGCAGCCCTGGCATGATCAGCACGTTCGCCGGACCCGACAGCCGCGCGAACGGATAATTGGCGAGTTGCTTGGGGTTGAGCGCGACGTCGGGGGCCATTTCGCCTTCATATTCGAAGCCGACCTTGCGCGCATCGAGCACCTTCACTGCGGCGCGGATGTCGTCGAGCCAATTGCCCTCGGGATTGCCAAAGGTCGAGTAGCTGAGGAACGCGACACGCGGTTCGTGCCCCATGCGCTTAGCGACCAGCGCCGTGCCCTCGGCAATGTCGGCGAGTTCTTCGGCATTAGGGCGTTCGTTGATCGTGGTGTCGGCCATGAACACGGTGTGCGTCTGTCCGACCATCAAATGGATGCCGAACGGGGTGCGGCTGGGCTCGGGATCGATCACCTTGCGAATCTCGCGCATCGTGTGCGCATAGGTGCGCGTGATGCCGGTGATCATCGTGTCGGCTTCGCCGAGCTGCAGCATCACCGCGCCGAAGATGTTGCGATCCTGGTTGATCATCCGCTCGCAATCGCGCCGCAAATAGCCGCGCCGCTGCAGGCGACTGTAGAGGAAATCGACCATGCGCGGGACGAGCGGGGAGTTGCGGCTGTTGTGGAGTTCATAGCTTTCGGGATCGGTAACGCCCAGTGCGCGCAGCCGATCGGGCACGTCGTCACGCCCGACCAGCACCGGCGTGCCATAGCCGCCGTCCTTGAACGCGATCGCGGCGCGGAGCACGACTTCCTCTTCGCCTTCGGCAAACAGCACGCGCTTGGGGTGCGCGCGGGCACCCTCATACGCAAGCGTGAGGACCGACGTCGTCGGGTTGAGCCGCGCTTTCAATTGCTGGCGATAGGCTTCGAGATCGAGGATCGGCTTGGTGGCAACGCCCGAATCCATCGCGGCCTTGGCGACCGCGACCGGCACGATCTCCATCAGCCGCGGATCAAATGGTGCCGGAATGATATATTCCGGGCCGAAGGTGTGGCGCACGCCGTAGGCGACCGCGACTTCCTCGGGCACTTGCTGGCGCGCGAGCGCCGCCAGCGCATTGGCGGCGGCGATCTTCATCTCGTCGTTGATCGTCGTCGCCCGCACGTCGAGCGCACCGCGGAAGATGAACGGGAAGCCGAGCACATTGTTGACCTGGTTCGGATAGTCCGACCGCCCGGTCGCGATGATCGCGTCGGGGCGCGCCGCGCGTGCCTCGGGCGGCGTGATCTCTGGATCGGGATTGGCCATCGCAAAGATGATCGGCTTCGGTGCCATCTTCATCAGATCCGACGCGGGCAGCGCGCCCGCCGCCGAAAGGCCGATGAACACGTCGGCCCCATCGAGTGCTTCGGTCAGCGTGCGCTTGGTGGTGTTGACCGCATGCGCCGATTGCCACTGGTTCACGCCCTCGCGACCCTGATAGATGATGCCGGTGCGGTCGACCATGGTAAGCTGGTCGGCTGGCAGGCCCAGCGCCTTGATCAGCTCGGCGCAAGCGATTGCCGCCGCGCCCGCGCCGTTCATGACGATCCGCGTGTCCTTGATGTCGCGCCCGGTCAGGAACAGCGCGTTGATCAGGCCGGCCGCGCAAATGATCGCGGTACCGTGCTGATCGTCATGGAACACGGGGATGTTCATCCGTGCGCGCAGCGCCTGTTCGATGATGAAGCATTCGGGGGACTTGATGTCCTCCAGATTGATGCCGCCGAAGCTCGGCTCCATCAGCTCGATCGCGTCGATCAGCCGGTCGGCATCCTCGGTCTTCAGCTCGATATCGATCGCATCGACATCGGCGAAGCGTTTGAACAGCACCGCCTTGCCCTCCATCACCGGCTTCGACGCAAGCGCGCCGAGATTGCCCAGGCCGAGGATCGCGGTGCCGTTGGAGATGACCGCGACGAGATTGCCCTTGGCGGTGTAATCATAAGCAAGGCTCGGGTCGGCAGCGATCGCGAGGACCGGCACCGCGACGCCGGGCGAATACGCGAGCGCCAAGTCGCGCTGCGTCGCCATCGGCTTGGACGCGATGATCTCGATCTTGCCGGGCCGCCCCTCCGAATGGAACAGCAGCGCCTCGCGCTCGGAAAATTGGACGTTTGAATCTTCTGACATGGGATAACCCTTCCGGTCTCAGCTATGCCTTTACGGTCAGGTCGCCCGCTGTTCCACCCCTCGCTTGAACGCAGCGGTCCAACCTGTATCACGAGCGCAATGTCCAACCCCGCCCCAACCCCGATGATGGCGCAATATCTGACGCTGAAGGCCGAGGCGCGCGATTGCCTGCTGTTTTACCGCATGGGCGATTTCTTCGAGCTGTTCTTCGAAGATGCGAAGGTCGCCGCTGCCGTGCTCGACATCGCGTTGACCGCGCGCGGCGAGCATGACGGCGCGCCGATCCCGATGTGCGGCGTGCCGGTCCATGCCGCCGACGCGTATCTCGCGCGGCTGATCAAGGCCGGGCACCGCGTCGCGATTGCCGAACAGACCGAGAGCCCGGCCGAGGCGAAGAAGCGCGCGGGCAAGACGCTGGTTTCCCGCGCGATCGTCCGCGTGGTTACGGCGGGGACGCTGACCGAGGAAGCGTTGCTCGATGCCCGGACCGCCAATTGGTGCGTCGCGATCGGCGAGGCGGGCGGCGGCGTGGCCGTGGCGGCAGCGGATATCTCGACCGGGCGCTTCGAGCTGATCGAATGCGATGCCGCCGGCCTTGGCGCCGAACTGGCGCGGCTGGCACCCGCCGAGACGATTGCGTCGGAAGCGACCGCCTTCGGTGACGCCGCGACGATGCTGCGGCCGAAAAACGACTTCGACAGCGCGCGCGGCGAGGTGCGGCTGCGCGATCTGTACGCCGTGGCGACGCTTGATGGGTTCGGAACCTTCGGGCGCGCGGTGCTGGCGGCGGCGAGCGGGTTGGTCGCGTATCTCGATCACACGGCCAAGGGCGCGGTCCCATTTCTGCGACCGCCACGCTTGCAAAATGCTGCGCAGCAAATGGCGATCGATGCGGCGACGCGCGAGAGCCTGGAACTGACGCAAACCACGACCGGCGCACGCAAGGGCAGCCTGCTCGATGCAGTCGACCGCACGGTGACGGCGGCGGGCGCGCGCTTGCTGGCGGCCGACATCGGCGCGCCGCTGATGGACCGCGCCCGAATCGAGGCGCGGCTCGATCTGGTAACGCTCCTGGCCGAGGATTCTGGGCTGCGGGAGTCGCTCCGTGGCACGCTGCGCAGCCTCGCCGACATCGGGCGGGCGCTCGGGCGGCTTGCGGCTGGGCGCGGGAGCCCGCGCGATCTGGGACAGCTTCGCGACGGGCTCGATGGCGCGTGGCGATTGGGCGAACGGCTCGGCAAGATCGAGCAGCCCCCTGCCTTGCTTGCAGATCTTGCTCCGGCATTGCGCGGCCACGGCGCGCTGATCGATTTGCTGACCCGCGCGCTGGTCGCCGCGCCGCCGATCGATGCGTCGGACGGCGGCTATATCGCGCCGGGGTATGATGCCGCGCTCGACGATCTGCGCGATGCGGGGGCTGGCGGCAGGCGCGCGATTGCCGCGCTGGAGGCGGAGTATCGCACGCGCACCGGCGTCACCGCGCTGAAGATCCGCCATAACGGCGTGCTCGGCTATCACATCGAAGTCGCGGCGCGCTTTGCCGATGGGTTGATGAAGCCCGACAGCGGCTTCACCCACCGCCAGACGATGGCGGGCGCGGTCCGCTTCAACGCGCCCGAACTGCACGAGGTCGCGGCCAAGGTGACGCAAGCGGGCGCGCATGCGCTGGCGGCGGAGGCGGCGCATCTCGAGGATCTGGTCGAAGCCGCGCTCGACCGACGCGAGAGCATCGCCGCGACGGCGGATGCGCTGGCGCGGCTCGACGTTGCCGCCGGACTGGCGGAGCGCGGCTGCGAAGGTGGTTGGGCGCGGCCTGCACTGGTCGATCATGCCTGTTTCGACATCACTGGCGGGCGGCATCCCGTGGTCGAGGATGCGCTGGCGAAACGCGGCGAGCGCTTCGTCGCCAATGACTGTCGCCTGTCGGAGGAATCGCGGCTGTGGCTCGTCACCGGGCCGAACATGGGCGGCAAATCGACCTTCCTTCGGCAGAATGCCGCCATCGCGGTACTGGCGCAGGCGGGGAGTTATGTCCCCGCGACGTCGGCCAAATTGGGTCTGGTCGATCGGCTGTTCAGCCGGGTCGGCGCGTCCGACAATCTCGCACGCGGCAGGTCGACCTTCATGGTCGAGATGGTCGAAACGGCGGCGATTCTGGCGCAAGCAACGCCGCGAAGCTTCGTGATCCTCGACGAGGTGGGCCGTGGCACCTCCACCTATGACGGGTTGGCAATCGCCTGGGCAGTGGTCGAGGCAATCCATGAGGACAATCGCTGCCGCTGCCTGTTCGCGACGCATTATCACGAGCTGACACGGCTCGCCGAACGCTGCGACGCGCTGACGCTCCACCACGTCCGCGCGCGCGAATGGAAGGGTGAGCTGGTGCTGCTGCACGAGGTTTCGGAGGGCCCGGCCGACCGCAGTTACGGGTTGGCGGTCGCGCGGCTCGCCGGCCTCCCCCCCGCGACCATTGCGCGTGCGAAATCGGTGCTGACGAAGCTGGAAGCGGGGCGCGCGAAAACCGGCGGGCTGGCGGCGGGACTCGACGATTTGCCGCTGTTCGCTGCTGCGATGGAGACGGCGGAAGAAGAATGCGACGCGATTCGGGCCGAGGTGGAGACGCTCGACGTAGACGCCCTCACGCCGCGCGAGGCGCTGGACACGCTTTACCGGCTGAAGGCGTTGGCGCGCGAGGGTAAGCCCTAGCGGCAGGTGCGTGGACGCGGGCGTGCGGACACCCTATCTGCCCCCCATGTCCTCCCGCTTCGACTCCGTTCCCCAGCGCCGTACGATCATCGACCGGCGCGGCTTGGCCGACACGCTTGCCGCGCTCGAGGGCGACAAGGCAGCTTTGCGGAGTGGCGCGACGGCGGTGTTGAAGGCGGCGCTCGACGCGGGCCGGGCTGAAATCGCGCGGCGCTTGATCGAGCATCCCTCGCGCGGGCTGGAGATTGCGGCCGCGCAGGCGTTCCTGACCGATCAATTACTGCGGCTGATCTATGATTTCACCGTCCAGCGGCTCTATCCCAACAGCAATCCGACCGCGGCGGAACGGCTGACGATCATCGCGGTGGGCGGCTATGGCCGTGGCGAGATGGCGGCGTATTCGGATCTCGACATCGGTTTCCTCACCCCCTGGAAACAGACCGGCTGGACCGAGCAAGTGATCGAAACGATGCTGTACGCGCTGTGGGATCTGGGGCTGAAGGTCGGGCATAGCAGCCGCTCGCTCGATGAGATGGTGCGGCAGGCTAAGAGCGACGTGACGATCCGCACCGCCTTGCTCGAGGCGCGCTATGTCTGGGGCGACACGGCGCTTTACGAAGAGGCGGCACGACGCTTCAAGGTCGAGGTGCAGGCCGACACCGCGCGCCAGTTCATCGCCGACAAGCTGGCCGAACGCGATGTGCGGCACCGCAAGATGGGCGACACGCGCTATGTCGTCGAGCCCAACGTCAAGGAAGCCAAAGGCGGCCTGCGTGATCTGCACACGCTCTTCTGGATCGGCAAATACGCGTATAATGTCAGCGAGCCAGCGCAATTGGTCGAAGCCGGGCTGCTCAGCCGCGACGAGTATCGGCAATTCCACCGCGCCGAGAATTTCCTGTGGGCGGTGCGCTGCCACCTCCACGCGATTTCGGGCCGCGCCGAGGACCGGCTGACCTTCGATTTGCAGCGCGAGATCGCGGAGCGGATGCGCTTTGCCGACCGGCCGGGCAAATCCAAGGTCGAGCGCTTCATGCACTATTACTTCTTACAGGCGCGGACGGCGGGGGATTTGACGGGGGTTTTCCTGGCGCACCTCGATCAGAAGTTTGCGGCGCGGGGGCGGCGGTTCGGGCTGCCGATGTTGCGGCGGGCACCGCGCAAGCTGAACGGCTTCATGATCGAGCGCGGGCGGCTCGCCATCCCGAACGATGACTTCTTCCGCGCCAAGCCGGTACGCTTGCTCGAACTGTTTGCGTTGGCCGATAAACATGGCCTCGAAATCCACCCGCTGACGATGCGCGCCGCGGCGCGCGATGCGAAACTCGCCGATGATATTCGGCAAGACCCGACCGCCAACGCGCTGTTTCTCGACGTGCTGACCAGCCCGCGCGACCCCGAAACGGTGCTGCGCTGGATGAACGAGGCGGGGGTATTCGGCCGTTTCGTGCCCGATTTCGGCCGCGTCGTCGCGCAGATGCAGTTCGACATGTACCATCACTACACGGTCGATGAGCACACGATCCGCGCGATCGGGCTGCTCAGCCAAATCGAGCGCGGCGAGCTTGATGCGGATCACCCGCTGTGCTCGGCAGTGCTAAAGCAGATCGTCTCGCGGCGGGCCTTGTACGTCGCGGTCCTGCTGCACGACATTGCCAAGGGGCGCGGCGGGGATCATTCGGTGCTGGGTGCCGAGGTCGCACACCGCCTCGCGCCGCGCTTCGGCCTGTCGCCAGCCGAAACCGAGACGGTCGCGTGGCTGGTGCGCGCGCACCTGCTGATGTCGGCGACGGCGTTCAAGCGCGACCTGTCGGACTTCAAGACGATCCTCGATTTTGCCGAGATCGTGCAGAGCCCCGAACGGCTGCGGCTGCTGCTGGTGCTAACCGTCGTCGACATCCGCGCGGTCGGCCCCGGCGTGTGGAACGGATGGAAGCGGCAATTGCTGTCCGACCTGTATGAAGCCGCCGAGGAAGTGCTGCGGCTGGGCCACAAGCAACGCGGGCGCGGCGAGCGGATCGCCGCCAAACAGGAAGCGCTGCAGGCGATGCTCGGCTGGGACACCGCGGCGTTCGAGCAGCTCGTCCGGCGCTTGCCCGAACCGTATTGGGTAGCTGAGCCCGAAGACGTGATCGCGCGCAATGCGCATTTGATCGCGGAGGCCGGGGATGCGCAGCTCTCGATCGCGGCGCAAGTCTATCCCGAACGCGGCGCGACGCTGGTGACGATCTATGCCGCCGATCATCCCGGGCTATTCTACCGCATTGCAGGGGCGATCAGCGTCGCGGGCGGCAACATCATCGACGCGCGTATCCACACCACGCGCGACGGCATGGCGCTCGACAATTTCCTGGTGCAGGACCCGTTCGGTCGCCCCTTTGCCGAGACGACTCAGCTCGCCCGGTTGAAACAGGCGATCGAGGATGCACTCGCCAATCGCGGCAAGATGATCGACCGGTTGATGGCCAAGCCGCTCCCCCGCCCCCGCGCGGAGGCATTCGCGATCGCGCCCAACGTGCTGATCGACAATAAGGCATCGAACCGCTTCACCGTGATCGAGATCAACGCGCGCGACCGGCCCGCCTTGCTGCACCAATTGGCGCATGTGCTGTTTCAGTCGAAGGTGACGATCCATTCGGCGCATGTCGCGACGTATGGCGAGCGCGCGGTCGATACCTTCTATCTGACCGATCTGACCGGCGACAAGATCGCCGCAAGCACCCGGTTGAAGACGATCGAACGGCGCTTGCTTGGTGCCGCCGCAGGTGAGAGGATGGCGGACGCAGCCTGAGGGGGACGCAACATGCCGGTACTTGGAATTGGCGGGCTTTTCTTTCGCAGCAAAGCCCCCGACGCTTTGTCGGCCTGGTACAAGACGCATCTCGGCATTGGCGCGGGCTGCGTCTCCACACCCGGCGCGACGCCCGATGCATGGAGCTGGGAGACGCAAGGCGGCCCAGTGGTTTTCGCACCGTTCAAGGCCGACACCGACTATTTCGCCGCCGACAAGCAGTTCATGCTGAATTTGCGCGTGTCGGAGATCGACGCGCTGATCGCGTCGCTGACCGCAGCGGGGATTGCGGTAGAGACCAAGGCCGAATGGGATGATCCCAGCACTGGGCGGTTCGCGCGGATCCACGATCCAGAGGGCAACGCCGTGGAGTTGTGGCAGCCACCGGTATAGCGGTCGGCGCGTCCCAACGCATGGAGGACCGTCGTAAAGTCCCAAAAGTCGCATCATCGCGGGTGGCCCGAGCGCTGGAGATGCTTGTTTTTAAGGCGAAATTCGCAAAGGTCTCGCCCTTCACGTCGTCCATGGCGGTATGGATCAGCGCGTGTGCCGACGAATTGAAGCAGCGGACTTCCGACGGTGACGGATCGGCTGCGTATCGGACAGGGCGGATGTGGGGGATTGGGTCGGAAGGCGACGCTCACCGACCATTCTTGACCGTCGGTTGGTGCTGAATTGCAAGCGCCATTCGTTGATGTTGGGAAGTAGCGAGGGCCGGTCCCTGTCAAAACAAGAAAAGAAGCACCATGCGCGCCGCACCCTATTGTCCTGTGCGGAGCGAACGAGGCGCTGAGATAGAAATAATTTGTGGTGACACGGGCATACGGGGCATTTATTTGCCGTTGCCATGACGACATTTACCTTTACTGCGCCGCCCCCAAATGGCCTCTTGCCTAAGCTAGCATTCTACCGCCGACGCTATGGAACCATCCACGCGCTGGCGAGGTTTGCTGCGACTAAGATCCCTGCTCTCTGGCCTGTCGTTGGTCCTGTGGTGTCACGGGGTTATCGCAATCGCTGGACGCACCAGTCGGGCATGAAGCTGCTCAATTTGGGCGGCGGGAGCAATACGATCGAAGGCGCGCTGACGGCCGATCTCGATCCACGCGCTGACACCTATATGGATTTAGCCTGATCTATTCACCGGCAGCGTTTCTCAGCCGATGGGTCAGCGCAGGCGTCGTGTAGCCGCAGGCAGGGCGCATGGGTCCCAAGCGCCTGTCTCATCGCGGGTTCACAGTTTGGGGCGGAGTTGATGGGCGGGGTTCGTTTGGCGGCCACTGCCGCATCGATCATGGTCCCGTGGTGCGCAAGTTGAGCGCGATGGATCGGAACAGCGCGGCATCGGGACAGGCGCTTGCGAAGGCGATGCGGATGCGGCTGGTGGTTTCGACGACGCGCGCGGCGACCTTGAGCAGCCGCAGGCGGATGGTCGCGAACTCGGCGGTGCGGAGCGTGGCGGTTGCGGGCATAGCGTGCCGCACGGCCCACATCAGCCAGTAGGCGGCGGTGTGAAGGATGAGCCGCATCTGATTGGCGTTGGCCGAGCAGCAGGAGGTTCGGTCGCTCTTCAGCTGCGTTTTATGCAGCTTGATCAAGTTTTCCGCCTGGCCGCGGGCGCAGTAAAGCGTGTCATAGATCCGTTCAGCGCTGCCCTCGGCAAGCGAGGTGACAACGAGGCGGATGTCGAGGCCGAGGCTGCTCGCCTCGATGCGAGCAACGACGCGACGTTCGGTATTCCCCCAGGTTTTCGCAGCGTAGCGCGTCTCTGCGTAACGCCTTAGTTCGACCAGTCCCTGCAATGCCCGGTCGGTCGCGCAGGCATCGCCTTCCCGAACGATGACGGGATCGGCGTGGAGCGTGCGGTTGCCGGGCAGCCCGAAGATGTAGTCGATTCCGTTCGCCTCGCACCAGGCCATCGGCTCTGGCCGACCGTAATGACCATCGCCGCGCAGCGTGATCCGGGTATCGGGCCAGTGGCGACGGATACGTCGCACGAGCCGGCGAACATGGCCGGCGACTTCCTTGCCCGACGGCGTTTTGCCGGTGCGCAGCAGCATCGCAACCGGCCGCCCGGTAGCGGTGTCGTAGACATGGATCGGCAGGAAGCAGCGCTCGCCGTAGTGGCCGTTCCAGAAAGAGAGCTGCTGCGCGCCGTGTACGACGTCGACGGTATCATCGATGTCGAGCGTCACCGCCGCAGGTGGCACGGGGTAGCTCGCGCAATAAAGGTCGACCAGCGTACCGGTCAGACGGATCAACTCGCGCGTAGTCGGCGCGTTTTCCCACCGGCTCATCGTCGGCTGGCTGGCCAGCCCGAACGGATCACCCGGCAGTTTGCCGAGCGCCAGCTTGAACCCTGGATCATGCCGCAGGGCGTCGAGATCATTGGCGTCTTCATACCCACACGAGATCGCGAGCATGCGGGCGCGCAAGATGTCGGCGACCCGGTGGATCACCCGACCCTGATCGCGCGGATCAGCGATGCAGGCGGCGAGCCGATCCGCGATCCCCAACCGCCGCTCGGCCTGTGCGAGCAGTAGCACGCCGCCGTCCGACGTCAGCCGACCGCCGTCGAACGCGGCGGTGATTTTTCGACCACGAATGGCTGGGAAGGTGAAGGAGAACCCACTATCGTCGGCCATGGCGGTCGTGGCACTTTCTGTCTGGAGCAGAGGGATGGCGTAAGCACCCTTTCTCTACTCCAAACCAAAGACTTAGACCACGATCGCCACCACCGATTATCGCTCCCGATGAATAATCCGGGTTAGCAACAAAGTTGCCGTTCGCCGACGCATCAATAGATTACGTCTTCACCGAGGAATTTATCGAGCACATTTCCAAGGCAGACGCGGCCATAATGCTCCGCGAATGTGCACGGGTGTTGAAGCCGGGCGGCGTCCTGCGGATTGCAACGCCTGATCTCGACTGGCTGAGTGCAGGCGTGCTCGATGGCACGGTACCGTGCGATGTGGTCAACGGCAGCTTCTATGGGCATGGCCACCAGTATCTGTATTCGCGAGCGGAAATGTTGAAGGCGGTTCGGGCGGCGGGCTTCAGCGACGTACGACATTCGACGTACAAAGAACCCTCATCGCAGCTTGGTTATCTGGACAGCCACGCCGATCGATTTCAGCACGACCCACTTCTGTCGCAGTATATCGAGGCGGTGCTCTAAACTCTGGCGGCGCATGCGACTGA
Source organism: Sphingomonas sp. HMP6 (assembly GCF_013374095.1). Lineage (NCBI taxonomy): Bacteria > Pseudomonadati > Pseudomonadota > Alphaproteobacteria > Sphingomonadales > Sphingomonadaceae > Sphingomonas > Sphingomonas sp. HMP6. The sequence goes on along the minus strand of NZ_AP022672.1, from coordinate 3,337,441 downwards.
GGGTCGCGCTTTTTACTGCCGGGTTTTGGACAAGCAGGCGGCCGACTCGATGTCCGCAATTGGGAGTGGAGCGACCGTCGGAGATTGGTTCCGGCGCTAACCGCCCTTCGTCCACACCGGGACCGCGGCGTTTGCGGTCGACCACATCGCCTTCGCCATCTGCTCGTGGTCGAAAGTGGGAAGCGTCGCGAGATAGTCGCGCGCGACGCTTTCCCCGGTTGCCCTTGTGGAAATCCACACGCGAGTTGTTCGTCTTATTCGAACAGGAACACCCAAGGGCGAGTGTCCCACGGGCCGGTATCGTTGGTCTCAATCGCCGATCGCGCGCTTGCAGACGCCGAACCGAAACAACCCGCCCCTCGATCAGAGGGACGGGCCGCTTTTCGTTCTACGCGCTAGCTCAGAACCGCGAGCGCAGCGTCAGGCCATAGGTGCGTGGCTCGGCGAGGAAGGCCGAGTAGAGCGCGTTGCCGGTGCCACCGAAGGCAGCGACGTTGGCCGACGAACCGGCACCCTGGAACGGGGCGTTGAACGCAACCTGGATGTACTGTTTGTTGAACACGTTCTGCGACCAGAATTCGAGCGCCCAAAGCTGGTTGGGCCCACGAATGCCGACGCGCGCGTTGACCAAAGCAAAACCATCCTGCTTCTTCTCCGGTGCCAGATCGGACCCGGTATTATAGTCCGAGCTCAGGCGGCTATCGACATAGACCAGACCCGACAGGCCGTTCGAGCCGAGTTCCGGCGTCCAGGCGATCGAGCCGGTGACGACGTGCGTCGGAGCATTCGACATTTGCTTGCCCGGCAGCAGGAACAGTGCCGGATCGAGCGGGGCACCGGCTGCATTGCCGACCAGATTGCGCGCGAATTTGGTGTCGGCATAGGTGTAGCCCACCGTCACCTGCAACTGCCGGATCGGTGTCATCGTCGCTTCAAGCTCGACACCCTGCGAGATCACGCCGGGCTTGTTGGCGCTGCCGCTGCACTGGCCGGTTGCGGCCAGATTGTCGGTGTCGCCGCCGTTGAGGCCGGTCGAGCAGCCTTGGACGTTTTGCACGACGAAGACCGAGCCGTTGAAGGTGTTGAGCTGGAAGTTCTTGAACTCCGAGCGGAACGCCGCGACGTTGAGCGTGAAGCCGCGCGTCTTGAACTTGGCACCCAGTTCGTAGCTGTTGACCGTTTCCGCATCGAACTTCAGGCCCGACGCATCGGCATTGCTGCGCGGACCGAACACGCCGGACACACCGCCCAAAGGCGAGCGATCGAGGTTATAGCCGCCGGCCTTATAGCCCTTGGCATAGGACGCGTAGGTCAACAGGCTGGGGATCGGCTTCCAGGACAGGACCGCGGTGCCGGTGACCTTACCCTCGCCGAAATTGTTCTGCAGGTTCAGGGCGTTGAGCTGCGACGACGAATTGCCCGTGCAGGTCAGCGTCAGGATGCCGCCGATATAGGTCTTGGCGGCGGCGGGGACATTGGCGCTGGCGAGCAGCGGCGACAGGTTGGCCTGCTGCACCGGGCACACCGTGTTGGTGTTGTTGAAGTTCGCGCCGAAATCCTTCGCCTCATGCGTGTAGCGGCCGCCCAGCGTCAGCGAGACCGTATCGGTCACGCGGAAGATGTTGTGCGTGAAGAAGGCGAAATTTTCGCTCTTCTGGCGATAGACCGAGCCATTGTCGCCGACATTGTTGACGGTCGAGAGGCGATCGAGCCCGGCCAGCACGGCGGAAGCGAGCGGCCCGGCGCCACCGAATGCGCCGGTGATCGTCGCACGGCCGGTCGCCGAGAGACAGCCGGGCGCCGCATTGTTCTGCAGCACGGCGTTCTGGCTGATGTTGGCGACCAGACGGCACGCCGCGAACGCGCCATATTGCGCGCCGAACTGGGCGTTATCGACGACGCGCAGCCGCTCGTTCGAATAGAAGCCGCCGACAAGCCAATCGAGCCGGTTGTCGAACGCCGAACCCTGCAAACGCGCTTCCTGCGTGAAGGTGCGGAACTGGCGGTAGGCGTTGCCGTCGGCGGCGCGGTGCGTCAGGTCGACGTTGGTGTAATCGACATCGCCGGCATTGCCCGATTTGTATTCGCGGTACGCCGTGATCGAGGTGAGCGTGGCACCGCCAAGGTTCCAATCGGCCTGGAGCGAGCCGCCGTAATCGACCGTGGTGTTGCGATAGGTCTGGCCCGGCGTCAGCGCGACTTCGCGGTTGAACGGGTTGGGCGTGTTGCCCGCGAGCGGATAAGCGGCCCCTGCACGACGGAGAATATCGACGATCGGATTGGCGTCGCTGACCGCGACGGCACCGTCGGTATTCACGCTGCTGCCGTTCGCCTGGACCGCGTTGGCGGTCGGGTCGAAGGTCTGCGCCTGGCTGTAATAGTTGGCGCCGCAGCAGCTTTCCTTGCGGTGCGAATAATCGCCGATCAACCGGAAGCTGAGGTCCGCGGTCGGCTTGAAGAGCAATTGCCCGCGAACGAAATAGCGGTCGCGATCGTTGACACGCGCTTCGCTGCCGCCGCCCTGGGTCACATTCTTGTAGAAGCCATCGCGGTTCACATAGATGCCGTCGACACGGAAGGCGAGCGTGTCGGTGATCGGGCCGGTCAGGCCGAGCGCGAGGCGCTTCTGGTCGTAATTGCCGTACGTCCCCTCGGCATTGCCGCCGAATTTGAACTCCGGCCCGCGCGTGATGATGTTGATGAGGCCGGCCGAGGCATTGCGGCCGAACAGCGTGCCCTGCGGCCCGCGCAGCACTTCGACTCGGTCGATTTCGCCGAGTTCGTTCAAGCCGACGCCGGTGCGGCTGCGATAGACGCCGTCGATGAACACCGCGACCGAGCTTTCGAGACCGGGATTGTCACCGACCGTGCCGACGCCGCGGATGCGGGCCGAGGCGTTCGATTCGCTGCCGGTGGAGGAGATCAGCAGCGACGGGGCCAACTGGTTGAGCGAGCGGATGTCCGAACCGCCCGAATTCTGCAGCGAGGCCTGGCCGATTGCCGACACCGCGATCGGCACGTTCGATAGGCGATCCGCGCGGCGCGTGGCGGTCACGACGATATCGCCGCCAGTGTCTTCGATTTGTGCGGCTTCGGGGGCGGCGACCTCTGCGGGGGCGGTCGCGGGCGTACCGGCCTGAGCATCCGCCTGAGTCGTTGTCGGTCCGGTCGGGGCCGGGGCGGTCTGCGCGAAAGCGGGAGCCGAAACGGCGATGGCGGCGACGGACAACAGGTACGCGGACTTACGCATTACAACACTCTCCAGATTTTTTCGTTATTCGGGTATTGCGCCGCGCCTTAACTGCACAGGCGCAGACGTCCAGCAAAAATCATGTATTTGAAGACGTAACGGAATCGCTGTGGTGCAATCGCGCCACAGCGAGCAGCCATGTCCGAAGATCGGGCATGGCGAAACGACGTTACGTAAAGCTGGGAATTTCGCAGCCGGGACCGGCGGTCGCCGTGACCATCGGCCACGGCGAAGCGCGAAATTATTTGGGGGCAAGCACCATCAGCATCTGACGGCCTTCCATGCGCGGATACGCCTCGACCTTGGCGGTTTCCGCCACATCGGCCTGGACGCGCTGGAGCAGCACCATGCCGAGCTGGCCGTGGCTCAATTCACGCCCGCGGAAGCGCAACGTGATCTTGACCTTGTCGCCTTCGTCGATGAACTCGAGCACCTTCTTCATCTTGGTGTCGTAATCGTGATCATCGATGTTGGGACGCATCTTGATCTCTTTGATCTCCTGCGTCTTCTGGCTCTTGCGGGCGAGGTTGGCCTTTTTCTGGGCCTCATATTTGAACTTGCCGACATCGAGGAACTTGGCGACGGGCGGATCGGCGTTGGGCGACACTTCGACCAGGTCGAGACCGACCTCGCGCGCCTGCTCCATCGCCTCGCGCGTGTACATCACGCCAAGATTTTCGCCGTCCCCGTCGATGACGCGGACCTTGGGCGACACAATGAATTCGTTGAAGCGAGGGCCGTTCATCGGCGGCGCCTGGCGGGTCATGGGAGGACGGATAGGTAGAGCTCCTGTCGTTGTTGATAGGGATATATAGGGAATAAATGGCGATCTTGGAAGATCAGTCCAACGCGTCGAGTCGAATCACCACGCCCGGTAGCAGCAACGCCGTTACCGGGTCCTGCGCCTCATACTCTTCGACGTCGGTATAGATGCCGTCGACCGGGGCGCGATGCACGCGGATCGTCTTACGCAAGGCGTCTACGACCCAATAATCGTGCACTCCGTGCTGGGCGTAAAGGCGCGCTTTGAGGCGCAGATCATAGCCGAGCGAGGAGATCGCGACCTCGACCACCAGTTCCAGATCGGGCCCGCGTACCTCCTGCGACGGGATGTCGCGTGGCCAGATGACCAGATCGGGCTCCACGAATGTCGTTTCGTTGAGCGTGACGGACGGCTCGACAAAAAGCCCCGCCGCGCGCGGCTTTGCCAAGACCAGCGCCTCGTTGAGACGCGACTTCATCCATTCGTGCTGACTGAACTTGACCGCCGCCATCGGCACGATCTCCCCGTCGATCAACTCGAAATGCTCGTGCTCGTCGATGACCCCCGCTTCCTGCAGGGCGTACACGTCGGCGACGGTCAGCCGCGCCGGGATCAAGCCTTTCCGGATGTTCTGGAATACCGTCATGACGGGCGGGTTAGCACAAATCCGGCGGCGTCGCATCCCGCACGAGCATCGCGATCGCATCGTCCAAGGTGAGGAATTGCTGGCGATCGCTGCCCAACTGCCGGAGCGCGACCTTGCCTTCCTCGGCCTCGCGCTTGCCGACGACAAGCAGGTTTGGGACCTTGGCGAGGCTGTGTTCGCGCACCTTATAATTGATCTTCTCGTTGCGCAGGTCGGTTTCGACGCGCAGCCCGGCCGCCTTGAGCTTTTCCACGACCTCGATGGCGTAATCATCGGCATCGGACACGATCGTCGCGACCACCGCCTGCACCGGCGCCAGCCACAGCGGGAAACGCCCGGCATGATGTTCGATCAGGATACCGAGAAAGCGTTCGAACGTGCCGAGAATCGCGCGGTGGAGCATCACCGGACGATGCCGCTCGCCATCCGCGCCGACATAGCTCGCATCGAGTCGTTCTGGCAGGACGCGGTCGGACTGGATCGTGCCGACTTGCCATGTCCGACCGATCGCATCGGTGAGGTGGAATTCGAGTTTCGGCGCGTAGAAGGCACCCTCGCCCGGCAGTTCCTCGAACTTGGCCTTGATCGAGTCGCTGAGCCCCGAGGTCAGTACGGCCTCGCGCAATTCGTGCTCGGCCTTGTCCCACATCTCGTCGGTGCCGAAACGTGCATCGGGACGCAGCGCCAGCTTGACCGCATAATCCTCGAACCCGAGGTCGCGGTACACGCTGTCGAGGAGTTCGCAGAACTGCTGGACCTCGGCGACCAACTGATCCTCGCGCACGAAGATGTGTGCGTCGTCCTGCGTGAATTGCCGGACGCGCATGATGCCGTGGAGTGCGCCATGCGGCTCGTTGCGGTGGCAGCAGCCGAATTCGGCCATGCGGATCGGCAAGTCGCGGTAGCTCTTGATCCCTTGGCGGAAAATGAGGACGTGCGCCGGGCAGTTCATCGGCTTCAATGCCATCAGGTCGGCGGTGCCGCTGAAGATCGCGGCGTCATCCTCGGTGCTCGGGATCTCGTCGGGAACGACGAACATGTTCTCGCGATACTTGCCCCAATGGCCGGATTGCTCCCATTGGCGCGCGTCCATCAATTGCGGCGTCTTGACCTCGGCATAGCCCGCCGCGTCGAGCCGGCGGCGCATATAGGCCTCAAGCTGCCGCCACAGGATGAAGCCCTTGGGGTGCCAGAAAACCGACCCTTGCGCCTCGGACTGGAGGTGGAACAAGTCCATTTCCTGCCCGATCTTGCGGTGGTCGCGCTTGGCGGCTTCCTCGAGCATCGTCAGATGCGCGTCGAGCTGCTTCTTGCTCAACCAGCCGGTGCCGTAGATGCGGCTGAGCATCGCGTTCTTCTGGTCGCCGCGCCAATAGGCGCCCGAAACCCGCGTGAGTTTGAACGCATCGGGCGCGAGCTTTCCGGTCGAGGCGAGGTGCGGACCGCGGCACATATCGAGCCAGGCGTCGGCACCATTACCGGCCTTATAGACCGTCAGTTCCTCGCCTTCGGGGAGTTCGGCGGCCCATTCGGCCTTGAAGCTCTCGCCCTGCTTGGTCCAGCGGTCGATCAGATCCGCGCGGCTCCACACTTCGCGGATCAACGGCTCGTCCCGCGCGATGACGCGGCGCATCTCGGCCTCGATCGCGGGGAGATCCTCATCAGTGAAGGGGCGATCTTTCGGCGCGAAATCGTAATAGAAACCGTCGTCGGTAGAAGGGCCGAAGGTGATCTGCGTACCTGGGAACAGGTGCTGAACCGCTTCCGCCAGGACATGCGCGAAATCGTGGCGGGCGAGCTCGAGCGCGTCGGCCTCGTCCCTCGCGGTCACCAACGCGAGCGCAGCATCACCCTCGAACGGGCGCATGATGTCGCGCAGTTCGCCATCGACGCGCGCGGCGATCGCCGCCTTGGCCAAGCCCGGCCCGATGCTTGCAGCCACATCCGCGGGGGTAGTCCCCGGGGCTACCTCACGGACGGAACCGTCGGGCAGCGAGATGCGGAACAGGGCAGACATTGGGATCGGGCTTTCGAACGCTTATCGGAGCCGCCCGCTTACGCCGAGCCCCGACGTGGTTGCAAGCGCCGCGCGGATTACTCGGCGAACGGCACCGGACTGACGCTGCCTCGATCGGGCGCGACGGGTTGCTCCGCTTGTCCGGCAGTCGGGTCGACCGAGGGCTCACCGGGGGCGGGGGCAGGAGCCTGCGTTTGAGCCTGCGCCGCCTGCATTTCGCGATTCGTCGCGAGCGCTTCGGATTGCATCTGCGGCAAAGTCTCCATCAGGCTCGCGCCGGCGCGCAGTTGCACGGTTTCCCAGTTGAACGGCCGCCCGCGCAACGTCGAATCGACCTGTTCGATCATCGCAAAACGGGCGAGATCGCTTACCGTCCCGGCCGTGCCACCCGCGCTTGGGCCACCACCGCCGCACACGACGTCGATTTGCGTGCGCGCCGGGTCGAGCGGGACGAGCGCCGCCGTGCATTTGATTACGGCGTGCGCGCCCGACCCGGTCCAACTGATCGTTTTCGGCTCGACCGCCGCCTTGGTGATGTCGAGCGTCCCCATCGGACCTTGCGGGCCAGCGGGAATGTCCATTTGGTCGAGAATCGCGAAGATCGTTTCGGGCGTCGCGGCATAGACATTAGCAGGCGCGGGGGCGGAGCACCCCTGCAGGGCGCCAAAACATAGCAATGCGGCAATGCTCAGAACGGTCTTCACCGGCGCGCTTCCTTCAGGGCCAATCCGGCAACGCGTGCCACGGACAGCGTTAAGGTCGCGTTATCGCCTTGCCGCGAGGCCTGTACGGCGCTGCATGACGTCCTATCTTGGTCGCCTGGGGTGTGGGGGATACGATGCTTGCCGGTCTTTTGCTGCTGATCACCGTGACGCTGCGGTGCTTTCCCGAAACTTCTGCCGCACACTGGATCCAGCGCATAATGGTCGATGCGACTTGCGCACGGCTGGCGACGTTGGAGCGGCGACATCTCATCTTCTTCGCGCTGATGTCGATCGTTATCGTCGTTGGCGGGGAAGTGCTGGCGATGGCCGGGCCGCTCGACATGGCGCTGGTGGTGCTGTGGGATATCTCGATCTATCTCGATATCGTGGTGACGGCGGCGGTGGTTACGACCGCCACGCGCGCAGGGCCGGCGCTGCGCAACAGCATGACGCGCCGGCTGCCGCGTCGCGCCGGGCGGGCACGACGGACGAGAGCGGCGCGCAAGGAACGATCGTCCGCCAATGACGACGACGATCGAGCGGCCTTTCTGCGCGCGGCTTAGTCCCCCGCCGTTCGCGCTGCGCCTGTCCAAGGGCTGTTGTCGTGGCGCGGGAACGGAGCGGTGCTTTGACACGCTCAGCACAAACGCCGGGGGCGTGCTTACGCCAACCCGAACGGCACCACGTGATTGTTCGCCCCGTGTTCGACCGCCGCGCGGCCGAGATAGGGCACGCCCATTTCGCCGCACCAGCGCGTGATCATCGTCTCGAGCGTCTCGCCCCAGGGCGGATCGTTGGGCTGGACATCGCTCACCTGCCCCAGCCGCACGCCCGCCAGTCCCTTCAGTTGCGTCGCGTGCGCCATCGTGAAGAGCATCCGATCGATCCGGTAGAGCGGTTCGGACACATCCTCGATCAGCAGCACGTGATCGGTCAGATCGGGCAGCCACGGCGTGCCGGTCAGTGCGGTGAGGATCGCGAGGTTGAAAGCGGCGGCGGGGCGGCCCTTGAACGCGGCGTCGAGGCCGGGTTCGAGCACCCCGCGGTCCTTGTTCACCAGCCAGCGAAGGCTGCGCGCAAAGGCAACGCCGCCGTCGCGGCGCGTGACATCCCCTACCATCGGGCCGTGGACCGGCCGCCCGATCTTCGCAGCATAGAGCGCGCCGAGCAGGAACCCCATGTCGGAATAACCGAGATAGGTTTTCCGCCGCGCCGCCGCGCCCAATTGCGGGAGGACGGTGTGGAGGATGCGGTTCGAGCCATAGCCGCCGCGCGCAAACCAGATTGCGTCGATGGTCGGATCGTTCGCCATTTCGAGGAAGGCCGCGGCACGCGCCGCATCGGGGCCGGCGAAATGCCCTTCGGACAGGAAGCATTGCGGGTGGAAGACAAGATCGACCGTCGGCATCGCCACGGCGGTCAGCCCAAGCGCGCGCGCCGCCAGCGCTTCGTCGATGCCGCGTGCGGGTGCCACTACGCCAATCTTCATGCCTGCTCCGTTGCACTTGCGCCCGCAGAGCGATAGCGCGGGGAGATGAGCGACGGCAAATCCTACTTTTTTGTCGGGATCGGCGGCAGCGGCATGATGCCGCTGGCGATGATTCTGGCCGGTCGTGGTGCGCGCGTTGCCGGATCGGACCGGACGCTCGACCGCGGCGCGCTGCCCGCCAAGTTCGCCGATCTCGCCGCCAAGAGCGTGACGCTGTTCCCGCAGGACGGATCTGGCGTGACATCGGCGGAGCAAATCGTCGTCGCCTCGGCCGCGGTTGAGGCGAGCGTCGCAGATATCGTGGCGGCGGGGCGGGTCGGGGCACAGCGGATGAGCCGGGCGGAATTGCTGGCGAGCCTGTTCAACCAAAGCACGCTGCCGATCGGCGTTGCGGGTACCAGCGGCAAATCGACCGTGACGGGCATGATCGGCTGGATCCTGCACGTCTGCGGGCGCGACCCGACCGTGATGAACGGCGCGGTGATGAAGAATTTCGCAAGTCCCTCTGCACCGTTTGCCAGCGCGCTGGTCGGCGGCGGAGACGCGTTCGTCAGCGAGGTGGATGAAAGCGACGGGTCGATCGCCTTGTACCAGCCGAAAATCGCGGTGCTCAACAACGTCAGCCTCGATCACAAATCGCTCGAGGAATTGCGCGCGCTGTTCGGTGATTTCGCGGGCAAGGCCGAGACGACGGTGCTTAACATCGGCGATGCGGAAACGGCCGCGCTGGCGGCGACGCTGCAGGGCGAGAGAGTGACCTTTGCGGTCGAACACGACGCCGACCTGAGCGCCCGCAATCTGCGCCCCGAGCCGTTCGCGATTGCCTTCGATTTGATGGCGGACGGGGGGACGCACCCGGTACGGCTCTCGGTACCGGGCACGCACAATGTCTCCAACGCGCTGGCGGCGCTCGGCGCGGTGCGCGCGGCGGGGGTGCCGCTTGGCGATGCAGTCGGCGCGATTGAGGGTTTTAGCGGGCTCAAGCGACGCTTCGAACTGGTCGGCGGAGCGTATGGCGTAAGCGTGATCGATGATTTCGGGCACAACCCCGACAAGATTTCGGCGACGCTCGCCACGTTGCACGCTTTCCCCGGGCGGTTGCTCGTGCTGTTTCAGCCGCATGGCTATGGACCGCTCAAGGTGATGCGGCACGAACTCACCGCAATGTTCCGGGAGTCGCTCGGGCCGGACGACCTGCTGGCACTGCCGGACCCGGTCTATCAAGGCGGCACGGTCGCGCGCGAGGTGACCAGCGCCGACATCGTTGCCGAGATTGGCACAAATGCGCGGCATATCGCCGACCGGGCTGACGCCGCCGCGTGGATCGTTGCGCAAGCGCGGCCCGGCGACCGGATCGTGGTGATGGGTGCGCGCGACGATACGCTCAGCCAGCTCGCCGCCGATATGCTGCCACAAATCGCAGCTAAAAGTACGTAACGTAAGAGGGAGCCGCTCAATGTTCCGCCGCCTGTTTCTTGATCACCCCGCCTCGGTCGGCGAGAGCTATGCCGAGCATTTCGGCGTCGCGACGCGCTTCGGGATCACGATGATCGGCGCAGGGTTGGCGGGCGTGGTCCACGGCGTCCTGCCCTTTGCGTTCAAGACCACCGGGAGCAGCACCGTGATGCGGCTGAACAAGCAGATCGTCGATAAGCGCGCCGCCGTGATGGCGGACGAAACGCAGCGGCGGACGGTGGAATATGTGATCTGACGCACCTTAGGCTCGGCGCAGCGACGCTGCGCCGAGCCTAAGGTGCGTCCGGACGGCGCGGCTTTGCCGCGGCGCGATGGGTGTAGGATAGCGATGCCCCAACGGAACACTTGCCGCACGCCCCCTCCACCACTCGGCTGAAGAAGCCGAGCGGTCCGCCTCCCCGTTCCGGGGAGGATTTGTTTACCGCGCCTCACCCCGCTAAAGCGCGCCCATGCTCCGCATCACCGAACTCCGCCTGCCGCTGCACCATGCGGATGAGGAATTGCCCGCCGCGATCCGTAAGCGGCTGCGCATCACGCCGCGCGACATGGTGCGCTTCGCCATCGCCCGCCGCGCGCATGACGCGCGCGACAAGGCCGACATCCAGCTCGTCTATGCGGTCGACGTGACGCTGCGCGACGAAGCCCCGGTGCTTGCGCGGATGAAGAAGGACCGGGGCGTCCAGCGCACGCCCGATACGTCGTACAAATTCGTCGCCAAGCTGACCGACTATCGCGGCCCCCGCCCGGTGGTGATCGGCGCGGGGCCGTGCGGGTTGTTTGCCGGGCTGATCCTGGCGCAGATGGGGTTGAAGCCGATCATCGTCGATCGCGGCAAGGTGGTGCGCGAACGGACCAAGGACACGTGGGGCCTGTGGCGGCGCGGCGTGCTCAACCCCGAAAGCAACGTGCAGTTCGGCGAGGGCGGCGCGGGGACATTCTCAGACGGCAAGCTCTACAGCCGGATCAAGGACCCGCGCCACCTCGACCGCAAGGTGATGATCGAGTTCGTCAAAGCGGGCGCACCGCCCGAGATATTGACTGAGGCGCATCCGCATATCGGCACCTTCCGCCTGGTGACGATGGTCGAATCGATGCGCGCGACGATCGAGGCGCTCGGTGGTGAATATCGCTTCGAGACGCGCGTCGATGGCGTGGACGTGGCGACCGATGCGGCGGGCGTGCGGCGGATGCGCGGGCTGCATTTGCATGGCGGCGGCTATCTGGAGGCCGAGCAGGTCGTGCTCGCGGTCGGGCACAGCGCGCGCGACACGTTTCAGATGCTCCATGACGGCGGCGTTTTCGTCGAGGCCAAGCCCTTCTCGATCGGCGTGCGGATCGAGCATCCGCAATCCTGGATCGACCGCGCGCGCTTTGGCGCGAACGCGGGTAATCCGATCCTTGGTGCGGCGGAATATCACATCTCGCACCACGCCAAGAACGGGCGGACGGCGTACAGCTTCTGCATGTGCCCCGGCGGTACGGTGGTGGCGGCGACCTCCGAAATTGGGCGTGTCGCGACCAACGGAATGAGTCAATATTCGCGCAACGAGCGCAACGCCAATTCCGGTATGGTCGTCGGGATCGATCCGGCCCGCGATTATCCCGACGGGCCGCTAGCCGGGATCGCGCTGCAACGCGAGATCGAGGAACGCGCGTTCGTGGCGGGCGGATCGAACTATAACGCGCCGGCGCAATTGCTCGGCGATTTCCTGGCCGGACGCCCGTCGACGAAACTTGGCAGCGTGACGCCGTCTTACAAACCTGGCGTGACGATGACCGACCTAGCTCTGTGCCTGCCCGAGTTCGCGGTGACGGCGATGCGCGAGGCGCTGGTTCAGTTCGGCCGCGAAATCCCCGGCTACGACCATCCCGATGCGGTGCTGACCGGTGTCGAGACGCGTACCTCCGCCCCTATCCGCATCACCCGCGGCGACGATTTCCAGAGCCTCAACACGGTGGGACTGTACCCGGCGGGCGAGGGCGCGGGTTATGCTGGCGGAATTTTGTCGGCGGCGGTCGATGGGATCAAGGTGGCGGAGGCGGTGGCGCGAGCTGTACAGCACCCTTGACAGACAAGCGACCTTGACTGTAAAGCTTCCTTCACTGATTCGAAAGGGAGCTTTACATGTCAAAGCATAATATGGCGCAACGGCGGTATCTCGCGCGGTTTTTCCCGGCGATGGTCGGTTATGTCGTTCTCCTGTTCGCCTCGACATACGTAATTCGCTTCTGGCATCCGAGCGGCGTCACACTTGCGGCGCTCGCGGTCGCGCCTTCGCTCCCTTTGCTCGCGGTCATCGGAGTGATGGGTCTGTATCTGCTGGAGGAGCGCGACGAGTTCCTGCGTCAGCGCTTGGTCACGGCGATGTTGGGCGGGCTGGCCGTGCTGCTCGCGGTGCTGACCGTGTGGGGTTTTCTTGCCAATGGTGGCGTGGCCGAGGAGCCGCCAGCTTTCCTCGCCTTTCCTTTGTGGTGCGGGGCGTTCGGGCTGGTGCAGTGCGGACTGAATGTGCGCGATCGCATGAGTTCCGGCGCAGCAGCATGACCAACCGTCTCCGCGTCTTGCGCGCAGAACGAGGGTGGAGCCAGGGCGATCTGGCCGACCGGCTCGAGGTGTCGCGCCAGAGCGTCAACGCGATCGAAACAGGGCGCTATGATCCCTCGCTCCCGCTCGCCTTCCGCATCGCCGAATTGTTCGGTCTCGCGATCGAAGAAATTTTCGTCAGCCCGTCGAAGGAGATTGAAGCATGACCCCTGCTACCAAAGCGCGCTTGATCGCCGCGGTCGGTTTCCCGCTACTGCTGCTCCACGGCCACGCGCTGCACGCCGCCCCGAATGCGACGGAGGGTGCTGCTACGACCGCCCCCGCCGTGGAGCGGATGCCGCATATCTCGGTCACGACGATGGGCGAAACGGGCAGCCCGGTCATCCTGATCCCGGGCCTCGCCTCCCCCCGCGCAGTATGGGACGGGATCGCGCCGGACCTGGCCAAAATGCACCGGGTGTATCTGGTGCAAGTCAACGGTTTTGGCGGCGATGCGGTCGGCGAGAATGCCAAGCCGGGCGTGCTGGAGGGCGTCGCTGCCGACCTCGATGGCTATATCCGCAAGCATAACATCAAGGACCCCGCGATCATCGGCCATTCGATCGGCGGGTTGCTGGCGATGATGATGGGCGCACGCTATCCGGGCTCGACCGGGCGGGTGATAGTGGTCGATGCGCTGCCGTTTTTCAGCCTGTTGTTCGACCCCGGCATGACCGTCGAGGCGGCGCGCTCCTTTGCCGAGCAAGCGCGCGCGCGGACGCTGGCGACTCCGCTTCAGACCGCGACGGTAACAACCGACCCAGGCGGAATCTGGTCGATCACCCCGGAGGGACGGATCAAGGTCGCCAATTGGGGCAACAAGGCGGCCCCGGCGGCGACGGCACAGGCGCTGTATGAGGCGATGACCACCGATGTCCGCCCGGAGCTGGCGAAGATCACCGCTAAACCCTTTACGGTGCTCTATGCGACTGGCGCCGGGCCGCGCGCGAAAACGATCTGGGAAAGTGGCTACGCCGGGTCGCCGGCGAAGCTCGTGCCGATTGCCAATAGCTGGCACTTCATTATGCTCGATCAGCCCAAAGCGTTCCATGCGGCGGTGCATGATTTTCTTCACGAGCAATAACGGTTTCACTTTTTCGCGCCACCCCGGCGAAAGGCCGGGGCCCAGTTGCGGAGCAGTATCGGGCGAGCGCAGCGCTTTATCTGATAAACCTCCGCAACAGGGCCCCGGCTTGCGCCGGGGTGGTTGAGGGGTGGTGCAGGGGCTATTGGCTGCTTCCCCGCCCCTGCCCCGCGCGCTAAGTCGAGGGCATGACCGACACCCCCGCGCCCCCGCCCCGCCCCGCCCTCGCCTATCACAAGACCCCCGGCACCGGCCCCACGGTCGTGTTCCTGCCCGGCTATGGCTCGGACATGGAGGGCACCAAGGCGCTGGCGCTGGAGGCGTGGGCCAAGCGGACGGGTCGCGCGTACCTCCGCTTCGATTATGGCGGATGCGGCCATAGCGAGGGCGCGTTCGAGGAACAGACACTTGCTGGTTGGCGCGATGATGTCGTGACGATGCTCGATGAACTGGTCGATGGGCCGGCGGTACTGGTCGGATCATCGATGGGCGGATGGCTGATGCTGCTGGTCGCGCGCGACCGGCCGGAGCAGGTCGCCGGACTCGTCGGCATCGCGCCCGCGCCCGATTTCACCGACTGGGGCTTCAGCGTGGAGGAGAAATTGACGCTGCTCTCCGACGGGCGGCTCGAACGGGTCGGACGCTATGCCGATCTACCGATGGTCTACACCCGCGCCTTCTGGCAATCGGGCGAGGCCAATCGCGTGATGTTTACCGGGCTCCCGATCGATGTGCCGGTGCGGTTGCTGCAGGGCATGGCGGATACCGACGTGCCGTGGAACCGCGCCGTCCGGCTGGCCGAATTGCTGCGTTCAGCCAATGTGCAGGTGCAGTTGATCAAGGACGGTGACCACCGCCTGTCGCGCGATGCGGACCTCGCCGCGCTGATCGCGGCACTAGAGGATGTGATGCGCGCCTTATGATCCTGTTGTTCTTGCTCGCCCAGGCCGCCACCGCGGTCGGCCCGCCCGCGCCGGTCGCGGATCGTTACGAACGCTGCCTCGACCGCGCGAAAAGCGATCCGACTGCCGCCGAAGCCGAAGCGGGCCAATGGCAATTGGCGGGCGGCAGCTTCTTCGCCAGCCAGTGCCTCGGCATGGCCTATGCCAATGAAGCGCGCTGGTCGGCGGCGGCCGCATCGTTCGAAAGCGCTGCGCGCGCCGCCGAAAAGGCCGGCGATACGCGCGATGCCAATTACTGGGCGCAGGCGGGGAACGCCTGGCTTGCAGCTGGCGACGCGGCCAAGGCACGAAGCGCGCTCGATGCGGCAATCTCGGGCGGGACGCTGAAAGGCCTGCCGCTGGGCGAGGCGCATCTCGACCGCGCGCGGGCGATGGTCGCGAGCAACGATCCAGAGGGGGCACGCGACGATCTCGATCGGGCGCTGACCGAAGTTCCGGCCGATCCGCTGGCGTGGCTGCTCTCGGCAACGCTCGCACGGCGCGAACAGCAGGTGGTGCGCGCGAAAACTGACATTGCCGAGGCGCTGCGCCTGGGCGCGGACGATCCGGCGGTGCAACTCGAAGCCGGCAACATCGCTGCGCTGGCGGGTGACGAGGCTGGCGCGCGTGCGGCGTGGCGCGAAGCGGTGACGCTGCGGCCAGACAGCGCGGCGGGAAAGGCGGCAGCGGCAGCGCTCAAGCAGTTCGACGCCAAGCCATAATCGCTTTTTGATATCGTCCGATCGCGCCATCGCACTGGCGTGAGACCGCCGCTGCGCCTATCTGCACCATGACTGCCGACAGGAGCCGCGTGACTGATGAAATACCTCCACACGATGATCCGCGTGACCGATCCCGACGCGACGGTTGCGTTCTTCAAGCTGCTTGGGCTTGAAGAGGTGCGGCGCATGGAAAGCACGGCGGGGCGCTTCACGCTGATCTTCCTCGCGACGCCTGAAGACATGACCGCGCCAGGCCAGCGCGCCAGCGCCGAAGTCGAGCTGACCTATAATTGGCCGGCCGAGGGACAGCCCGCCGAAGTCTATACCGGCGGCCGCAATTTCGGGCATCTGGCCTATTATGTCGATGATATCTACGAGACCTGCCAGCGGTTGATGGACGGCGGCGTGACGATCAACCGCCCGCCGCGCGACGGCAATATGGCGTTCGTCCGCACGCCCGACCTGATCTCGATCGAATTGCTGCAGGACGGCCCGGCGCTCGCGCCAGCGGAACCATGGGTGTCGATGCCCAATGTGGGGGAATGGTAATGCCAAGCAACCTCGAAATCGTCCGCATCCCGGCGCTGAGCGACAATTATGTCTGGCTGGTGCATGATCCCGCATCGAACGAGACGATCGTGGTCGATCCGAGCGAGGCGGCACCGGTTCTAGCCGAAGCCGAGGCGCGAGGCTGGAAGATCTCGCAGATCTGGAACACGCACTGGCACCCCGATCACACCGACGGCAATGCCGCGATCAAGGCGCTCGGCGCAACGGTCAGCGGCCCCGCCGCCGAAGCGGAGAAGATCCCGACACTCGACGTGGCCCTGCGCGAGGGCGACACGGTGCGCATCGGCGCGCATGTCGCGACCGTAATGGAGACACCGGGTCACACCGCCGGGCACATCGTCTTCCACATGGCCGACGATGCCGCGCTGTTCAGCGGCGACACGCTCTTCGCGATGGGCTGCGGCCGATTGTTCGAGGGTGGCCCCGCGCAGATGTATGCCAATATGCAGCGCCTGGCGACTTTGCCCCCCGAGACGATCGTGTATTGCGCGCACGAATATACCCAGTCGAATGGGCGCTATGCCGCGGCGGCCGAGCCCGACAATGCCGCGGTTACCGAGCGGATGAGCGACGTAGACGCCAAGCGTGCGGCGGGCGAGCCGACCGTGCCCACGACGATCGCGCTGGAGCTGGCCACCAATCCCTTCCTGCGCGCGTCCTCGGCCGAACAGCTTGCCGAACGGCGTGCGGCGAAGGATGTTTTCTAGCGGCGGATGCGGTATAAGGCAGGTGGGGCAGACGCTTTGAAAAGGACGCGTAGCATGTACCGATTCATTCTTCCCGCAATCCTGTTGCTTGGCGGCGCTTCCGCCCTTTCGGCCGATACCAAGGGGTATCAGGCGCGGCAGGATGCAAGGGACAAGATCGATCTCGACAAGCAATTGGCCGGGCTCGTCGCGGGGAAGCCGCAGTCGTGCATCAGTCCCGTCCGCTATCGCGAAAGCACCCGGGTGGGCGACACGATCCTGTACAAAAACGGCCGCAACGACATCATGCGGACCGACACCGGCGGTGGATGTTTCGGGCTGCGGCGTGGTGATGCGATCGTGACGACCACCTTTAGCAGCCAATTTTGCCGCGGCGACATCGTCCGGACAATCGATCTGGTCAGCAGCGTGCAAAGTGGCAGTTGCATCTTTGGTGACTTCGTCCCCTACCGCAAGCCATGATCCGCGCGCTCGGCTTGGTCGCGGCGCTTGGCGCGATGACCGGGTCGGACAGCAAGGATCTCGACCGCGCGCTTGCCGGGCGGGTGCCGGGCAAGCCCGAAACGTGCCTGTCGAACAGCCGGATTTCGACACCGCGAGTAATCGGCAACCGGATTTTGCTTTACCAGGACGGGGCGCGGGTGTGGCGTAACGATCTGCCCGATGCCTGCCCCGGCCTCAACAGCGACGCGCTGATCGTCACCGAGGTGTTCGGCGGGCAATTGTGCCGCAACGACCAATTCTACACGCTCCAGCGCGGCGGCGGCGGGATCGCTGGGCCGCGCTGTCGGTTGGGCAATTTCGTGCCGTGGGACCGGGTGGCGGCTCCGGCGGCGGCGACCCGCTAGAGCACGAACCGGCTGAGATCGGTGTTGCGCGCGATGCTTGCCAGATGCGTCTCGACATAAGCGGCGTCGACGACAACCGTCTCCCCGCCGCGGTCCTCGGCATTGAAGCTGACGTCTTCGAGCAGCTTTTCCATCACCGTCTGCAACCGCCGCGCGCCGATATTCTCGATCTCGCCATTCACTTCGGCGGCGATCTTCGCGACCGCGCGGATGCCATCGACGGTGAACTCGACACCGACATTCTCGGTCGCGATCAGCGCGACATATTGCTGCGTCAGTGAGGCCTTGGTGTCGCTGAGGATCGCGACGAAATCGTCCTCGGTCAGCGCCTTCAGCTCGACACGGATCGGCAGGCGGCCCTGGAGCTCTGGCAACAGGTCGCTCGGCTTGGCGACGTGGAACGCGCCGCTGGCGATGAACAGGATATGGTCGGTCTTCATCGGGCCATATTTGGTCGCGACGGTCGTGCCCTCGATCAACGGCAGCAGATCGCGCTGCACGCCCTCACGGCTGACCGATCCGCCGCGCACGTCGCTGACCGCGATCTTGTCGATCTCGTCGAGGAAGACGATACCGTTGGCCTCGGCATCGGCGAGCGCCATGCGGGATACTTCGTCCTGATCGAGGCGCTTGTCGGCTTCCTCCTCGACGAGCTTGTCCCACGCGGCGGGGACGGTGAGCTTGCGACGCTTGAGCTGGCCCTGCCCGAACGCCTTGCCCATCATCTCGCTGAGGTTGATCATCTGTGCGCCGCCGCCGGGAACGTCGAAGGGCATTTGCGGTGCGGCTTCGAGTTCGATCTCGATCTCGGTATCGCGCAGATGGCCGTCGTGCAGCCGCTGGCGGAAGGCTTCGCGCGTCGCCTCGCTGGCGCCCTTGCCGGTCAGCGCATCGAGCAGCCGCGTCATCGCGGCTTCCTCGGCTTTGTCCTTCACGGCGACGCGGCGGCGATCCTTCTCCAGCCGGATCGCTTCCTCGACCAGATCGCGCGCAATCTGTTCGACGTCGCGGCCGACATAGCCGACTTCGGTGAATTTGGTCGCCTCGACCTTGATGAAGGGCGCATCGGCGAGCTTGGCCAGACGACGGCTGATCTCGGTCTTGCCGCAACCGGTCGGCCCGATCATCAGGATGTTCTTCGGGGAAACCTCGTCGCGCAGATCGGGCGAGAGCTGCTGCCGACGCCAGCGGTTGCGCATCGCGACCGCGACCGCGCGTTTGGCGTCCTGCTGGCCGATGATGTGCTCGTCGAGCGCGCGGACGATGGCTTTGGGGGTGAGGGCGTCGTTCATTTTCTCTTCTTCCCCCCTCCCGCTGGCGGGAGGGGTCGGGGGTGGGCTCGCTTCATCCGCGAGCGATTGCGTTTCGGGGAGAGCGCGCGCCCACCCCTCAATCCCCTCCCGCAAGCGGGAGGGGAGGAAATCAGGAGGCTTCGAGGCTTTCGACCGTCAGCCGGTCGTTGGTGTAGACGCATAGCTCGGCCGCGATGCCCATCGCCTTGCGGCAGATCGTCTCGGCATCGGCTTCGTAATCGGACAGCGCGCGCGCCGCCGACAAGGCGAAATTCCCGCCCGAACCGATCGCGGCGACCGTGCCATTGGGCCCGCCTTCCGGCTCCAGCACGTCGCCAGTCCCCGTCAGGATCAGCGTCACGTCCTTGTCGGCGACGATCATCATCGCCTCCAGATTGCGGAGGTATTTGTCGGTGCGCCAGTCCTTCGCCAGCTCGACCGCGGCACGCAGCAATTGGCCGTGATGCTGCTCCAGCTTGCGTTCCAGCCGCTCGAACAGCGTGAAGGCATCGGCGGTCGCGCCGGCGAACCCGCCGATCACCGACCCGTCGCCGAGCCGCCGCACCTTCTTCGCATTGGGCTTCATCACCGTCTGGCCCTGCGTCACCTGGCCGTCTCCGGCGACGACGACACGGCCATTCTTGCGCACGGACAGGATCGTGGTGCCGTGCCACACCATTTTGTTCTCGCTCATGTCAGGCGATATGGGTGCGCAAGGGCGGGCGTGCAATCCACCCTGTAGGATCGCAGGTTAGTTCGGCAGACCGGGCGGCGGGCGCAGCGCCTCGCGTTCCGCTGCCGTCATTGGCGCAGACATGTTGGGACGAAAATCCGCGACGGCGCGGTCGTCGGCGTTACGGTTTGGATCGAGCAGATCGGTCGGCACATGACCCTCATCCGCCTTGCCGTTGAGCAACGCCATGATCCGGCCGCGCGTGAGGAAGGCGGCAATCCCGGCTCCGGCGGCAAGCGCAACGGCGCCGAGGGACCAGGCCGTGCGGGGGGCCACTGTGGGAAGCGCGGCGGCGACCGACCGGCGCACACCGGACGCCGTCTTCGCATCCGACTTTGCTGGAGCCTTTGCCGTGGCCTTGGCAGCAGACGCCGCCTTGGGCTTGGGACCAGGCTTGCCCTTGGCCGACGATGCCGACGCGGGGGTTACGGCTTTGCGCGTGGTCGAGCGCTTGGGAACGGGACGCGCGGTGGCCTTGGACTGCGGCGCGGGCGCGGCAGCAGGCGCGGTGGATGCAGCGCTTACCTCCGCGGGCTTGGGCGCAGCGGGCTTGGCGGCGCGCTTGGGCGACGGGGCCTTGGCCGTGCCGGCCGTGCGCGCGGAGCGGCGCGGGGCGGGCGTCGCGGGCTGTGCGCCCTTGGGGGCTTTGGGAGGCTCTGGGGGCGTTGCCATGGCGCGGTCTCGCTTCAGGGGGTCAGGAGGCGGTGCGGGGCAGAATGCCACCGCACCGCCGGATGATCAACGGCAGCGACCGCCGCGCTGACCGTCCTTATCGATCGCCTGGCCGGCAAGCGCACCACCGACGCCGCCGATCAGCGCACCGAGCAAGCCCGAGCCGCCGGGTGCAATCGCCGCACCGAGCGCACCGCCAGCGATACCGCCGACGACCAGACCGGTCGTGCCGTCATTGCGACGGCAATAATAGCGCCCGTCGCTGCCACGATAGACGCGGTCGTTGGCGCTGAGCTGACGCTCCTGATAGCGGCGACGGTCCTCGCGGTAATAGCGCGACGCATCATAGCCATTATACGCCGGATCGGGCCGGTCGTAATCATATTGGGCGTAGCGGCTGTCATAGCCGCGCGCCGGGCCGTTGCCATAATCGGTACAGCCAGCAAGGGCGACGGTTGCGGCCAGCAGGCCGAGCGTGAGCGTGCGCATTGGGTTTCCTCCACGTGATCGTTGTGGGGGTGGAATGCTTGGGGACGGGAAAGGTTGCGGCACGCCGCCAAGGTGCAGCAAGCTGCACCGCGCCGAGCGGCGCGCCCGGCGGACGGCGCCAGCAGCGCCGTTCCACGACGTGGCTTTGCCGCGGCGCGACCCAAGCGACGACCGACGTCAGGGGATCCAGGACCATCCCGCCCTGCCCGCGCGCGCCGGAAGTTTAGGCAAGTTAGGCGTAAACACATTCCTTAACGTCACACGAGTCACACCATCGACACCCTCCCCGCCCCCGTAAAGTCACACCAGAGTCGCACCATCGGCACCCTATCGCCGCAGCCCGAGCGTGCGCTCCGCCGCCGCGATCGCGGCGCGCGTTTCGTCCGACAGGGGCGCGGTGGTGCCGATCAGGCGCGCGTCGACCAGTTGCTCCCACTGCGCGCGGATCTCGTGCTCGGCGGCGGTGAAGGCGGTCGCGTGGTCGTGCCGCGGGGAGAGCGGGACGGCGTCGGGGTGACGGTTGGGCATGGCTCGGCTCCTCATTGGGTGGATGAGGGGGCGAGGATATAGCAGGGTGGGGTTTGTAGGACAGCTACCGGCGCGCCCGAGCGATTAGCCGAGCTAATCGCGAGGCCCCGCCGCGCGCCGGGACGGCCGGCGCGGCCAGCAGCCGCGACCGACGATCGGGTCCCCACAAAGTATTACTTTGTGGGGTACCCCGGCGCGGCTTCGCCGCGACGCTATCCCGACGGGATTGCCAAATTGGCAACTTCGACTATAATCCCTATTATCGCCACAACGGCTATCGACACGAGAGTTTGTGCCATGTCAGAACCCCTCCTCGCCGTCTCGGCCAAGGATGTCGCCAATCGCTTCGGTTTCTACACCGATGAGGCGATGCAGCGTCCGGTCGGGATCACGCGGCACGGCACGACGCGCGTCGTGATGCTCTCGTTCAAGGAATATGAGCGGCTGAAACGGCGCGACCGCGAGGTGATCAGGACGGAGGATCTGGATGACTCAACGCTCAACGCCATCCTCACCGCCGAAGTCTCCGAGCGGTCCAAGGCGCTCAACTACCTCATGGACGATTCCGAGCCCGGCTGACGTTATCAGTTACGCCTATTTGTGGGCGCGCGAGGCCGAGCGGGGACAGGACGAAGGGCTGAAGGATCGCCCCGCCGTCGTCGTCATCGCGCGGATCGTGCGAGAGACGCAGACCGAGATCACCGTCGCGCCGGTGACGCACAGCATGCCCAACGACCCGCAGGCCGCTGTCGAAATACCCGCCAAGGTCAAGCGCCAGCTTGGGCTGGATCAGGAGCGAAGCTGGATCGTCACCAGCGAACTCAATCGTTTCGTCTGGCCCGGCCCGGACATCCGCGTTGCGCCGGGCCGCGATACGCCGGTGTACGACGCGATCCCGGAATTGCTGTTCGAAAAGCTGCGCGTTGCCGTAAACCGGCAAGTCGCGGCTGGGCGGTTGAAGGTGACCAAACGGACCGAGTGAGGGCGCGCGAGCGGAGCTGGATCGTGACCAACGATGTCAACAGCTTCCGCTGGCCGGGGTCGGATGTGCGCGTGCTGGACGACGGCACGCCCTTTTATAGCGAAATCCCGGATTGGCTGTTCTTGCGGGTGCGGGCGAGTGTCGGGACTTGGGCTGGGCGGGGGATGCGGGTTTCCCATAGCGTTGCCTGGGAATACACCCTTGTACACTACGTGATGATGACCAATTTCGTTCGAATACGCTTAATTACGGAATTGTAGTTCGGATACATCGCCAACCTGGCATATTGCTCGGGTATTCTGTACCGTAGCGCGAGCTGGTGATCGGTTATCTTCCCAGCATCGTAGTCAGGTTGGTGCGTCTGCCTAAGTTCCAGTGGGAAGAGAGTTTCAAGAGCCAAAATTTCGGCATCTTGCTCCGTTCCGTGTGGACTAAATGGCTCTAGCGTGGATACAGTATCGTCGACTAGATACTCGGCCAATTTCATTAGGTCCGCCAGATTGGTAACACGATTACCAATCGAATTATCGATAATGCAATGATACATCTCTTTGCAGAGAACGAAGCGCTCCCAACAAAAATTTAGGCCTGAAGAATATTGAATTCGCGCGTAATCGCCCGCGCCCGCATAAACTCCCATAGCACCCCGAAAAAACGCGATTTGCGCGGCGATATTTCTAACCGCGAAATCATATTTTTCCCAAATTATTCGGTCAGCAAAACCTCGCTCCTCCATCATCGGACGCAGAAGGTCTACTTTAACAGGAACTTGGGTCAGATCGTGTTGGCGATGGTACTGAGCCAGAACACCAAAAAGCACTTCATCAAGAGAAAAAGACACTTTGACGCCCCACCACGAAGATAAAAAAAGGGGGCGGACAACCGCCCCCTTCACGTTAGGGTTTTAATTATGACAATCAGAAGGCGGCGTCAAATCGCTTCTGAAGCGTCTCCCCATCAACGCTATCAATCACCTTAAAATCGCCAGCAGCGATCGTTGATTGAATTTCCGCAGCCTCTTCGAGAAAATTTGCCAATGAGACGCCGCTCTTGTTTTTTACAAAAAACTTTACGTTCATCAGCCCTTCCTGTTCGAAGAGCGCCGAGAAGCGATCCGAAAATCGCTCGGATTGCAACTGCATAAACTGTCCTCCTCTAGTCAGACTCTTGCGAGTAGGTTGATAAAAAATGCCACTCGATAACGACTGGCAAGCGAACGAGTTTCAAAATTGTATATCATGGCCTATTACGCACTCATTAACGCACATCCAACCGAGCTTCGGATGGAAGCTTGAACGGCTTAAAACCGATTATCGCTTGAATAGCAATATGGGGATCACAAAAGCGCGTTCAATAAGCGACATTGTAGGACAGTTTTTTGAGCCGAAGTGGCTTTGAAGCATCCATCAGAAGCCAAAATCGCATCGATATGCCGCAACCGTCGGGCAGCCGATACCAAAGAGAATCACTTGCCGCTCACCGGGAAATGCCCCTCACCGCCCTGTTAACAACGGCGCCAAATACCGCCCCGTAAAGCTCCCCTTAGCCTTCGCGACCACCTCCGGCGTGCCCTCCGCGACGATTTCCCCGCCCTTGACGCCGCCCTCCGGCCCGAGATCGAGCACCCAATCCGCGGTCTTGATCACGTCGAGGTTGTGCTCGATCACGACCACGGTATTCCCCTGTTCGACCAGTTGGTGCAGCACTTCGAGCAATTTGCGGACATCCTCGAAATGGAGGCCGGTGGTGGGTTCGTCGAGGATATACAGCGTCTGGCCGGTCGCGCGGCGCGACAGTTCCTTGGCGAGTTTGACGCGCTGCGCCTCGCCGCCCGAGAGCGTCGTCGCTTGCTGGCCGACCTTGACGTAGCCCAGGCCGACCTCGGCCAGCATCGCCATCTTGTCGCGGATGGGGGGGACGGCCTTGAAGAATTCGACCGCATCCTCGACCGTCATGTCGAGCACGTCGGCGATGCTGAGGCCCTTGAACTTCACCTCGAGCGTCTCGCGATTGTAGCGCGCGCCGTGGCACACGTCGCAAGTGACATAGACGTCGGGGAGGAAGTGCATTTCGATCTTGAGCAGCCCGTCGCCCTGGCACGCCTCGCACCGGCCGCCCTTGACGTTAAACGAGAAACGCCCGGGTTTGTAGCCGCGTGCCTGGCTTTCGGGGAGGCCGGCGAACCAGTCGCGGATTTGCGTGAAGGCGCCGGTATAGGTGGCGGGGTTGCTGCGCGGGGTGCGGCCGATCGGCGACTGGTCGATATCGATGACCTTGTCGAGATACTGCAGGCCGGTGACCTTGTCGTGCTTGCCCGCGAGCACGCGCGCACCGTTGAGCGAGCGCGCGGCGGCGGCGTAGAGCGTGTCGATCGTGAAGCTCGATTTGCCGCTGCCCGAGACGCCGGTGATGCAGGTGAAGGTGCCGAGCGGGAGGCTTGCCGTGACGCCCTTGAGGTTGTTGGCGGTGGCGTTGTGGACGGTGAGTTTCTTGCCATTGCCCTTGCGCCGGGTTTTCGGCACGGCGACTTCGCGGCGGCCGGAGAGGTAATCGGCGGTGATGCTGTTTTCGTTCGCGAGCACTTCCTCGAACGTGCCCTGCGCGACGATGTGGCCGCCGTGGACGCCCGCCCCCGGCCCCATGTCGATGACGTAATCGGCGGTGCGGATCGCGTCCTCGTCATGTTCGACCACGAGCACGGTGTTGCCGAGATCGCGCAGGCGGCGGAGCGTCTTCAACAGCATGTCATTGTCGCGCTGGTGCAGGCCGATGCTGGGTTCGTCGAGCACGTAGAGCACGCCGGAGAGGCCGCTGCCGATCTGGCTGGCGAGGCGGATGCGTTGGGATTCGCCGCCGGAGAGCGTGCCGCTGGTGCGGTCTAGGTTGAGGTAATCGAGGCCGACATTGTTGAGGAAGCCGAGCCGCTCAAGGATTTCCTTGAGGATGCGTTCGGCGATGGCGTTTTGTTGCGTGGAGAGGTCGGCGGGGACGCTCTCGAACCAGGTGAGCGCGTCGACCACCGACAGGCGTGTGACCGACGAGATGTCGCGCATGCCGATCTTGACCGCGAGTGCCTCGGGCTTGAGGCGCGCGCCGCCGCACACTTCGCACGGGGCGGAGCTTTGGTATTTGGAGAGTTCCTCGCGCATCCACGCGCTTTCGGTGCTGAGCATGCGGCGGTTGAGGTTGCCGATGACGCCCTCGAACGGTTTCTTGACGTCATACGACTTCTTGCCGTCGATGAAGGTGAGCGTGACGGGCTTGCCGCCGGTGCCGTGGAGGATGATGAGCTGCACTTCGCCGGGGAGGTCCTCCCACGGCGTCTCCAGGCTGAAGCCGAATTCGCGCGCGAGGCTGCCGAGGACTTGCATGTAATATGGCGACGGCGGGTTGGACTTGGCCCAGGGGACGACCGCGCCCTTCTTGATGCTGAGCGCGTGGTTGGGGACGACGAGGTCCTCGTCGAACAGCAGTTTTTCGCCGAGGCCATCGCACGCCGGGCACGCGCCTTGGGGTGCGTTGAAGCTGAACAGCCGGGGTTCGATTTCGGCGATGGTGAAGCCGGAGACGGGGCAGGCGAATTTTTCGGAGAAGACGATGCGGTTGGCGGGGATGCCGGCGCCCTTCATCTTTTGCTCGGGGGCGCCGCCTAGACTCCCCTCCCGCTCGCGGGAGGGGCTGGGGGAGGGCATGTCCGCTTGAAACGACTGTGGGATTTCGCGGACAGCCCCTCCCCCAGCCCCTCCCGCAAGCGGGAGGGGAGCAGAAAGCGCCTCCGCCACCGTGCCATCCACCAGATCCACATAGGCCAGCCCCTCGGCGAGCTTCAGCGCAGCCTCGAAACTCTCGGCCAGGCGCGTCGCCATGTCGGGGCCGACGACGAGGCGATCGACCACCACCTCGACATCATGCTTCAGTTTTTTGTCGAGCGCCGGGGCCTCGTCGATCTCGTAAATCTCGCCGTCGATGCGGACGCGCGTGAAGCCGGCCTTCTGCCATTCGAGCAGCTCCTTGCGATACTCGCCCTTCCGCGCGCGGACGACGGGGGCGAGCAAGTAGAGCCGCGTGCCCTCGGGCAGCGCCATGACGCGGTCGACCATCTGGCTGACGGTTTGCGCCGAGATCGGCAGGCCGGTCGCGGGGCTGTACGGAATGCCGACGCGCGCCCACAGCAGACGCATGTAATCGTAGATTTCGGTGACGGTCGCGACGGTCGAGCGCGGGTTGCGGCTGGTGGTCTTCTGCTCGATGCTGATCGCTGGCGACAGGCCCTCGATATGGTCGACATCGGGCTTCTGCATCAGTTCGAGGAACTGGCGCGCATAGGCCGACAGCGATTCGACATAGCGCCGCTGCCCCTCGGCATAGATCGTGTCGAAGGCGAGGCTCGATTTGCCCGACCCGGACAGGCCGGTGATGACGGTCAGCGTATCGCGCGGAATGTCCACGCTCACATCCTTGAGGTTGTGCTCGCGCGCGCCGCGTACGGAAATATGAGTCAGCATGGGGCCGGTTTGTTCCAGATTTGTTCGGGTGACGCAAGCGACGGGTTGCGGGGTGGAGATGGGGCGTTAGGATGCGCGGGGCAAGGGTGAGGGGGCGATATGCACTGGACGTTGTTGACGATGATTTCGGGCCTCGCCGGACAGGTGCCGGGCGCAGCGCCGGACACCCCGACCACCAGCGTTGCAGCGCCTGCAGATAGTCCGGCGATGGCGATTGCACGCGCCAATCGTACGAAAATGAAAGCTCCGCCGAGACCGAAAGCCCGTCTCAAGCCCGACTATCCCGAAGTGGAACGGGCCGCGCTGCACGGCGGCACGGTATCGGTCGCGGCAATCGTAAACGAAACCGGGACGATCGAAGAGGCGACCATCGTGCGCAGTTCCAGTTTCCCCGCGCTGGATGCGGCGGCGTTGGACGTTGTGCGCACGGGCAGTTTCATACCCGCCAAGGATGCAAACGACACGCCGATCGCGGTGCCGGTGTCGTTACCGATTCGATTCGATCCCTATGACCTGAGCGGCGATGTAACAGTTGCTACCGAACCGGAGCAGACATATCCCGACGCAGAACGCGCTGCCGGGCACCACGGTCGCGTGCTTGTGGTTGGCGTCGTCGATGTCGATGGGGCGCTGACCCGCGCGGAAGTCTCGGCGAGTAGTCGAGCACCGGGTCTCGACGCTGCGGCGCTGGCGACGGCGCGGGCCACGCGCTTTGAAGTCCGTCGCGACGATAAAGGTCAGGCGCTGCCGACGCCGGTTCGCATGGCGTATGAGTATGACAGTTTTCGCTCCCCCGGCAAAGGCGGCGGAGTGCTACGCTATCGCTGCGACCAGTTCGTGCTGGATCAGGATTGGTGGCGTTCTACCTTTCCACCAAAGGAGCGTGGCGAGTTTTATACGATGATGCTGGGCCTCGGGACGTTGGCACAATTGCGCGGTGGCAAACTCGACTTCACTTCGGCCTCGCTGGCTGATTTTGAAGTGCGTTGGACCAAAGCGATTGAAGCTTGTCGTGCGCACCCAACGACATTGATGATCGACCACCTCAAGCCGGAGGGCGAGTGGGCGCGGCGGGCGGCCGAGCCACGTCGCTAGCGTCCCCGCCCCCCATACCCCGGCAGCCCCAGCTTCCACCGGATCGCCGCCGCCCTGAGCGCGAAGCCCGCTGCAGCCGCCACGCCCGCAGCCAACGTCGGCTCCACCCCCAGCGTCACCAGCGCGACGTGCAGCCCCGCTGCCAGTGCCGCTGCCGTCACATACAGTTCCGGCCGCATCAGGATCGAGGGTTCGCCCGCCAGCACGTCGCGGATGATGCCGCCGACGCACGCCGTCACCACACCCATCAGCGCGGCGGGGACCGGGGGCACGCCGAACGCTAGCGCCTTGGCCGCGCCGAACACGGCGTACGCCGCGAGGCCGACCGCATCGAGCCAGTCGAGCGCGGTCGTCTGCCCCTGCGGCCCACGCCACCAGCCGGCCGGCGTCAGCCACACCAGCCCCGCGACCGCCAGACAGATTGCCGACACAAACGGATCATGCACCCAGAACACCGGCGCGCCGATCAGCAGATCGCGTACCGACCCGCCGCCCACGCCGGTGATGAGCGCGAAGAACGCCGCCGTCACGAACGTCTGTCCGCGCCCGGCGGCAGCGAGCGCCCCGGTGATTGCGAAGACGGCGATCCCGAACAGATCGAGCCACGGCAGGATGGAGCCGAATTGCCAGGGGTGGAGCGGGAGCATGATGCTGTCTAAGCGATCCGTTGCTCCGAAGCGTGCATTAAAACGCGCGCGTTACGCCAAGCTCTACGCTTAGCCGACGATAGTCGTATATTCCGACGCTCGACCGATTGCGTTCGTAGGCAAACCGCGCAACCGGAGCGAGCGCCAGCAACGCGAGCTTGCGCAACACGAGCCCCGTACCGATCCGAACGAAATTATCGTAACGCCTTGCGGTGTAGAGTAACAATCGCGCGTCGGCGTCGAGGTGACGATACGTAACCGTGCCGAAGAGCGTCGCAGTCTTGACGTCTCGCCATACCAACGCCGTGACGCCGCCTGAGGTGTTCGCAAAGCCGGGATCGCGCGCGATCTGCCGATCCATCGACACGGTAATGCTACCCCCCATGCGCGGGGTAAAGGCCCGCTCGACCGCTAGCGACGCATTATAAATCGAGCCGCTTTGCAGATCGTTCAGGCTGTAATCCGCACGTGCGGCGGAGGCATCGATTTCGATCTGTCCGCGCCTGCCCACCACATGCGTCCAATTGATCGCGCCACCGATCGTGCGCGCATAAAAGACACCGCCATAATAGCGATTGGTCAGGGTGGCGGTCGGCCGAATACGGTCACGTGGCAAAGTGACCTCAGGACCGAGCGCCAAGGACGCCGACACGTCGTTGAATTGCGTTTCGCCATAAAGACTTGCCGCGGCCGAAACACGTCCGAGCAATGCCATACGGTTCGCGATCGGCAGGCGGGCGTACCCCTGACCGGCAAGCCTCGCTCCTAAACCGGATCTTTCGCGCGCATCTCGGCTCAAGGTCAACGGCGCGATGACTGTGTCCAGCGTGACCGCATTGGTGGCGCGGTTGATATTGGTATCGGGCGCGATCGCGACATCGATCGATCCTCCGAAACGTTTGGTCGTTCGCAGCGCGTTGGTGAACTGATCGACCACCACGGCTACGTCAGCGGGAAGTGCGCCGCTACGCGCTTGCCGCAACTGCCGCCGCGCACCATCGGAATCACCAAGAAGCACAAGCACGCGCGCCAGCTCCATCCTGACTCGCGCCCCATCTGGCTTTTCATCGAGTAAAGCGCGGAGAACGATCGCTGCATCCTTGTAGCGTTTCTCTTCCGCCAGCAACATACCGAGCCGGAAGCGCGCCTCGGATCGAATTTCGAGATCAGGATCGCGTGTCAGGGCACGGTAGATCGTCTCAGCGTCGGTATTGTTGCCGGTGGCGCGCTTGGCTTCGGCTAGCTCGAACAAGGCTACAGGGCCGAGCTGCTGCGTTTCCGCAACGGAAGGCTCGGCCTGCAAGTACAGTAAGGGCATACGCCAGTCTTTCAGACTCTGCGCGCTAGCGCTTCGCGACAAAAACGCCGACTATATTTACATCTTTACTTGGATTTGAGACATAGCTGTAGTTCAGTATCGTCTGGCCGGCGGCTTCATTCGCGACCGGCCCGTAAAATGCACCAAGCGCCGATCCCGTCACGCCATGGTCGCTGAACAACTGGTTCGCATAAAGTGTGAAAGTTGAACCAGAGATATTGCCGTTCAGCGTTAAGGTGTCGAAATCACGCATGAGTCCGGTCAGCGTCTCGCGACCAGTTAAGGTCATTCCACCCCGCAGGCTGTTGTCAACGAAGTTGGCCGTGAAATTCACCGTCCCAGTCACGTCGTAAATCGATGTGGCGACGCGATCGGAAAAGGGGCTGCCGCCGCTCACGGGCGTCGCCGTCGCGTAAACGTTACCGTTATAGGTCGCCGCGCCGACGCGTGGCATCTGGGTCGCTGGAGTTAATGCGCCATATGGAAGATAGACCCGGGTTGCGAGCTCCTTGCCTGCGGCGACAGACGTGTCGCGGATCTGAAGGTCCAGGAAACTCGCGTAAGACAGGGCCAATTCGCCGTTCCCTGCACCGGGCGCATAGGCCAGCAGTCGCAAAGTTCGCGCGCCATCAGTCTTTTGGTAAACGGTGAAACGGCTGTTGCTTTCTGCAGCGACGATATCGGACTGCGAGAAGTTCAAGTTCGTCAGGTTCGTCTCGACACGGGAAAAGCTGCGCCCGTCGAGCGAGGCATCAATTCGCTGGCCATTGCCATTCAATTCAAGACCGCGTGTGGCCGGTGTGTAGGTAACACTAAACGGAGCGCCCTGCGTCACTGAAACATATTCGGCGGGAAGCTGCGTCGCCGTATTCCGAACATAGGCGGCATACGCGACGTTATTCGAAGAGAATGTCTGCGGAGCGGTTAGTGTGTCGAGCCTGGTGCTGCCGCCGAGTGCGCCCTGTCGCCCAATGATCGCGCCGACCGCAACATCTCCGCCGGGTCCGCTAACCCCAACGCTGCTCCCGGCTCTGGTCGTGAACACCGCACCAAATTCGTTAGCGGATGGGCCGTAAAAGCGCCCATTCAATTCTCCGATCATCCCGCTCATACCGAAGAACGTGAACGTGCCTGCAAAGGCTCCATTACCCGTGCCGATGCTCCCGCCGCCAGCAAATCCGCTGCGAAACTCGGTAATTCCGCTCACCGTATTGATGCCTGAAATCGGCCCCGACAAAGACGCCATTCCGGTCGCGAAGTCTGCCGTCATGGCACCACTTCCAGCAAGCGCGATCGGTTCGAGCCGAAAGGCGGTCGCAAGCGTTCCAATTAGTGCGATATCGTAGACGGCAGCTCCCGTTCGCGGCATGCCTGTCGAAGGCGTAGTCACACCATAGGTAAAGGCATCGAACGAGCCCGAAACACTGCTGCTGCCACTCACCTGCCGCTGCCAAAACCCTCCACCCACATATTGATACGTAAGCGTGCCGGTGGTGCCCGGTTTCGTGAGCGTCAGAGAGTCGGTCGTAGCACCATTGGCGACATCATATTGGACGGTCGTGGCGCTTTCCGCTGATTTGCTCGAAAAGGTTTGCGTCCGTCCCGCCACCGAGACGGTGTACGATCGCGCGATGGCGTCATAGGCCACGCTCAACGTGGAGCGAACGGCCGTGCCTGGAACGGCGGAGCCCGGTGCAAACGTCGCGCTCCCGGTGCTTGCGTCGTTCGTGAACGACTCACTTACCAGCGTCGGTAAAAGAGAGACGTTGGTTGCGGGCGGGGTCGGCGACGGCGACGGCGACGGCGACGGCGACGGCGACGGGGTGGGCGCTACAACGACCGGTGGCGGAGTCGCGTTGACGCCAGCGCCTCCGCCGCAAGCGGATAACAGAGCCAGCCCCGACACAGTTAATACCAAACGAACTTTAATAAACCCCCCCGAGTTTTACCTTCTTCGCCAGCAATCGTCGCGAATGCAAAGCAAATTTACGTCAAAAAAACCAAATGATTACATATTGTCAAAACGAACAAGATTTTGAGCTTGGCTACGCTGAGAGCGCATCAGACGTGTATCGCCTTGCCCCGCACCGCCATAGCTGCTTCCTTGATCGCCTCCGAATGCGTCGGATGTGCATGGCAGGTGTAGGCGATGTCCTCGCTCGTCGCGCCCATTTCCATCGCCAGCCCCGCCTCGGCGATCATGGTGCCGGCCGGGACCGCGATCGCCCAGACGCCCAACACGCGGTCGGATTTTGCGTCGGCGATGATCTTCACGAAGCCATCGGGATCGTGATTGGTCTTGGCGCGGCTGTTGCCCGCCATCGGGAATTTGCCGACCTTGATTTCCCCTTTGGCGGCAGCGGCTTCCTCGGTCAGGCCGATGCCGGCGATCTCGGGCCAGGTGTAGACGACGAGCGGGATGACATCGTGGTTCACGATGCCGGTGAGGCCGGCGATATTCTCGGCGACCGCAATGCCTTCATCCTCGGCCTTGTGCGCGAGCATCGGGCCGGGGATGACATCGCCGATCGCCCAGACGCCGGGAACCCTCGTCTGGAAGCGGTGGTCGGTGTCGATCTGGCCGCGCGCGTTGACGCTGAGACCAGCCTTGTCGAGCGCGAGGCCGTCGGTATTGGGGCGGCGGCCGATCGACACGAGCACGCAATCTGCCTCGATCGTTTCGGCAGCACCACCGGCGGCGGGCTCGATCGTAACGGTGGCGGTTTCGCCGTTGACCGCGACGCCCGTGACCTTGGTCGACAGCTTGAAGTCGATGCCCTGCTTCTTGAACATCTTTTGCGATTCCTTGCGGATTTCGCCGTCGAAACCGGGCAGGATCTGGTCGAGATATTCGACGCACGTCACCTTGGCACCGAGCCGACGCCAGACGCTGCCGAGCTCGAGCCCGATCACGCCGCCGCCGATGACGACCATGTGGCCGGGGACCTTGCGCAATTCGAGCGCGCCGGTCGAATCGACCACGATCTGCTTGTCGTTATCGACCGTGACGCCGGGGAGCGTGGTGACCGAGGAGCCGGTGGCGATGACCACGTCCTTGGCGGTGACGGTCTGCTCGCCGATCTGCACGGTGTGCGCATCGACGAAGGCACCGCGGCCCTTCAGCCAGGTGACCTTGTTCTTCTTGAACAGGAAGGCGATGCCGCCAGTGAGCTGCTTGACCGCGTCGAGCCGCTGACCGTGCATCGTCGGCAAATCGAGCTCGGGGGTGACCTTGATGCCGAGCTTGGCCATCGTGCCGTTGGCGGCGGCATCGAAATATTCGCTCGCGTGGAGCATCGCCTTGGACGGGATGCAGCCGACGTTGAGGCACGTGCCGCCGAGCGTCTCGCGGCTTTCGACGCAGGCGGTGCGCAGGCCAAGCTGTGCCGCGCGGATCGCCGCGACGTATCCGCCGGGGCCAGACCCGATGATCAGGACGTCGTAATCGTAAGTTTGGTCAGCCATTGTTTGCTCCAGCGGGAAACGGCTTCAATCGCTCCCCGTCTTTGGTGATGGTGATCATGTGGCCTGTCGCAACACCAGCTTCAAGCAACGCGAGGATTCGGTCGGCAATGTGCTCGGGCTTGGCACGGTTGAGGCGCGTATACATGATGGCAAGCGGAGGCTGTAAGCCTCGATTGAAGACGAGATCGCCAAAGTCGCGATCGTACGTTAGAAAGATCACCGATCCGATATCTGGCCGTGCTAGGATCTGTTTGTCCTGTGCTCCAGGCGAAGAATCTCGGACATACTCGACCCTATACCCCGCCTGTCGGAGACGGGCGACCACGGTTGGATGCTGGTTTTCGTCGGCCAGTAACTCCACGGATCACGCGGCGCGGCGCTGCGCCGCCGATGCTTCCTCGTGCAGAAGGTCGCGTGCAAACGCGATCGCCCCACGCACATCGGCTTCAGTAACGTGCGGATAGGCAGCGAGAATATCCTCAACCGTGCCGCCATCCTCGAAATACTCGAGAATCAGTTCGACCGAGATACGCGTCCCGCGCACGACCGGCTTTCCACCCAGAATACCGGGATCGGAATGAATGTGGTCGCGCCAGTTCATGCTGCCCTCACAAATCGATCAGAATCCGCGTCGGGTCCTCGATAGCATTTTTGAGCGCAACGAGGAACGTCACCGCTTCGCGTCCGTCGATCAGGCGGTGGTCGTAGCTGAGTGCCAGATACATCATCGGGCGGATCACGATCTGGCCGTCGCGGACGACCGGGCGGTCCTCGATGCGGTGGAGGCCGAGCACGGCGGCCTGCGGCGGGTTGATGATCGGGGTCGACATGAGCGAGCCGAACACGCCGCCGTTGGAGATGGTGAAGGTCCCGCCCTTCATTTCCTCCATCTTGAGGCTGCCATCCTTGGCGCGCTTGCCGAAATCGCCGATTGTCTTTTCGACCTGGGCGACGCTCATCTGATCGGCATCGCGCACCACCGGCACGACGAGCCCGCCGGGCGACGACACCGCGACCGAGATGTCGGCGTAATCGTGATAGACGATCTCATCGCCCTCGATCGAGGCGTTGACGCTGGGGATGTCCTTCAGCGCGAGGCACGCCGCCTTCACGAAGAAGCCCATGAAGCCCAGGCGGACGCCATGCTTCTTCTCGAACAGATCCTTATATTTCGCGCGTGCCTCGATCACCGCGGTCATGTCGACGTCGTTGAACGTGGTCAGCAGCGCGGCGGTGTTCTGCGCTTCCTTGAGGCGCTTGGCGATCGTCTGGCGCAGGCGCGTCATGCGGACGCGCTCTTCCTTGCGGCCGGTGGCGGCGGCGACCGACGGGGCGACGGGCAGCGGTTCGCTCGGGGCCGGGGCGGCGGGCGTGGATTTCGCGGCGAGGACGTCGTCCTTGGTCAGGCGGCCATCCTTGCCGGTGCCTTTGACCGTCGCGGGATCGACGCCGTGTTCGAGCACGGCGCGGCGCACCGACGGGCTGAGCGCGGCGGGCGTATCACCGGACGGGGCAGCGGGGGCCTGCTGCGCGGCGGTGGCAGCAGGAGCCGCGGCAGATGCCAGCACGGCGGGCTGCGGCGCGGGGGCGCTTGCGGGGGCGGCGTCGCCAGCATCAATCGTCGCGATCATCGCGCCGACCAGCACGGTATCACCGACCTGCACCGCATGTTGCCCCATCACGCCCGCGACGGGGGATGGCACTTCGACCGAGACCTTGTCGGTTTCGAGGCTGGCGATCGGCTCGTCGATTGCGACCGCGTCACCCGGCTGCTTGAGCCATTCGCCAAGCGTTGCTTCGGTGATCGATTCGCCGAGAACCGGCACTGTAACTTCGGTTGCCATCGTTTTTCTCTGCCTTCTCGCTCCCCGGCGAAGGCCGGGGCTCAGTTACGCAGCGCCGATGGTCGGTCGCAGCGCTTCGTTACATAAACCTCCGCACCTGGGCCCCGGCCTTCGCCAGGGAACAGCTGCGGGGGCACCTCAAACCTTGCGCGTCCGCCGGATTTCCTCGCGGACATTGTGCCCGAGCGCGTCGGCGATCAGCGCCGCCTGCTCCATCTGGTGGCGCTTCATCAAGCCGGTGGCGGGTGATGCCGACGCTGCGCGCCCGGCATATTTCGCACGGGACACCGCACCACCGGCCTTGGTCAGCGCTTCCTCGATAAACGGATCGACGAAGCTCCACGCGCCGTTGTTCTTCGGCTCTTCCTGCGCCCACACGACGGTTTCGAGATTGGTCATGCGCTGGAGCCGCGCAACCAAAGGCTCGCCGGGGAAAGGATAGAGCTGTTCGAGCCGGACGATCGCGGTGGTCGTGTCACCCGCCGCGTCGCGTGCCTCCATCAGGTCGTACGACACCTTGCCGGTGCACAGCACGAGGCGCTTCACGTCCGTGTCAGCCGGAGCCGACGGATCGCTGAGGATCCGCATGAAATGACTCTCGCCCTGGAAATCGGCCGCCTTCGACACAGCGAGCTTGTGGCGCAGCAGCGACTTGGGCGTGAACACGATCAGCGGTTTGCGGAACGGCCGGTGCATCTGACGGCGCAGCAGGTGGAAGTAATTCGCCGGCGTGGTGCAATTGGCGACCTGCATATTGTCCTGCGCGCACATTTGCAGGAAGCGTTCGGGGCGCGCGGACGAATGCTCCGGTCCCTGCCCTTCATACCCGTGCGGCAGCAGCATCACGAGACCGTTGGCGCGCAGCCACTTGGCCTCGCCGCTGGCGATGAACTGATCGATCATGATCTGTGCGCCGTTCATGAAGTCGCCGAATTGCGCCTCCCACAGCACCAGCGTTTTCGGGTCGGCTAGGGCATACCCGTACTCGAAGCCGAGGACGCCATATTCGGAGAGGGGGCTATCGAGCACTTCGACGCAGCCGTGCTCGACCTGCGCGAGTGGCAGATATTTGTGTTCGTCGGTCTGGTCGACCCACACCGCGTGGCGCTGGCTGAAAGTGCCGCGGCCCGAATCCTGGCCCGACAGGCGCACGCCGTAGCCTTCCGACAGCAGCGACCCGAACGCCAACGCTTCGCCGGTCGCCCAATCGAAATTGGCACCCGATTTGAACATCTCGCGCTTAGCATCGAGTACGCGGTTGAGCGTCTTATGGACGGTCAGCCCTTCCGGAATCGTGGTCAGCGTACGGCCGAGCGAATCGAACAATTTGGGTTCGATCCCGGTGATGACGCCGCGCCGTTCGGTCTCGGAATCGGCCGGCGCGTGGAGCCCCGACCAGCGACCGGCGAACCAATCGGCCTTGTTCGGCTTGTACGATGCGCCCGCCTCGAATTCGCCTTCGAGCAGGGTGGTGAACTGCTTGATATTCTCGTCGATCCAGGCGCGGTCGACCACGCCCTGCTCGGTCAGTTTCTTGCCGTAGATTTCGCTGACCGGCGGATGCGCGCGGATGCGGTCATACATCAGCGGTTGCGTGAAGCTCGGCTCGTCGCCTTCATTGTGGCCGAAGCGGCGATAGCACCACATGTCGATCAC
The DNA here is from genome assembly GCF_013374095.1 of Sphingomonas sp. HMP6. Taxonomy (NCBI): domain Bacteria; kingdom Pseudomonadati; phylum Pseudomonadota; class Alphaproteobacteria; order Sphingomonadales; family Sphingomonadaceae; genus Sphingomonas; species Sphingomonas sp. HMP6. Next base: position 3,300,414 of record NZ_AP022672.1, on the reverse strand, counting down.
CACGTCGCGGTGGAATTTCTGGCGATATTCGATCGCCATCTTGGTGGCGAAGGTCACCGCTTCGGGATCATCGCCATTGACGTGGAAGATCGGCGCCTGGACGCCCTTCGCCACATCGCTCGGGTAAGGCGAGCTGCGCGCATATTGCGGGCTGGTGGTGAAGCCGATCTGGTTATTGATGACGAAGTGGATGCAGCCGCCGGTATTGTAGCCGCGGATGCCGGAGAAGCCGAAGCATTCCCACACGATCCCCTGCCCCGCGAACGCCGCGTCGCCGTGGATCAGCACCGGCAGCGAGCGGCTGTGCGTTTCGAGATCGCCTGCAATCGTCTGGATCGCGCGGACCTTGCCGAGCACGACGGGGTCCTCGGCCTCGAGGTGCGAGGGGTTGGCGACCAGCGACATATGGACGCTGATCCCGTCGAATTCGCGGTCGGTCGAGGTGCCGAGGTGATATTTCACGTCGCCCGAACCCGCGACATCATCGGGGTTATCCGATCCGCCGCCGAATTCGTGGAAGATGATGCGGAACGGCTTCGCCATCACATTGGTGAGGACGTTCAACCGCCCGCGATGCGCCATGCCGAAGACGATGTCGTTGACGCCCATCGCGCCGCCATATTTGATCACGCTTTCGAGCGCGGGGATCATGCTTTCGCCACCGTCGAGGCCGAAGCGCTTGGTCCCGACGTACTTCTTGCCGCAGAATTTCTCCCACTGCTCGGCTTCGATCACCTTGTTGAGGATCGCTTTCTTGCCGAGCGGGGTGAATTCGATCGCCTTGTCCTTGCCCTCCATCCGCTCCTGCAGGAAGCGGCGCTCCTCGACATCGGCAATGTGCATGTATTCGAGGCCGACATTGCCGCAATAATTGGCGCGCAGGATGTCGACCAATTCGCGGACCGTGGCCCATTCGAGGCCCATCGTGCCGCCGAGATAGACCGGGCGATCGATATCGGCGTCGGAGAAGCCGTGATATTCGGTCTTGAGATCATCGGGCATCTCACGGTGGGAGAGGCCGAGCGGATCGAGATTGGCGGCGAGATGGCCTCTGACCCGGTACGTGCGGATCAGCAGCATCGCGCGGATCGAATCGCTGGCGGCGCGGATGATCGCGTCCTGCGACGGGGCCGCCGCAGCTGCTGGCTTGGGCGCGCCGCCCTTGATGGGCTTGGGCGCCGGCTCCATCTGCGTCGGATCGAGCGCGGCGGTCAGGTCATCGGTCGACGACAGCGGCCAGTTGGGCTGCTGCCACGATGCGCCTTCGGGCGAGCCTTCGAGACCCTCGAACCAGGAGCGCCATGACGGCTCGACGCTCTCGGGCGACGCCTTGAAGCGCGCGTAGAGCGTTTCGATGAAGGCCGGGCTTACGCCGCCGACCACATCCGCGAAATCCTGATTCTCGTAGCCCATCCAACTTCTCCCTCGCCCCTCCCCGAGGGGAGAGGGATGCGAAGACTTGGGTCGCGTTCTTCACGCGGCCCTAGTCGTAGCTGGGAGAGGGGTGTGCGGTCGCTTGCGACCGCGCGGCCCGATGGGCCGCATCGCCCCTCTCCCTACCTCTCCCCGTCCGGGGAGAGGGTAATTGTTTAACCCTTCAACACCGCCAACAAAGTCTCGCCGAGCTCGCTCGGCGAGGCCGAAACGCGGATCCCGGCAGCTTCCATCGCCGCGATCTTGCTCTCGGCGTCGCCCTTGCCCCCGCTTACTATAGCACCGGCATGGCCCATGCGGCGTCCCGGAGGTGCGGTGCGGCCCGCAATGAAGCCAGCCATCGGCTTGCTGCGGCCCTTTTTCGCTTCGTCGATCAGGAATTGCGCGGCCTGCTCCTCGGCGTCGCCGCCGATTTCGCCGATCATGATGATCGATTTGGTCGCTTCATCGGCAAGGAAGAGTTCGAGCACGTCGATGAAATTGGTCCCGTTGACCGGATCGCCGCCAATGCCGACCGCAGTGGTCTGGCCGAGCCCGGCATTCGAGGTCTGGAACACCGCTTCATAGGTCAAGGTTCCCGAGCGCGAGACGACGCCGACCGAGCCTTCCTTGAAGATGCTGCCGGGCATGATGCCGATCTTGCACTGATTGGGGGTGAGGACGCCGGGGCAGTTCGGCCCGATCAGCCGCGACTTGCTGCCCGAGAGCGCGCGCTTGACCTTGACCATGTCGAGCACCGGAATGCCCTCGGTGATGCACACGATCAGCGGCACGTTCGCGTCGATCGCCTCGAGGATCGAATCGGCGGCGAAGGGTGGCGGGACGTAGATGACGCTCGCGGTCGCGCCGGTCGCGTGCACGGCTTCCGCCACGGTGTTGTAGTTCGGCAGGCCGAGGTGGGTCGTGCCACCCTTCCCCGGCGTCACGCCCGCAACCATCTGCGTCCCGTAATCGAGCGCGGCCTGGGTGTGGAAGCTGCCGGTATTGCCGGTCATCCCTTGCGTGATGACCTTGGTGTTCTTGTCGACGAGGATGCTCATCTATTTTCCATTCCTACCACCCCGGCGAAGGCCGGGGCCCAGTTGAGAAACGTTCAAGGTTGCGCGATACGATCGTACAGGTCGTCCCAATCCGGGTTGAGCCCTTCGATTTCTCGCAACTTCCAGGCGCGCTTCCATCCTTTCATCTGCAGCTCGCGCTGCCGGGCGGCTTCCCAGCTGCGAACCAACTCGTACCAAACGAGCAGTTTGCAGCCATACTTCTTCGTGAACCCTTCGACGACGCCGCTTCGATGTTCCCAAACGCGCTTCGGTAGATTCACCGCAGAGCCGAGATACAAGGTACTGTTTCTCGCGCTCGCCATGATGTAAACGTAGGCCTGATCTTCCATCGCAGCGGCCCGCTACTGGGCCCCGGCCTTCGCCGGGGTGGTTAATGGGTTTACGCCAGCGAGCCGTCGATCGCCTTGCACGCCACCAGCAGTTCCTTCACCGCATCGACCGATACGGTGAGGTTCGCTTTGGCTTCGTCATCGAGCGCGATTTCGACGATCTGTTCGACGCCGCCTGCGCCGATCACCACCGGTACGCCGACATACAGGCCGTCAACGCCATACTGGCCGCTGAGATGCGCCGCCGCCGGGAGCACGCGCTTCTGGTCGTACAGGTAAGCCTCGGCCATCGCGATGCCGCTGGTGGCGGGCGCGTAATAGGCCGAGCCGGTCTTGAGCAAGGCAACGATTTCACCACCGCCCGCGCGGGTGCGGGCGACGATCGCGTCGATCTTCTCCTGCGTGGAGCGACCCATCGCGATTAGATCGGGGATCGGAATGCCCGAGACGGTCGAATAGGAAATGACCGGCACCATCGTGTCGCCGTGGCCGCCGAGCACGAAGCTCGTCACGTCCTTGACCGAAACCTGGAATTCCTCGGCGAGGAAATGGCTGAAGCGCGACGAATCGAGCACGCCCGCCATGCCGACGACCATGTGGTGCGGCAGGCCGGAGAATTCGCGCAGCGCCCACACCATCGCATCGAGCGGGTTGGTGATGCAGATGACGAAGGCATTCGGCGCGTTGGCGGCGATGCCCTCGCCCACGGCCTTCATCACCTTGAGGTTGATGCCGAGCAGATCGTCGCGGCTCATGCCGGGCTTACGCGCGACGCCTGCGGTGACGATGATCACGTCGGCGCCCGCGATGTCGTTATAATCATTGGACCCGGTGACCTTGGCGTCGAAGCCTTCAACCGGCGAGCATTGTGACAGATCGAGTGCCTTGCCCTGCGGGATACCCTCGGCCACGTCGAACAGGACGACATCGCCCAGGCCCTTGAGGGCTGCGAGATGGGCGAGCGTGCCGCCGATGTTACCGGCGCCGATCAGCGCGATTTTCTTGCGAGCCATCCGGGATCCTTTTTCGTCTGCGGCCAGCGGACGGGCGGGCCAGTTGGCGCGCGGCTTAGGCGGGTTTTGGCGTCGGGGCAACCGTAAAGGGAGTCAGGGCGAGTCTTCTTATTGCAATTTGTTCGCATGTGCAATTGAGGTGCTGTATCGACCTATCGGGGCGCACATCGGGGCGCTGGCCGGTTACGTCATCTTAAGCACGAGGGCCGTATCGCACTTTATGGCCAAGCCCATGCTCCGCACGATCCTTGCGATCGACCTGACGCGCTTTGCCTGCGCGGCGCTGGTGATGGGCTATCATTATAGCACCGCTTTCTGGAGTGTGCCCGATGGGCGCGTAGCCACGGCGCTGCATGGCGTGGCCGCCACACCGGTGGCAATGGCGCGCGCCGGGCTGGTCGGGGTCGAACTGTTCTTCGTCGTTTCGGGCATGGTGATCGCGCGCTCTGCCGTGGGGGCGTCGTGGCAGGATTTCCTGCGGCGGCGCGTGCTGCGGCTGGTGCCGGCGGCGTGGCTTTGCGCGACGCTCACGGCGCTCGTACTGATCGCGGGCGGGCAAGGCGATGCAGCGCTTGCCGCCGACTGGTTCCGATCGATCCGCTTCTGGCCGATCGGCGCGCAGATCGACGGCTCGTATTGGACGCTCGGCGTGGAATGCGCCTTCTACCTATTGGTCGCGCTGGCGGCGGTGGGGGATGCGCGGCGGATCGCCTTGGTCGGCTGGGCGCTGGCGTTGGCGAGCGCGGCCTTCTGGATGGTGTGCCTGCTGCTAGGCCCCGCCGCCGAGCCGATCGTCACCAATCAGGCGGCGATCCTGCTGCTGCTGCCGCACGGCTGCTTCTTCGCCGTGGGGATCGCGCTGGCGATGCCCGGGATGCCCGGGCGGGCCGCCTTGCTCCTGCTGGCGAGCGCGACGGGCGTGGTCGAGATTGCGGCGCATATCGGTGGGGGGACCATCACCGTAGCGACGATTGCGGGAGAGGCGCTGTTCGCGTTTGGACTCATAACGCTCGGCTGCGCGGACCGCGTGCAACCCTGGCTGGCGCAGCGAATCGACCCCGGCTTCGCGCGTGCGATCGGGCTGATGACCTATCCGCTGTATCTGCTGCACCAGGTCGCGGGCGCGGTGATGATCGGCGTCCTCGCGCGGTCGGGCGTGCCGCTCGTGGTCGCAATCGGCCTCACCGTTGCGATAATGCTCGCCAGCGCCTGGATGGTGGCGCGCCATGGCGAACCCGCGCTGCGCACCGCCCTGCAGCGGCTGGTCAGTCCGCGCCGTGACCGAGCGCCAGATAGTCTTCGGAGCGCATTTCCTCGAGCCGACTGATCGTCCGTTCGAATTCGAAGCGGCCATCGCCCGCCTCATATAGCTCGGCCGGTTGCGCATCGGCGGCGGCGAGCAATTTGACCTTATGCTCGTACAGCGCGTCGATCAGCGCGACGAAGCGTGCCGCCTCGTTGCGCATGTCTGGCCCGAGCTTGGGCACGCCGACCAGGATGACCGTGTGGAAACGCCGCGCGATGGCGAGGTAATCGGCCGCCCCGCGCGCCTCTCCGCAAAGCCGTTTGAAGCTGAAGACGGCGACGCCCTTCAACGATTTGGGCACATGCAAGCTGCGGCCCTGCACGATGATCTCCTCGGTCGGCACGTGCGCGCGGTCCTCGGGCGGGTAATCGGTCAGGCGGAAGAAATCGCCCGACAGCATCTTCGTCGCCTCGGGGCCATTGGGGACGAGCCAGGTATCGACCGCGCCCAACCGGTCACGGCGATAATCGGTTGGGCCGTTGAGCGCGATCACGTCCATCTTTGCCTCGATCAGCGCGATGAAGGGCAGGAAATGTTCGCGGTTGAGGCCGTTCTTGTACAGATCGGCGGGCGGGCGGTTCGAGGTGGTGACGACGGTCACGCCCTCGGCCAGCAATTGCGTGAACAGCCGCGACAGGATCATCGCATCGGGGCTGTTGGTGACCATCATCTCATCGAAGGCGAGCAGCCGGGTTTCCTCGGCGATCGCTTTCGCCAACGGCGGGATCGGGTCGCCCAATTCCTTGGCGCGCTCGGCGGCGAGGCGCTGGTGCACTTCGAGCATGAATTCACCGAAATGGACGCGGCGTTTCAGCGGGATCGCGAGGCAGCCGAAAAACAAGTCCATCAGCATCGATTTGCCGCGCCCGACGCCGCCCCAGAGATAGACGCCGCGTGGCGACTCGGGTTTACGCCCGAGCGCGCGCCACAGAATCGAGCCGCGCTTTGGGGCTGCTTCGAGCGCGGTTGCGAGATCGGCGAGGCGGCGCGCAGCGGCGGCCTGTTCGGGATCGGCGCGGAGTTCGCCTGCGGCGATCAGGCGGTCGTAGGCTGCGAGGATCGAGGTCATTTAATTCCACCCCGGCGAACGCCGGGGCCCAGTCGAGGATCGAAGGAAGTCCGCGCGATACGCAAGGTTACGATTGTTCGGCTACTGGGCCCCGGCCTTCGCCGGGGTGGAGCAGCAAAGGCGGCGGCGTCGATTTACGCAGCGTCCCCGTAAAGCTCGCGATCGTCGGCACGCCTTCCTGGACGATCAGCCCGCGCAGGAACAACATCCGCTGCGTCTCGCGCAGCAATTCGACATGCGCTTCGAGCGGGACTCCGATCGCGCCCCCGCCGATGAATTGCGCCGACAGATCGAGCGTCACCGCGCCACCCGCCTGCAACACGCCGAACCCGCGCGCGGCGGCGAACAGTGCCACGTCCATGAAGCCGAGCAAGGCGCCGCCGTGGACATCGCCGCGCATATTGGAATGTTCGTGGCGCGGCAGCATCCGCACGCGCGCGATGCTGCCTTCGACCTTTACCGACAGCGGTTCGATGAAGCTGTTGTAGCGCGTCCGATCCCGAAACTGCCAGCGTTTCCACCCCGGCAGATCGGGATCGTCGTCATAGGTGAAAGGGGGTTCGGACAGGCCTTCTCCCGCTCCCGCGGGGTAAGGACTCACAATACCCGCTCGACTTCCATCTTCTTGATCTCGGCGATCGCCTTGGCCGGGTTCAGACCCTTGGGGCAGACGTTCGCGCAATTCATGATCGTGTGGCAACGATACAGGCGGAACGGATCTTCCAGCTCGTCGAGCCGCTCGCCGGTCATCTCGTCACGGCTGTCCGCCAGCCAGCGATAGGCTTGCAACAGGATCGCCGGGCCCAAGAACTTGTCCGAATTCCACCAATAGCTCGGGCAGGCAGTCGAGCAGCACGCGCACAGGATGCATTCGTACAGGCCGTCGAGCTTTTCGCGTTCGGCCGGCGACTGCAGCCGCTCCTTGCCGGCGGGCGGCGGGGTGACGGTCTGCAGCCACGGCTTGATCGAGCTGTATTGCGCGTAGAAATGCGTGAAATCCGGGACGAGATCCTTGATCACTTCCATATGCGGCAGCGGCGTGATGCGGATGTCGCCCTTCACGTCCTCGATTGCCGTCGTGCAGGCGAGGCCGTTCTTGCCGTCGATGTTCATCGAACACGACCCGCAAATCCCCTCGCGGCATGAGCGGCGGAAGGTGAGCGACGAATCCTGCTCCGACTTCATCTTGATCAGCGCGTCGAGCACCATCGGGCCGCAATTATCGAGATCGACCTGGAACGTGTCGTAATGCGGGTTCGCGCCCGAATCGGGATCGTAGCGGTAGATTTTGAAATTCTTGATGCGTTTGGCTTCCGGCGCGGCTTTGTGGACCTTGCCATTGGGCTTGATCTTGCTGTTGGCGGGGAGAGAGAATTCAGCCATCGCTTGCTTCGCGCTTTCGAGTTCCGAGGGCGGCATACCGCCGCAGGTTCCAAAGGCCGTACACAAGCGCGGCGCGGCTCGCAAACCTTCTGGCGATGTTTTGCTGCAAGCGCGATTGCGCCGAGTGGTTGCACGGGGCGCCGGTTCCCCGCCGCCCCGGCACGTTCATCCCTTGATCGCCGCCTCGCGCCCGCCCCAATCGAGCCCGCGCGTGAGGTACATCACCGCCGCCAGCGCCGCGAAGAGCAGCAGCGAGCCGATCAGCAGCGACAGATCCTCCAGGCTGAGCAGGACGTAGAGCACGCCGTAGAGCGCGGTGAGTAACCCCGCGATCAGCCCGCCGCGCCGCCAGCTGCGCAACACCGCCGAGGAATAGGCGGTGAGCAAGGCGATGATCGCACCGCCCGCGACGCAATACGCTGCGGTGAAGCCGATCACTTCGGCAAAGGCCAGCAGCATGACGAAGAACAGCACCAGCCCTGCGCCGACCAGCCCATATTCGATCGGCGAGACCCGCACCCCGCCGATCAGATCGAACATCAGCAGCGCCATGAAGGTGAAGCCGATAAACAGGAAACCGTATTTCACGCTGCGATTGACCTGCGCGTAGAGATCGACCGGGATGACCAGATCGACGCGGGCGCCGGTGGCAGAGTCGCCCGGTACGACCTCGGCCTTGCCGCTCTCGTCGGTCGAAATCAATGTGCGACCAAGCGCGAGATTGCCGACGCGCCAGGTTGCCTTGAAGCCGTTCGTACCGACCTTGCGCTCGGAGGGAAGGAAGCCACCCTGAAAGCTGGGGTTGGCCCAGCTCGACGTGACGGTCCAGCGCGTGTCGCCGCCCTGTGGCAGCAACGCGATCGAGGCGTTTCCGCGCACCGCATAATCGAACGTCACCCGCAGCGGCTTCGCGGCGAGGCTGCGTGCGTCGAGCGCGGTGAAGAAGCCCGAGCCCCCGGTCTCGGGTGGCCCCTTGCCGGGTTGCAGCTCGAGCGGGGTGCCGTCGGCGGCGACCGCCGGCGGCGCGCCGAACAGCCCGCGCGCGTCCGAAATGCCGAAGCGCAACTCCGCCTTATCGAGCGCGAGTGCAGCGCGCGTCGTGCCCCAGCGCGACAGATCGGCGGGCAGTACGAAGCGCGCCTCGCCCTTATTGCGCGCCTCATAGACCACCGCTTGATAGATCGACCGCTTGCGGACATCGGGTTTGACGTCCGACCGGATCGCCGCGGCCTCAGGCGACAGTGTCAGTTCGTGCCATGCCGTCGTCGTCTTGACGATCTGCTTGCCGTTTTCGGTGACGGTCTCGTTGGTGGTGGCGGCATAAGGGATGACCAGCACCGGGCCGGAGATCGACTGCGGCCCGCCCCACCCCTCCGCAATCGTGCTCCGCGCGGTCTGCGACTGATTCTGCCGATCATAGACCAGCAGATAGACGGTGAAGAGCGGGATCGCGAGCAAGGCGCCGATGAGGAGCGCGAACAACAGTTTGATGCCGGGCGTGCGCGGCGGACGGGGTTCGGACATGGGAGCCTCCCTGATGGTGGAGGCTGTTCTTTTAGGGATGCGCGCGCCGCGCGGCCAAAGGGGGTTGGGTGAAGACTCGGTGCAGAGCGGGTGCGGGTTTAGTTCCCCTCCCGCTCGCGGGAGGGGTTAGGGGAGGGGCTGTCCCCCGCTCTCGTGGCAGCGATTTGCGATATCCCCTCCCCCATCCCCTCCCGCAAGCGGGAGGGGAGCAGCCGGATCAAATCACGTCCAGCACCAACCCCAGCTCGCGCGCTTCTTCAGCCTCGATGTACCAATTGGACGGCGCCTTTTCGCGCAGATCCTCGAAATCCACGCGGCTGTTCTTCACGATGTCGCGGAAACCCTCCTCCTCGATCAGGATCGAATGTTCGACCTCGTGCAAGGCCGCCTTGATCGATGCGACGACCATGCGCAGCGGGCCGTTGAGGTTGATCTGCTTGGAAATCGTCCGCTCATGGATCATCAGCCGAGTATGCCGCGTCAGGAAGCGGCGATCGACCGGGAACGCCGCCATGAAGGTGGCGCCCGCCGAATAGACCGCGACCTTGCCCAGGAACAAAATCTCGCGCCCGTCATGGTCCTCGAGCAAGCGAATGTCGTCGGCCATCGTCCGCGCGACCTCGGGATCGCCGCCGAGCGTGGTGATGGCGATCACGAGCGTACCCTCCGGTGGGCACGCTTCGAGCTGCTGGCGGAAGCTCGAATACATAAATTGATCGACCGGCCCCGACAGGCGGATGTGCGGATTGGCGAGCAGCGGATAGCGGGCAGCTTTCATGCGCGCCCAAACCGGCGAGCGACAATGTTGTTCCGACCCCGATTCGAATTAGCGCGCGTCGAGCAGGCTGATCGCGGGCCGCCCGACCGGCTTGGTCGCCACCGGCGGCACGCGCTTATCGAGCACATCCAACCACTTGGCCGCGCGCGCGCCGATCTCGATTTGCGGGCCGGACGGCACGAGGTTCCCGCGCACCTCCCACGCCGCGATCAGCGCGGTCGCCTCGCGATCGGCCTCGGCCAGCGGCTGTGCCTTGCGTAGCGCATTGTTGATCAGCGCGTCGCCGAAGAAGGTCCAGTCGCTATCGGCCTGGCATCCGAACGAGGTGCGATCCGAGGAAGCCGCAGTGATGACCACGCCCTCTTCACTCGCCAGCGGGGCGACGAACACGCCGGAGTAGCACGCGCTGATCATCACCAGCCGCCGCTGGATGCCGAGCGTTTCGAGCATGTCGGCGAGCCGGATGGGCGAGATCGCGCCGAAGCCCTGATCGCCGTCATTGTAGATGATGCCGAGCGGGGCGCCGTGGCTGGTCGTGTAGAGGATCAGCACGTCCTCGCGCCGGTCCATCACCTCGGCCACGCGGGCGAGCGCGGCGGCAATGTTGCCGGGGCTGCCGCGCGGCAAGTCGCTGGGGGCGTGGCCGTTGGTTCCGGCGAGCACGATCGTCCGCCCCTCCGCGCCATAGCGCCGCGCAAGCACGCGGGCGGCCTCGCGGGCTTCGCGCCCGAACACCGCATCGCTGTCGAGCCCGACCGCGACGACATAGGCATCGATCACGCCCTTGCGCTGCGGGGCCACGCGAGCGAGCGCGCGGTCGAGGCGGCGATGCTCGGCGAGTTCAATATGCGGCGTGCGGCCACGTTCGACCGTAATGCCGTTGTTGGCTTGGACCACCATATCTTCATCGGTGCGACCGAGCGGCGGCGTCGGCTGGGTGTGGCGGGGTGGGTCGTATTGTTGCGCCGAAGCTTCTCCAGCGAGCGCGATGACAAGTGAGGCCCAAACGATCCAGCGCATTGCAGCATCGTGCGGAACCCATCTGGCATGTCAAGTGCGCCTTCCGATGTTACAACCTTGTGCTTACTAACGATCAGTAATAATGGTCAGCTATGCAAACGTCGCTTCGCAAGATGGGAAACTCGGTGGGCATGATCGTGCCCAAAGCGGTGCTACAGGAAATCGGCCTCTCGGTCGGTGCGCCGATGGACGTGCGGGTTGAAGACGGCAAGGTGGTGGCCACGCCCGTCCGCAAGGTGCGCGAAGGCTGGGCCGAGGATGCAGAGCGCGTTGCCGCGGCTGGCCTGACCGAAGAAGAAGCCGAATGGATGGCCTTCGGCAACGACGATGATGGCGATCTGACTTGGTGAAACGCGGCGAGGTGTGGCTCTGCACGCTCGACCCGACTGTCGGTAGCGAAATCCAGAAGACGCGACCTTGCCTCGTCGTATCGCCCGATGATCTGAATCTGCGCTCCCCAACGATCATCGTCGCGCCGCTGACCAGCGGCAGCCGCCCAACGCGCTTCAGGATCGCGACACGATTTAAAGGCAAGGACGGGTTGATCCTTCCGGATCAAATTCGCGCGCTGGACCGGCGTCGACTCGTGAAACGGCTGGGCGTGGTCGATCCGCCGACGCTGACGGCGGTGCTGACCGTCTTCGCGGAGATGTTCGCGGTCTAGGGGCGGGCATGGGCGAAGCCCATGCCGTCGGTCGCGGCTGCTGGCCGCGCCGGCCGATCGCGCCGCTATCCGCGCGCCCGAGCTTTGCTCAGGCGCGCGCGGCGCTTAGTACACCCGCTTCTTCGGCTTGATGTATTCCGCGTCATCGGTGAGCGTGTAGTCGTGCACCGGGCGATAGCCGATTTCGACTGCGCCGTCCTTGCCGCCCCAGCCGGTGAAGGTCGCAGTGGTGTGCTTCATCCAATTCGCATCGTCGCGATCAGGATGATCCTCATTCACGTGCGCGCCGCGCGATTCCCTGCGATTGGCAGCGGATTGCATCGTTACCATTGCCTGGGCGAGCAGATTGTCGAGCTCGAGCGTCTCGACCAGATCGGTGTTCCAGATCAGCGAGCGGTCGGTCACCGCAACATCGCCGAGCTTGCGATAGGTCGCCTCGATCGCCGCCACGCCTTCGGTCAGCAGCGCATTGTCGCGGAACACCGCGCAATTCTTCTGCATCGTGCGCTGCATTTCGAGCCGGATCTGCGCGGTCGGTACGGTACCCTTGGCATTGCGGAAGGTGTCGAGCCGCGCGAGCGCCATTTCCTCAGAGCCCTTGGGCAGCGGGGTGTGCGGCGTGTTGGGCGCGAGTGTGTCCTTGATCCGCAAGCCGGTCGCGCGGCCGAACACCACGAGATCGATCAGCGAATTGGAACCCAGGCGGTTGGCGCCATGGACCGAAACGCACGCCGCCTCGCCCACCGCGAACAGGCCGGGCACGACCGCATCGGGGTCGCCGTCCTTCATGTGGACGACTTCGCCGTGATAATTGGTCGGGATGCCGCCCATATTGTAATGCACCGTTGGGGTCACCGGCAGTGGCTGGCGCGTCAGATCGACACCGGCGAAAATCTTGCCGGTCTCGGTGATGCCCGGAAGCCGCTCGGCGAGCACCTTGGGGTCGATATGGTCGAGATGGAGCCAGATATGGTCGCCATTCTTGCCGACGCCGCGCCCTTCTCGCATTTCCAGCGCCATCGAGCGCGACACGACGTCGCGCGACGCCAAGTCCTTCGCCGACGGAGCGTAGCGCTCCATGAAGCGCTCGCCTTCACTGTTGGTCAGATACCCGCCCTCACCGCGTGCGCCTTCGGTGATCAGCACGCCCGCACCGTAAATGCCGGTCGGGTGGAACTGAACGAACTCCATGTCCTGCAGCGGGAGGCCCGCGCGCAGCACCATCGCATTGCCATCGCCGGTGCAGGTGTGCGCCGAGGTCGCCGAGAAATAGCAGCGGCCATAGCCGCCCGTCGCCAGCACGACTTTATGCGCGCGGAAGCGATGGATTGAGCCGTCGTCCATGCACAACGCGATCACGCCGCGACAGACGCCGTCTTCCATGATTAGGTCGAGCGCGAAATATTCGATGTAGAAGTCCGCGTCATACTTCAGGCTCTGCTGATACAAAGCGTGGAGCATGGCATGGCCGGTACGGTCAGCCGCAGCGGCGGTACGCTGGACCGGCGGGCCTTCGCCCATATTCTGCATGTGGCCGCCGAACGGGCGCTGGTAGATCGTGCCGTCGTCATTGCGGCTGAACGGCACGCCGGCATGTTCGAGCTCATAAACGGCGGCAGGGGCCTCGCGCACCATATATTCGATCGCGTCCTGGTCGCCGAGCCAGTCCGACCCCTTGACGGTGTCGAACATGTGCCACGTCCAATGGTCGGGCGAATTGTTGCCGAGCGAGGCGGCGATGCCGCCTTGTGCTGCAACGGTATGGCTGCGCGTCGGGAAAACTTTCGTAATGCACGCGGTTTTCAGGCCGGTTTCGGCGATGCCCATTGTCGCGCGCAAGCCGGAACCGCCGGCACCCACGACGACGGCGTCGTACGTATGATCGATAATCTTATAGGCCTCAGCCATGTGCGGCTCCGGTAACGGTGAAAGCGACCTTGAGGATCGCGAAAAGGGCGATGGCGGCAGTGCCGACCGTGAAGAAATTGAGCGCGAGCAGCAGCACGACGCGGCTGGTACCCTTTTGATAATCCTCGATCAGGACCTGCAGACCCAGCCGGAAATGATAGAAGACCGACACGATCAGCAGCAACAACGGCACCGCCGCCCAGGGCGAGGAGAGCCACGCGCGGACCGTCTCATAATCATAGGCGGGCAGGCGCGCGATCGCGATGAAGAACCACAGCATCAAAAACAAATTCGACGCTGCGGTCACGCGTTGCGACCACCAGTGATGCGTGCCTTCCTTGGCACTGCCGAGACCGCGGACGCGGCCGAGTTCGGTTCCGTTGCCCATCTTATTTCACCATCGTCAAATAGGCCCAGAAGGCCGCGGTCGCCAGGACCGAAAACAGCATCGTCGCGATCGATCCGGCGCGATTGCCCTTCAGATCGTAATTCGCGCCGACATCGAGGACGAAGTGCCGCACGCCCGTCGCCAGATGCTGAAAGAACGACAGCGTCAGCCCGATCCCGAACAGATACCCGATCGCGCCGCCCCAGAATTCCATGAAGACATGCTCGAACGTCGCATAGCTTGCCGCACCACCCGAAATCGCGGCAAGCCACCACACGAGCACGACCGTGCCGACCGTCGCCATACCGTCGCCGGTGATGCGGTGGAGGATCGAGACGATCATCGCCGGCCCCGGTTTCCACACTGACAAATGCGGGCTGAGCGGGCGGGCGCGGGCGGTTCGGGTGCTGCTGGGGCTGGCCAAGGCGAAAGCGTCCTCGTCGGATGATCGTGGGGATACGTGCCGCCCTCTTAATCGGCGTGCATCACGATGCAAGGTTTGTAGCGTCGAACGCGATTGCGCCGCACGCACGCTTACGCAGCGTTAACCAAATCGCACTAGGCCGGTGCGTGAACCGAGCACGCTTTGCCGCGCGGCACCTACACGGAGTTTCGCCTTGACCAACACGCTCCCCGCCCCCGGCATGGTTGCCGCGACGATCGACATCCGCGCGCGGCTTCGCGCGTTCGATTTCGACAATTCGCTGGAATCGGCCGCGCGCGAGGTGTGGATCGTGCTCGAACCCGATGCCGGCGAAATTGCGCTCGCCTTCTGGGCGCAGTGGAAACGCGCCAGTCCCGGCGAGCAAAGCTGGCAACCGCACGAAGAGGCCAAGATGGTCGAACTCGGCGTCACCTATCTGCGCAATCGCTTCTGCGACGTGTCCGGGCGGCTGTGGGTCGAATCGATGGAACGCTCGGTCGCATCGGGCTATCGCGCCGGGGTCTCGACCATGGCCTTGTTGTCGATGACCTGTGCGAGCGACCGTGCAGCACTCGATATTCTGTTCAAGCGGGTCAAAGGCGATGATCCGCGCTTGCCGATCTTCATCGATACCGTGATGCGGCTGACTGGCCTCGAAGCCGAGATCACCGTCGAAATCTACAACGCCTTCCGCGCCTTCACCGCACAGGGCGAGCGCGACCGGCTGGCGACCGAATTCCGCGAAGGCATCGCCGCCACGGTCGAGCAAGCGACGCAGGAATCCGAAGTGCTGCGCGGCCAATCGGTCAGGACATCCACCTCGGCGCGCGGCATGCTGGGCAAAACCAGCGAAGTCGCCGCCGCCGCCGAACAATCGGCCGTCGCGATGCGCGAAGCGGCGCAGACCGCTGCCGGCCTGATCCGCGCGATCGAGGATGCCCGCACCGAAGTCGAAGCCGCCGCCGAAATCGCGACTCGCGCCGCGTCGCAAGCCGGGGCCGCGGTCGGCATGTCGGACACGCTCAGCGACCACGCCAAGTCGATCGAATCGATTCTCGGCCTGATTCGCGATATTGCCGGGCAGACCAATCTGCTCGCGCTGAACGCCACGATCGAGGCGGCGCGCGCCGGCGACGCCGGGCGCGGCTTCGCGGTTGTAGCGCAGGAGGTGAAGTCCCTCGCCAACCAGACCGCGCGCGCGACCGACGACATCGCCGCGAAGATCGCCGCGATCCAGTCGGCGACGCGATCGACCGTCGAGACCAACGCGTCGATCAAATCGACCGTCGCCGAAGTGCAGGAAAGCGCCAACCGCATCCGCTATGCGATGGAAGCGCAAGCGCAGACCGTAACCGCGATTACCGCCGCGGTCGATGAAACTGCGCTCGCCGCCGATTCGATGTCCAACACCATCACCGCGATCCGCGAAGACACCGAGACCGTCGCCTCCGAGATCGACCATGTCGGTCGCGGATTCGATTCACTCGATCATAAGCTTGGTATGCTCAAGAATAGCGCCAGCGAGTTCGTCGCGAAAGTTGCCGCATAACCCTTGAAGGGAAAAGACATGGCGCAGGAGAGCGCGAATCTAGGAGGCTGGAGCGGGGAAAACCGCACGGCCGCGCAGCGCGTGAGAGAATATGACTGGGACGGCAGCATCGCCGCCGCCTCGGTCGAAATCGCGGGATTGATCGAAGGGCACGAGACCGAGATCGCTGGGGCGTTCTGGGACCATTACCTGTCGCTGCCGGTCAGCGCGCATATCCGGCCCTTTTTCACCCCCGACTATAAAGCGACTCGCGTCGCCCACAGCGCCAAATATACCCGCGCCAAATATGCCGCCGCCTTTGATGACGATTGGATGCGGATGGCCAATCGCCATGCCGCCGATTCGCAAAAAGCCGGGATCCCGCTGCCCGCACTGTTGTCGTCGCTGAGCTTCGCGCACAGCCGCACGCTGCAAACGATCGAGGCCAAATTGGGGGTCGGATCGCCACGAATGCGGGCTCTGGCCGATGCCGTGCAACGGCTCGGCCTGGTCGAGGCCGACGTCATGGCATCACATCTGGGCGCGCGCGATGCCGAACAGGCGCGCGCCGAACGGCGGGCGCGCTCGGCCGATTTCAGCGAGACGATCGCCACGTCGATCGCAGGGACTGCCGCGCTCGGCAACCGCATTCGCGTGCAAGCGCAAGGGGCCGCGCGGTCCGCACGCGGGATGATCGGCAAGACTACCGAAGTCGCCGCCGCGGCCGAGCAATCGGCGATGGCGATGCGCGAAGCGGCACAGACCGCCGCCGGCCTGATCCGTGCAATCGAGGATGCGCGCGGAGAAGTGGAAGCCGCGACCGAGATTGCCACGCGGGCATCGGCGCAAGCCGGCGCGGCGGTCGGCATGTCGGAAGCCTTGTCCGATCACGCCAAATCGATCGAATCGATTCTGGGCCTCATCCGCGACATTGCCGGGCAGACCAATCTGCTTGCGCTCAACGCCACGATCGAAGCGGCGCGCGCGGGCGATGCCGGGCGCGGCTTCGCCGTCGTGGCGCAGGAAGTGAAGAGCCTGGCCAGCCAGACCGCGCGCGCGACCGACGACATTGCCGCCAAGATCGCCGCGATCCAGTCGGCGACGCGGTCTACCGTCGAAACCAACGCCTCGATCAAATCGACCGTGGCGGAGGTCCAGGAAAGCGCCAACCGCATTCGCTTCGCAATGGAAGCGCAAGCGCAGACCGTCACCGCGATCACCGCCGCGGTCGACGAAACCGCACTTGCCGCCGATTCGATGTCGAACACGATCACCGCGATCCGCGAGGATACCGAACATGTCGCGGCGGAGATTGATACGCTGGAGCATGATTTCGGCGAGGTCGACGATCGACTGGGTGGCCTGAAGAACGCCGCGGATACCTTCTCGGCCAGCGTGGCGGCGTAAGATCGTCCGCTCGTCACCCCGGCGAAAGCTGGGGTCGTCGTGAAAGAGCCACCGCGCCCAACCACGAGATGCCAGTCTACGGGTCCCCGTAAAGTAATACTTTGTGGGGTGCCCCGACGCTGGCATGACGCAGGTCGGGGCGATAGGGCGAACCCATGACCAACATCCTCCTTACCGGTTCCTCGCGCGGGATTGGCGCTGCGACCTTCGCCGCGCTCGACGCATCGGGCGCGAATGTCATCGGGCAGGCCACCACCGCGACCGCCTCCGCCATCGCCGCAGATTTCGCCGACCCAGCCGCCCCGCGCCTGCTGTGGGACGAGGCGCTGGACCGGCTCGTCGGGCGGGTCGACGTGCTGATCAACAATGCCGGCGTGTTCGAGGCCAATCCGATCGCCCATGCCGACGAACAATGGGTTGCGCAGTGGAAGCGCACGATGCGCGTCAACCTCACCGCATCGGCCGAACTGTGCCGCTTTGCCGTGCTCCACTGGCAGGAGCGCAAATCCGGCGGACGGATCATCAATATCGCCAGCCGCGCGGCATATCGCGGCGACTCGCCCGAGCATTGGCATTATGCCGCCGCCAAAGCGGGGATGGTCGCGATGACCAAATCGATCGCGCGCGGTTATGCGGCAGAGGGTATCCTCGCCTTCGCGGTCTGCCCGGGCTTCACCATGACCGGCATGGCGGAGGATTATCTGGCGAGCCGCGACGGCGACAGATTGCTCGCCGATATCCCGTTGGGGCGAGTCGCGCAGGCCGAGGAGGTCGCAGAAGTCACGCGCTTCCTCGCGCTCGACGCGCCGCCGTCGATGACCGGCGCGGTGCTCGACGTGAACGGCGCGAGTTACGTGCGTTAACGCAAGGCGCGCAGCCGCTCCAGATCCGCGGGCCGGTCGATATCGAGCAACTCCGCCTCGGACGCAATCACGCGACGGCCGGCGCGGATCAGATCGCGGGCACCCGCGTCACCCTCAAGCTCGAGCAGCGTGTCGAACTGCCCGGCCCCAAACAGCGCGGGTGGGGTCGGGTGCACGCCATTGCTCGACGCGACCACCGCTTCGGGGCCGTCAGCGGCATCGAACAGGCGATAGATATGCGTGGCGGTCACGCGCGGCATGTCGGCCAGCGCAACCACCACCGCGGCGCAGCCCAGCGCGCGTGCCGCCGCGACCCCGAGCACGACCGAACCGGACATGCCTTCCTCCGGCGCGCCGTTCTGCACCGCGATGTAGCCGCGACTGTCGAAATCGAGATCGGTGTTCGAACAGACCGCAATCCGCGCCTTGAAGGGTATTTCCTCGAGCGCGGTAACGACATGGAACGCCAGCGGCTGTCCCAGGAAGTCCTCCTGCAACTTGTCGGCGTCGCCGAATCGCTCGGACCGTCCCGCCGCCAGCAGTACCAGCGCGCAATCCTCGGGTGCCATCATCCGCTCAATCCTTGCGGTTGAACGCAGCGACCATCGCGGCGGCGACCGACAATGCGATTTCCGCCGGGCCGATCGCGCCGATATCCAAACCGACCGGCGCATCGATTCGGTCGAGATCGGCTTGCGAGACCCCCGCTGCGGCAAGCCGCTCGCGCCGCGCGGCATGGCTGCGGCGCGATCCCAGCGCACCGACATACGCGGTCGGACGCGCGAGCGCGGCGATCAGCGCGGGATCGTCGATCTTGGTATCGTGGCTGAGTGTCACAACGGCGCTGGCGAGGCCGGGATCGAGCGCCTCGACCGCCTCATCGGGCCAGCGATCATCGAGCGTCACGCCGGGAAAGCGCTCCTCGGTCAAAAAGCGTGCGCGCGGATCGATCACCGTCGTGGCGATGCCAAGCTCGCGCGCCAGCCCCGCCAGCGCCTGGGCGATCTGCACCGCGCCGACGATCAGCAAGCGGCGTGGCGGGTCGTAGCGGTTGACGAACGCCGCCCCTTCGAGCGGACGCAGCGAGCTTTGCCCGCTGGCGAGATCGGTCGAGACGCTGAGCGCCTTGCCCGCCGCCTGCGCCTCGGCAATACGGTCGAACAGTTCGGGGTCGAAGCCCTCGGCCGACACGGGCTGGACCAGCACCGCAATCTCGCCGCCGCACGGCAGGCCGACTTCCCATGCCGCGGCATCGGCGACGCCGTAATTCTTGAGCTGAAACGGCGCGCCCGCAATTACGTCAGCGGCGGTGGCCAGAATGTCGCTTTCGACGCAGCCGCCTGAGACCGACCCCTCGAACCGGCCATCGGCATGGACCAGCATGTGACTGCCGCGCGGGCGCGGTGCCGAACCCCAGGTGGAAACCACGGTGGCGAGCGCGAGCGGCTCGCCCTTCCAAGTGCGCGCGGCGGTCAGGACGGTATCGTTATCGGGCATTCTTCTTCTACTCCTGTGCCCTCTCCCGCTTTCGCGGGAGAGGCAACGGAGACTTGGGTCGCCTTCTTCAGGCGGCCCCAGTCGCAGTCGGTGAGGGTCGTCTTTTTCAGGCGTCGCGGAAGAAGAAGACCCTCCCCTACCCCTCCCGCGAAGGCGGGAGGGGGAAACAAAAGCGGTCGTCACATCTCCGGCAACCCCGCCAGCACCTTATCCAGCGTCAGCGGAAAATCGCGCACCCGCACCCCGCAGGCATTGTAGATCGCGTTGGTCACCGCCGCGCCAGCGCCCGAAATCGACAATTCGCCCAGCCCCTTTACCCCGATCGGGTTGGCATGCCGGTCGATCTTCTCAACGAACAAAACGTCGAGCGGCGGCACGTCGGCATGGCTCGGAATATGATATTCGCCGAGATCGTGATTAACGAACTGGCCGTAACGCTGGTCGAGCACGGCATCCTCCATCAGCGCATAGCCGATCCCCCAGATCATCCCGCCGATCGCCTGGCTGCGCGCGAGCTTTGCGTTGAGGATGCGGCCTGCCTCGAACACGCCGAGCATCCGCCGCACCCGCACTTCGCCCGTCACGACATTGACCGCGACTTCGGCGAATTGCGCGCCGTGCGCGGCCTGGCTGAAGGTCTTGGCGTTCGATCCTTGCGAAATCTTGCCCTTGCCGACCAAGGCCTCGGCCCCGACCAGATCGCCCAGCGGCACGCGGCGGTTGCCCGCGACCGCATGCCCGTCCTTGAGCGTCATGTCCTCGGGCTTCGCCTCCATCCGATCGGCCAGCACCGCGACGACATCCTCGCACGCCAGCGCCACCGACGAGCCGGCACTTGCCGCGCCGAACGATCCACCCGACCCCGCACCCGGCGGCAGATCGGTATCGCCGAGCACGACGTCGATGCTCTCCATCGGCAAGCCCAGCGCTTCGCCTGCAATCTGCGCGAGGATGGTGTAGGTGCCGGTGCCGATGTCGGTCATGTCGGTTTCGACCAAAGCGCGGCCGTCGGGCTTGAGCGTCACGCGCGCCTCAGAATCGACCAGCAAATTGATCCGCACCGCAGCGGCGACGCCCATGCCGATCAGCCATTCGCCCTCACGCAATTGCCCGGGCGTCGGCGCGCGCTTGGCCCATCCGAACGCTTCGGCGCCCTGATCGAGGCATTCGACCAACGCGCGCGTCGAGAAGGGCGCGCCGGTTAGCGGATCGACCGACGGTTCGTTCAATTTGCGGAAATCGATCGGATCGCGGCCCAGCGCCTCGGCCATTTCGTCGATCGCGGTTTCGAGCGCGAGCGTGCCGACCGCCTCGCCCGGCGCACGCACCGCCCCCGCCATCACCATGTCGAGCGTTACAACCTTGTGGCTGAAGTGCCGCACCGGCGCTTCGTACAAAGCGAGCGAGCCGAGCGCGACCGGTTCCATGAAGCCGCCATCGGGGCATTGGCTCACGATGCTGTCATGCGCGAGCGCGAGCAGCTTGCCGTCCTTGTCGGCGGCAAGCCGGATGCGCTGGTGCGTATCGGTACGGCGGTAAATGTTGTGGAACAGTTGCGCGCGCGCCATCGCGATCTTGACCGGGCGACCGATCTTCTGTGCGGCAATCGCGGCCAGCACCGCCTCCGGCCCGAGCATCTTCGACCCGAAACCACCGCCGATATAGGGCGACAGGATGCGCACCTCGTCCGCCGGAATGCCGATCGCCTTGGCGAGCACGGGCTTTGCGACGGCGAGGATCTGCAAGCTTGAATGCAGCGTCAATTGGTCGCCGTCCCACACCGCGACCGATGCGTGCGGTTCCATCGCGGCATGGACCTGGTTCGGGGTGGTATAGACCTGGTCGATCGTCACCCCGCCCGATGCGTTCGCCGCCGCCATCGCCGCGTCGATATCGCCCTTGGCGACATCCTGCAGCCGCGAATCCTTGGGCGGCGGATTGGCATCGGCGACGTTTGCCATCGTGTCGAACTTGCCGACTTCGCCGGTCACATGCACCACGACCGCCCTGGCCGCGTCGCGCGCCGCCTCGAAACTGTCGGCAATCGCGACGCCGACGACCTGATCCCAATGGTCGATCTCGTCATTACCGGCATGCGCCGGGCCGAACGCGGCGGCCTGACGCGGGATGCGCGGATCATCGACGATGATGTCGATCACGCCCGCGAGCGAACGGGCGATATCGGTGTCAAAGCCCGTCACCTTGCCCTTAGCGGCAGGCGCGGTGATGAGATAGCCGTATGCGACATCGCCCTCGACGCGGTGCTCGTAACCATAGCGAGCCGCACCACTGACCTTCAATGCGCCTTCGCTGCGATCGAGGCCGGCACCGAGAACACCCTGCACCCCGCGGTCCATCGCGAGGCCGGGGTGATCGGCGTCCATCTTGTAATCGGCCATAAATGTTTTCCGCCCCCCTGGCCTGCCCGCTCAAACCGCGGGCAAGCCGTCCAAGATCTTGTCCAGCGTAAGTGGGTAGTCGCGCACCCGCACGCCAGTCGCATTGTACACGGCGTTGGCGATTGCCGCGCCAGCGCCGGAGATGCCAAGCTCGCCAATGCCCTTGGCATGGATCGGGTTGGCGTGAACGTCGCGCTCTTCGAGGAAGACGACCTCCTGCTGCGGCACATCGGCATTCACCGGCACGTGATATTCGGCGAGATCGTGGTTGACGAGCTTGCCGTTGCGCGGATCGTGGATCAAATCCTCGGTCAGCGCGGCCCCGATGCCGAAGGTCATCCCGCCGATGCATTGCGAGCGCGCGGTCTTTTCATTGAGGATGCGCCCAGCCGCGAACACGCCGAGCATCCGCCGCACGCGGACTTCGCCGGTCACGACATTCACGGCGACCTC
The DNA here is from genome assembly GCF_013374095.1 of Sphingomonas sp. HMP6. NCBI lineage: Bacteria > Pseudomonadati > Pseudomonadota > Alphaproteobacteria > Sphingomonadales > Sphingomonadaceae > Sphingomonas > Sphingomonas sp. HMP6. Next base: position 3,277,966 of record NZ_AP022672.1, on the reverse strand, counting down.
TGCAAAATGCGCGCCATAGCCTGCCTGTTTGGTCGCCTTTTCCTGTTTGCCGGGCGCAATCGTGCCGGTCGCGACGATCCCGTCGATCCCGGCCAGTTCGCCGATCGAGACCTTGCGATTGTCGGCGATGGCCTCGCCGTCCTTCAGCGTCAGCGCCTCCGGATCGACCTTCATCGCCTTCGCCAACTGCTCGCGGATCGTCTCGCACGCGAGGTAGACCGACGATCCACTCGACGCCGCACCCCACGAGCCGCCCGAACCGGCCGCCGGCGGGAAGTCGGTATCGCCGAGCTTCACGGTGACGCGCTCGATTGGCAGACCGAGCATTTCGCCAGCAATCTGCGCGAGGATCGTATAGGAACCCGTCCCGATGTCGGTCATCGCGGTCTCAACGATCGCCTGGCCACCGCGTGTAAGAGTCACGCGCGCCGACGATTCCATCAGCATGTTGCCACGCACCGCCGCGGCGACGCCCAAACCGATCAGCCATTCGCCATCGCGAACCGTGCCAGCCTTGCCGCGCTTTTCCCAGCCGAACTGGGCCGCCCCTTCATCGAGACAGCGCAGCAACTGCCGCGTCGAAAACGGCGCTTGCGTGTCGGGGTCGCTCTCGGGCTCGTTGATCCGGCGCAATTCGATCGGGTCCAGGCCCGTGGCTTCGGCCAGTTCATCCATCGCGCATTCGAGCGCGAGCATCCCAGACGCCTCACCCGGCGCGCGCATCGAGCCCGACAGTAGCCAGTCAAGCCGAACGACATCATGATCGATCTGACGGTTGGGCGCGGCATAGGCGAAATGCGTGCCAATCCCGCACGGCTCGAAAAAGGTCTCATCGGGCAGATTGCTGGTCAGCGTTTCATGGCCGAGCGCGGTCAGCTTGCCACTCGCATCGGCACCAAGGCGCATCCGCTGCTCGGTGTTCGAACGACGGACGGTCGCATCGAACACTTGTTGCCGCGCCATCACCGCCTTGACCGGGCGACCGAGATTTCGAGCAGCAATCGCCGCCGCGACCGATTCCGGCGCGATGCCGAGTTTTGAGCCGAAGCCGCCACCAATATAGGGCGCGACGATCCGCACCTTCTTCGCGCTCACGCCAAGCGCCTTGGCGAGTTGCTGCGCATCCGAAGTCGGCATCTGGTACGATCCGTACAGCGTCAACGCGCCATGCTCATCCCACATCGCGATCGATGCGTGCGGCTCCATCGCGGCGCTGTTCTGCCTCGGCGTAGTGTAGGTGACGTCGATCGAGACTGCCGCCTCCGCCATCGCCGTGTCGATATCGCCTTCGGAGAAATGCGGCAGAACCTGATCGGACGGGGGCGCCTTTTCGGCCTCGCCCTTCAGCGCCTCGAAATCGAAACGACCCTCCGCCTTGTCATACGTGACGGTCAACTGCTGCGCGGCATCGCGCGCCGCTTCGAAGCTCTCGGCCAACACGATCGCGACGATCTCGCCGAAATAGTGCACGTCCTCGACGCCCTGGGTCGGTGCCTCGGTCTCCCCGCCTTGCTGCGGATTGCGCAAAAAGGTCGCGAAATCGGTGACGACGTCGATCACGCCGGGCAGGCCGCGCACGCCGTCCGCATTGACCGACACGATCTTGCCGCGCGCGACCTTGCTGCCGACGAGCACGCCGTAGGCGACATTGTCGATCGCATGTTCCGCCGCATAGGTTGCCGCACCCGACACCTTGAGCGGCCCCTCGACCCGGTCGAGGCCCTTGCCGATGATTCCCTGTGCGCCCGTATCGAGCAGGCTCGCAGGCGTCGGCTTGTCCATCGTCAGCGTGTTGGTGGTGCTCATGTCGAAGCTCCGGTCAGTTCGCGCAGGGATGCGATCAGCACGCGGCGAGTCAGCGGGATCTTGAAATCGTTCGAGCCGTATCCTTTCGCCTCCGCCAGCAAGGCATCGGCGGCAGCCGCGAACACCGCGTCGGATGGCGCTTGCCCAACCAACGCCGCCTCGACCGCGGCGTTACGCCAAGGCATCGGCCCGAGCCCGCCGAACGCAAGTGCGGCGGAGGCGATCTTGCCATCCTCGACCGAGACGATCCCGGCGACCGAGACCAGCGCAAACGCATAGGACGCACGATCGCGGACCTTGCGATAGAGTTGCTGTCCGACCGGCGGCGGCGGCAATTCGACATGGGTGATGAGTTCGCCCGCTTCCAGAGCGGTTTCGATCTGCGGCGTCTCGCCCGGCAGGCGATAGAATTCGTGGATCGAAATGCGCCGCCGGTCGCCATCGGGTTTCAGCGTCACGATCGTCGCATCGAGCGCGCGCATCGCCACCGCCATGTCGCTCGGGTGCGTGGCGATGCAGTGTTCGCTGGTGCCCAGCACCGCGAGGATACGGTTATACCCGCCGATCGCCGAACAGCCCGATCCCGGCTCGCGCTTGTTGCACGCCATCGCGGTGTCGTAAAAATAGTAGCACCGCGTTCGCTGCAACAGATTCCCGCCCGTCGAAGCCTTGTTGCGGAGCTGTCCCGAAGCGCCCGCCAGCAAAGCGCGCGCAAGAACGGGATAGCCGTCGACGACATGCGCATTCGCCGCGAGATCGCTGTTCGGCACGAGCGCGCCGATCGTCAGTCCGCCATCCTCGCGGCGCTCGACCTGCGCGAGATCGAGCCGAGAAATGTCGACCAGTTTCTCCGGCGTCTCGATCTGCAATTTCATCAAATCGAGCAGATTGGTGCCGCCCGCGATGAACCGGCCACCCGCCGCGACGGCTGCCTCGGGGGTATCGGCCCGCGCATATTCGAAGGTTTTCATGCGCCTGCCACTTCCGAAATCGCATCGACGATATTGGGGTAAGCCGAGCAGCGGCACAGGTTTCCGCTCATCCGCTCCGAAATCTCCTCGCCATCGAGCGTGACCGAGTCGAGATCGGTACTGACATGGCTCGCCCAGCCCTTTTTCACTTCGTCGAGCATCCCAACCGCCGAGCAAATCTGCCCCGGCGTGCAATAGCCACACTGATATCCGTCATGCTTGACGAATGCGGCTTGCAACGGGTGCAGGGCGTCGGCGCTGCCGATCCCTTCGATCGTCAAAATGTCATCATCCTGATGCATGACTGCGAGTGTGAGACACGAATTGATCCGCCGCCCGTTCACCAGAATCGTGCATGCCCCGCACTGGCCGTGGTCACAGCCCTTCTTGGTGCCGGTCAGCCCGACATGCTCGCGCAGCACGTCGAGCAACGACGCGCGGATGTCGGGGTCGGCTTCGTGAACCGTGCCGTTGATGGTGAAATGCATGAGGATCGCCGCTCCTGTGAGTTTGGGGTAACGCGGTCGTGCGAAATCGGTTTCCTGGGATGGGTAGCAGTATGAGACTTTTTACGCAGTCCTTTCGCAAGCGAAATGTCGTCGGGGCGCTCGCGGCGCTGGCGTCGGCTGCCGCATCGGCGCAGACTGTCCCGATGTCACAAGCGCTTACTTCCCCAATTGTGATCGCGCATCGCGGCGCGAGCGGGCTGCGGCCCGAACACACGATCGCGTCTTATACGTTGGCGATCGAACAGGGTGCGGACTTCATCGAACCCGATCTGGTGCTGACCAAGGACGATGTGTTCGTATGCCGCCACGAAAATGACATCACCGGCACCACCGACGTCGCCCGCCATCCCGAATTCGCCGCGCGCAAGACCGAGAAGGTGATCGATGGCGAAAACCATGTCGGCTGGTTCACCGAGGATTTCACGCTCGCCGAATTGAAGACGCTGCGCGCGGTCGAACGCCTGCCGAAGCTGCGGCCCGACAATGCCAAATATGACGGGCAATTCGAAGTGCCGACGCTTGCCGAAGTGATCGCGCTCGCCAAGAAGCACAGCAAAGGCGGGCGGGTGGTCGGCATCTATCCCGAGACCAAGCATCCGAGCTATTTCGCCGGCATCGGCCATCCGATGGAGGCCCGGCTGGTCGCGCAGTTGAAGGCGGCGGGGTGGAGCAAGCCCGGTGACCCGGTGTTCATCCAGTCGTTCGAAGTCGACAATCTCAAGCGGCTGCACACGATGACGGGCCTGCGCCTGATCCAGTTGATGGACGGAAACGGCGCTCCCCCCGACGGGGCCGCGCCAAGCTATGCTGCTATGGCAACGCCTGCGGGCCTGAAGGCGGTCGCGGCGTATGCTTACGGCATCGGCCCCAACAAGGACATGATCCAGAAGGGCGACGCTGCCCCTGGCACGCTGGTCGCGGACGCGCACGCGGTCGGCCTGCGGCTCCATCCATGGACTTTCCGCGCGGAGAACATGTTCCTGCCGCCGAGCCTGCGCACCGGGACCGACCCCGCCGCGCACGGGCGACTGACGGAGGAGATTGCGCGGTTTCTCGATCTCGGCGTCGATGGCGTCTTCACCGACTTCGCCTATATAGGGGTGGAAGCGCGCGCCACATGGCGTGCGAAAGCGAAAGCGCCGCAATGATCCGCAAAGCCCTGCTCGCGACCGTGTTGCTGTTGCCCGTGCTGAGCGGCGGCTGCCTCGCCAAGGCGGCGGTCGATGTCGTGACGCTGCCGGTAAAAGCCGTGGGCAAGGCGGTCGATTGGAGCACGACGAGCCAGTCCGAGGCCGACCGCAACTATGGCAAGAAGATGCGCAAGGCCGAGGAACGCGAGGGCGCCGAACGCAAGCGCTGGGAAAAGGACTGCCGCAAGCACAAGCGCGACGATTGCGACCGATACACTGGGTATATCGCGCACGAATAGGCGGTCAGGCGACGCCCCCCAACACCTGCGCCACCGCGAGCAAGACCTGAGGGCGCACCTGTACCCCGAGATGGCTGCTGCGCACTTCGACCGCGCGGCCATCGCCATCGTGGCAGATCATCCCGTTGACCAGCCCGTCGCTGCGGCTCCAGATCGCGCTGGTCGGCACCGGCAGCGGCTGCGCGATCAGCGCCGAGCGCGCGATCACCTCGGGCGCGTCGATCCGTTCACCGGTCAGCGCCTCGAACGCGCGCCACACATTGGTCGCGCGCGGGCTGCCAGCGAACGGTGAGCTGATTGTGATCACCTCGCGCACCAGATCAGGCGCCTGATGCGCCACGAAGCGTGCCATGATCCCGCCGAGGCTGACTCCGACCAGCGTCACGCGCTCGCCCGTTTCGTCGTGGAGCGCACGAACACGGTCGATCAGCCGATCGCCCTCCGCCCCGATCGCCCGCGCACCGAAATTACGCCCAAGTCCCCACCCCTCGGCGCGGTAGCCGAGCGAAACGAGATAGCGCCGCAGGAACATGTTCGACCGGTCGCCATTGAAGAGACCGGGCAGCAGCAGCACCGGTCGCCCGTCGCCGCGCGGCCCCTGCGCCAGTGTTGCTCCCGCAAAGGCGAGCGATGCCAGACCGAAAGCCCCACGCGGCACTTCCAGCGCCCATAATCGTTTCGACGGTGGTTTCATCGGTAACCTGGTTCCTGCTGCAGCACCGCTATGATAGGCTAAGCGCATGACTGACGATACGCATGTTCTGGACCGCCCGCCCGAGGGTGCGTCCGCCGATTGGACGATCCCGCAGGATTGGGCGCATTTCACGCCCGAGGAACACCGCGTGTGGGACACTTTGTTCGAACGGCAGGCGAAATTGCTGCCTGGTCGCGCCTCCAACGCCTATCTGCGCGGGCTCGACGTGCTCAAGCTTAGCAAGCCCGGCATCCCCGATTTCGAAGAATTGTCGGAGCGGTTGATGCAGCTCACCGGCTGGCAAGTCGTCGCGGTCCACGGGCTGGTCCCCGACGACGTGTTCTTCGATCACATGGCCAACCGCCGCTTCGTCGCGGGCAATTTCATCCGCCGGCCCGATCAGCTCGATTATCTGCAGGAACCCGACGTGTTCCACGACGTGTTCGGCCATGTCCCGATGCTCGCCGACCCGGTGTTCGCCGATTATCTCGCGGCCTACGGGCGTGGCGGACAGCGGGCGCTGGGGCTGGATGCGCTCAAATATCTCGGTCGGCTCTATTGGTACACGGTCGAATTCGGCCTGATCGCCGAGCCGGAAGGTTTGCGCATCTACGGCTCGGGCATCGTGTCGAGCTTCGCCGAAAGCCGCTTTGCTTTGGACGACCCCAGCCCCAACCGCATCGCCTTCGACTTGAACCGCGTGATGCGGACCGAGTACCGGATCGATGATTTCCAGCAGAATTATTTCGTCATCCCGAGCTTCGATGAACTGCTGCGGCTGACGGTCGAGACCGATTTCGCGCCGTTGTATGAGGAGTTGGCGGGTTTGCCGGACGTGCCGGTCGCGACAGTGCTGCCGGAGGATCAAGTGCTGACGCTGGGAACGCAGGCTTATGCCCTGGGGAAGGTCACATGAGCAGGGCCGAGCGTGAACGCTGGGCTCGGGCCGAAGAGGCATGGCCCAATTTGCAGGCATTCTTGTCGCAACGCGTGCCCGATCACGTCTTTGGCAATATGAAGGCGCTGCGGGCCGAGCTCGACGCGGCAATTGCCGAACTCGATTTTGATCAGCGCGCCGATATTGCGTCGGAATGCAGAAACTTCCTGCAATCGTTCAAGAACCAATATGATGATCGCGAATTTCTGCGCGACGGCCTTGGCGTACGCGGTGAATTGCCGATTGATGATCGCGGGCGGGGACAATTGGGGCTTGCCCGCGGGAAGGTCGTGTACGATTCTTTCGTGGCATCGCTCCGGGCGGAAGTCGAAGGCTGGCAACCAGCGTCCTGAACCGGCGCGTCGGTTACAAATCCAGCGCCCACCCGTCGCGGCCCTTCGGGTCGATCGGCTTGGTCGGGACATAGCGCGCCGCGCCCGCGGTCAGCCGCAGGATCGACCAGTCGCCGCGCCGGTCGACGTCTTCCACCGCACAGCCGCAGCAGGCGAACGCCGCGAGAACATCGGCGCGCTGCGTCTCCAATAACCCGGCCAGCACGATCGTCGCCCCCGGCGCAGCGATCGCGGCGATTTCCGGGGCCATCGAGACGAGCGGCCCGGCGAGGATGTTGGCGATCAGCAGATCATAGGGCGCGCGCGCGGTGATCCGATCATCGAGCGCACCGTCGGCGACGATCAGATCGACTCGCTCGATTGCGTTCAAAGCGGCATTCTCGGCGGTCACGACGATCGCGCGCGGATCGATGTCGGTCGCGATCACCACTGCCTCAGGCCACAAATGGCGCGCAGCAAAGGCGAGCAGACCGGTGCCCGTGCCCACATCGATGATGCTGTCGAAATGCTGCCCGGACAGCGCATCAAGCATCGCGAGACAGCCCGAGGTGGTCGCGTGGTGCCCGGTTCCGAACGCCTGCCCTGCCTCGATCAGGAACGCGCGGCCGCCTTCAGGCACTTCGGCCGGATGCGCCGATGTGTGGACGACGAAGCGCCCCTCGGCGATCGGCTCAAGCCCCTGCTGGCTCATCGTCACCCAATCGGCATCGTCGAGGCGTTCGATCACCGGCGCAGCAGCGCCAGCGCTCGGCACCAGGCCGAGCAACGCGGCAATCGTCGCGGGCGAGGGTTCGGCCTCAAGATACGCATCGAGCCGCCAATGCTCGCGATCATCCTCCTCGATCTCGGTGGTCATCAGCACCATGCCCTCGGCGATATCGTCCGACGCATCGATCGCCTCCGCCTCGGCGCGGGTGCAGGGCAGGCTCAGTTTCCAGCTGGTCATGGCACGCGTCTGCATGCCAGCCCCTTCCCGCGCAAGCGGGCAAAGTCCTTCTTCGCGTCCTTTCCTTCTCTTCGCGCCTTCGCGTGAAACTTTTTTGCTTCTTCCGACGAAAAGAAGAAGGGGTTCACGCGAAGGCGCGAAGAAGAAGAAAAGGCGCGAAGAGAAGGAGGGTGATTGCGCTGCGCGCGGCCTTCGCGCGCTATTCGTGCCTTAGCGCGTCGATCGGGTTGAGCGAGGCTGCGCGGCGGGCCGGGAAGAAGCCGAACACCACGCCGATCAGCGCCGAAATCGCAAAGGCGATCAGGTTGATCTGCAAATCGAACAAATATGTCACCTTCAGCACCGGCACGAGCGCCAGGATCACGCCTTGGGCCAGCACCAGCCCGAGCAGCCCGCCGAGCATCGACAGCGCAATCGCCTCGACCAGGAATTGCAATAACACCTCGTTCGCCACCGCCCCGATCGCGAGCCGGATGCCAATCTCGCGCGTGCGTTCAGTCACCGAGACGAGCATGATGTTCATGATCCCGATCCCGCCGACGATCAGGCTGATCGCGGCAACCGCCGTGACGATGCTGGTGAGCGCTGTGGTCGCGCCCGTCAGAGTGTCGTTGATCTGCTTGGTATCGAAGACGAAGAAATCGTCATCCTTGCCCGTCGTGATGTTGCGCCGTTCGCGCAGCAGATTCTCGATCGAGTCCTGCACCGTGCTGCTCGCGAACGCCTTATCGACGCCGACCAGGATCAGGCGGATGTCGCGATTGCCGGTGAAGCGGCGTTGCACCGCCTTGATCGGCATAATCACGACATCGTCCTGATCGCCGCCAAAGCCCGATTGGCCACGCGTGCTGAGCACACCGATCACGTCGCAACTGATCGCGCCGATCCGCATCCGCGTGCCGACCGGCGGCGCGCCGTGATACAGGTTTTTCGATACGGTATTGCCGATGATGCAGACCGATTTGCCCGATGCTTCCTCAATCGGCGTAAAGGCCCGCCCGCTCGTCAGCGGCCAGGGCTGCACGTCGAAATAGCCGTTCGTCGTGCCGTTGATCGTGGTCGACCAGTTCGCGCCTTCATAGATCGCGGTGGCGGTCGCCTGCGCCTGCGCCGCGACCGCGGTGACACCGGCGATTTGCCGCGCGATCGCATCGACATCGGCGGGTTTGAAATCGGGCGGGCGCGGGCCGCCGCCGCCACGGCCGAAGCCCTGGCCGGGGCGGATCTGCAGAATGTTGGTGCCAAGCGACGCGATCGATTGCTGCACCGCCGCCGTCGTCGCCTTGCCCAGCGTCACCATCGACACGACCGCGGCCACCCCGATGATGATGCCGAGCGCGGTCAGGATCGAGCGCAGTTTGTGGCGGGCGATCGAACGTAGTGCGAGCAGGAAGGTGGTGCCGAGCATTACAATTGCTCCGGGGCTTGGCCGACGGCATGTTGCGCGTCGATCCGCTCGACCAGCCCATCCTTAAAGTGCACGATCGTCCGCGCGAACGCCGCCATATCGGGCTCGTGCGTTACCATGATCACGGTGATGCCACTGTCGCGGTTGAGGCCGCCGAGCAATTCCATGATTTCGACCGAGCGTTCCGAATCGAGGTTGCCGGTCGGCTCATCCGCCAGCAACACGGCGGGCGACGTCACGATCGCGCGCGCAATCGCGACGCGCTGCTGCTGCCCGCCCGACAATTCGGCCGGGGTATGATCCCACCAGTCAGCGAGCCCGACCTTGTCGAGCGCCGCCATCGCCGCTGCGCGCCGCTCCTTCTTGGCATCGCCGCGATACAGCAACGGCAGCTCGACATTTTCGAGCGCGGTGGTGCGCGCGAGCAAATTGAACCCCTGGAACACGAAGCCGAGATATTTGCGGCGGAGCAACGCGCGCTGGTCACGATTGAGCGTTTCGACATGGACGCCCTTGAACGCGAAGGTGCCCCCCGACGGCACGTCGAGGCAACCGAGAATGTTCATCGCGGTCGATTTGCCCGATCCGCTCGGTCCCATCACGGCAACGAAGTCGCGTTCGGCAATGTCGAGGTCGATGCCCTTCAACGCCAGAAACGCGGTCGCGCCGTCGCCATAGGTCTTGGTCACCCCGCGCAGCGAGATGATCGCCCCGGGGATCGCCCCAGAGACCGCCTCGGTCGCAGGCGCGGCGGACGCGCTGGCCAGGCGAGCGTTACTGGCCACCGCCGCCTGCCCCGCCCGACCGCTGCCGGCCGCCGCCCGACCCGGCGCTGGCACTCGCGCCCTTGGCGAGCTCGCCGGTGATGACCTTGTCGCCAGGCTTCAGCGTACCGCCGATCACTTCGGTCATCGCGCCGTTCGTTTCGCCGGTGGTGATGTCGACCGGTTTTGGCGTGCCTTCCGCATTGGCGACATACACCGTCTGCGTGCCGCCGCGCTTGACGTTCACACCCTTGTCGGCAGCGGCGGCACCACGGCGCACGCGCGGCGGCCCGATCGCCACAGCAATCCCGCCGCCGGACTTCGCCTCACCGCTCGGTTTGAAACGGAGCGCCGCATTGGGGACGAGCAGCACGTTGGTCTTGGCCGATGTCGTGATGTCGGCGGTCGCGGTCATGCCGGGCCGCAATTGCAAATCGGCATTGTTGACGCTGAGCGTCGCGGCATAGGACACGACTTGTCCCGTGGTGGTTGTCGTCGTCGTGGTCTGCGCGCTGAGGTTCGAACCAAGATCGACGCGCGTGATCGACGCCGGGAAGATCTTGCCCGGGAACGCATCGACGGTGAAGGTCGCAGGCTGGCCTTCCTTGACCGATCCGACATCGGCTTCGTCGATCGCGACCTCCAGCTTCATCGTCGACAGATCCTCGGCGATGACGAACAGCGTCGGGGTGTTGAAGCTCGCCGCCACGGTCGCGCCCGGTTCGATCTGCCGCGCGAGCACGACGCCGTTGACAGGCGAGCGAATGACGGCGCGCACCAACTGCGTCTGGTTCGACGACAGCGTCGCGCGCGCCGAGGCGACGTTCGCTTGCGCCGCGCGCAGATTGGCGATCGCCCGGTCGCGATCGGCGATGGCCTGTTCGAGCTCGGTCTTGGCCGGCACCCGCCCACCCGACAGGCGGCTCACCTCCTGCAAGCGCGCGAGCTGCGCCGAGGATTGCGCCAGTGTCGCCTGATTTTGCGCGACCGTCGCCACTGCCGCGTTCAGCGCGGCCTGGCTTTGGTTCACCGTGTCCTGGAAGCGCGACGGATCGATCAGCGCGAGCGGCTGGCCCTTGGTCACGCGGTCGTTGACGTCGACGACCACCTTCATGACCAGGCCCGACAGTTCCGAACCGACCTGAACCTGATTAGTCGGCGCGAGCTTGCCCGTCGCCGAGACGCTGACCGACAACGATCCGCGCGTGACCGCCTCGCTAGAATATTCCGGCTTCTCTGCGCCCCCAAAACAGCTCTTGAGCAGCACCAGCAGCAGCACGACGCCGACCGCGACGCCGGCCCATTTCGCCCACTTCCGCCACACCGGCACCGGCTTTTCGCCAAGGAAGTCGTTGAGATCGGTGCGAACGGGATCGGCCATTTAGCGTTCCTGCGTGACGAGAGCGGTCGGATCGGCGGCGCTGTCCCAGCCGCCGCCGAGCGCGAGATAGAGCTGCACCAGCGCATTGGCGCGGTCGGCCTGCGCTTGAGCAAGCCCGTTGCGCGCCGTCAACAAACTGCTCTCGGCGGTGTTGAGCGTGGTGAAGTCGGTGAGCCCGGCGCGATATTGGCTGCGCGACAGAATTGCGGTGTTGTTGGCCGCATCCAGCGCGATAGTGAATTGCGCCGCGCGGCGCTTTGCACTGTCGAGCGCGACGAGCGCATTTTCGACATCCTCAAGCCCCGTGAGCACCGTCGATTTATAGGCGGCAAAGGCCCCATCGGCCACGGCTTCCTGCCCGCGTACCGCAGAGCGCAGTCGCCCGCCGTTGAAAATCGTCTGGGTCAGCCCGGCGAACACCTGTCCCGCGATTGTTTGAAACAGATTGCCGATCTTGGAGGCGTCGGTCGATAGACTGCCGCTGATCGCCAGCGCTGGATAAAGCTGCGCCTTGGCCACGCCGATCTGCGCGGTTGCGGCGGCAAGGCTGCGCTCGGCCGAGCGCACGTCGGGCCGCTGGCGCAGCGTGTCGATCGGCACGCCGACCGCGATCGCATCGGGGCCGGTCGGAATCGCCTTCACCGCCGCCATCTCGGCCTTCAGCGCGCCCGGCGCTTGCCCGGTCAGCACGCCCAGACGCGCGACCGCGGCATTGTAATTCTGCTCGATCGTCGGGATCGTCGCCGCCGTGCTCGCGCGCTGCGAGCGCGCCTGTTCGGCATCGAGCGAGGAGACGAGCCCAGCCTGCACACGGAAGCCCGCAATCTCGAGATTGTCGTCCTGCAGCCCAAGCGAATTCTGCGCATTGGCAAGTTGCGCCTGATACAGCCGCGCGAGCATGTAATTGCGCGCCGCCTCGGCCTGGGTCGACAGCACGACCGTCGCGTAGTCATAGCCCGAGGCGGCGAATTGCGCGCGGCTCGCCTCGACCGTGCGGCGGACTTCGCCGAACAGGCCGACCTGATATTGCACGTCGAGCCCGACCGACAGCGTATCGCCCGATCCGCGCCCGGTCACCACCGTCGCCCCGCCCGGCAAGGTCGTCACACCGCCGACGAGGCTTTGCGAGCGGGTATAACCGGTCGAGCCGCCCACCGAGGGCAACGATTGCGCGCGCGACTGGATCAGCGATTCGCGCGCTTGCCGCAGCCGCGCGACGGCTTGGGCGATATCGAGATTGTTCGCCCGCGCGCGCTCGACGATGCTGGCGAGCAACGGATCGTCGAAGCTCGTCCACCACCGCGTCAGGTTTGCCTGGGCCCGCGCATCGGCCGCAACCGAATAGCCGTCGGGCACGCCGAGCGTGGCGGGTGCGGCCGCGCGATAGTCCGGCCCGACCGTGCACGCCGCGATCGGCAGCGCACCGGCAAGCAGCATGAAGATGGAGCGGATGCGTAACATTCTATTGCTGTGGCCAACCCTCCGCGCGCGGTCCACCGAAACATTGTCGTAAAATGTCGCGGGCCGTGACTATTCCATCTCCAGAATGACCGCATCGACCGCGAGGCTGTCCCCCGGCGCCGCATTGACCGACTTCACCGTCCCCGCTTTTTCGGCGCGCAGGATGTTTTCCATCTTCATCGCCTCGACCACGGCAAGCGGCTGCCCCGCCTCGACCTTGTCGCCCGCGCCGACATCCAGCCGCATCAACAACCCTGGCATCGGGCACAGCAGGAAGCGCGACAGATCGGGCGGCACTTTCTCGATCAGATGCTGCGCGTACGGCGCGACATGCGCAGGGAGGACGCGCGCGACATGCGTCGCGCCGCGTGTCGTGAGCTTGAAGCCAGTACGGGTGCGCGCGATGCGGACGGTCAGCGGCGCGTCGTCGAGCTCCGCCTCCACCACCCGGTCGCCCGGCGTATATTCGGGCGCAATGTCGAGGTCGGCATCATCGACCGTGATGCCGCGCGTCGAGATCGCGACGAGGTGTTCGCTCCCGCCGATCTTGACCGACCATTCCGACGGCGGCCGTAGCCGCTTGCCGAGTTGCCCGTCGGTGCGGCGTGCGCGGTCGGCCTCGGCGGTGGCGGCAAAGGCGGCGATCGCAGCGAGCGCCTCGACCAGCGCGGGCGATGGCGGTGCGCCGTGGAAACCCTCGGGATATTCCTCGGCGATGAAGCCCGTAGTGATGTTGCCCGAGCGGAAGCGCGGGTGCTGCATCAGCGCGGAGAGGAAATCGATGTTGTTGCCCGGCCCCACGATCTCGAACCGGTCGAGCGCGTCGATCTGCGCATCGATCGCCTCGATGCGCGTCGGCGCCCAGGTGACGAGTTTGGCGATCATCGGGTCGTAGAACATCGACACCTCGCCGCCCTCGCGCACGCCGTCGTCAACGCGGGTGTAGATTTCGCCTTCTTGCTCCCCTCCCGCCTGCGGGAGGGGCTGGGGGAGGGCATGTCTGGAACGAACGGCTTCAGTTGACAGCCCCTCCCCTAGCCCCTCCCGCAAGCGGGAGGGGGATTTGTAAGGAGTCTCGCTCGACTCCGGCGGATTATACCGCACCAGCCGCCCGATGCTCGGCAGGAACCCGCGATACGGATCCTCGGCATAGACGCGGTTTTCCACCGCCCAGCCGGTCAGCGTCACGTCGTCCTGCGTAAAGCCCAGCGGCTCGCCATTCGCCACACGGATCATCAACTCGACCAGATCGAGCCCGGTGATCGCTTCGGTCACCGGATGCTCGACCTGCAGCCGCGTATTCATTTCGAGGAAGTAGAAGCCCTCGCCGGTCGTATCCGCGCCCGATACGATCAGCTCGACCGTCCCCGCCGAATAATAACCGACCGCGCGCGCCAGCGCGACCGCTTGCTCGCCCATCGCCTTGCGCATCTTCGGCGTCACGAACGGCGACGGGGCCTCTTCCACCACTTTCTGGTGCCGCCGCTGGATCGAGCATTCGCGCTCGCCGAGATAGACGATATTTCCGAGTTGATCGCCCATCACCTGGATTTCGATGTGACGCGGGCTTTCGATGAACTTCTCGATGAACACGCGGTCGTCGCCGAACGACGCCAGCCCCTCGCGCTTGGTCGCCTCGAAGCCCTCGCGCACGTCCTGCTCGGAATAGGCCAGCCGCATCCCCTTGCCGCCGCCGCCGGCCGAGGCTTTCATCATCACCGGGTAACCGATGCCCGAGGCAATCTCGACCGCATGATCGGTGCTGTCGATCTCACCGAGGAAACCTGGGACGACATTGACCCCCGCCGCCTTGGCGAGCTTCTTCGACTCGATCTTGTCGCCCATCGCCGCAATCGCGTTCGGCGGCGGCCCGACAAACGCGATCCCCGCCTCGGCGCACGCCTTGGCGAAGCTCTCACGCTCGGACAGGAAACCGTAACCGGGATGGATGCAATCCGCGCCGGTCGATTTGGCGGCAGCCAGGATCAGATCGGCGAGCAGATAGCTCTCCCCCGCCGGCGGCGGCCCGAGCCGCACCGCCTCATCCGCCATCAGGACATGCGGCGAACGCGCATCGGCGTCGGAATAGACCGCGACCGTAGCGATGCCCATCTTCTTGGCGGTGCGCATAACGCGGCAAGCGATTTCGCCACGGTTGGCGACGAGGATTTTTTTGAACATTTAGTGAAGCCCCAAGCGGCCGAACAGCCAGCGAAACACAAAGAACGTAAGTGCGAGACACAGGGCCGAGAGCAGAGTTGCCTTGACCATTTCCGCGTGAAAGTCAGCGAAGTTATTAAGCGCCGCCGGGCTCACAATCCCCAGAAAGAGAGCGCCTGCAAGCATCAATGCGCAGATCATGGCCAGCGGGGCTCTCACTGCCCCAGCCTCCCCCCGTCACCCCGGACTCGTTCCGGGGTCCATCGTGCAGCAAATGGGCCGCCCGCAAGTGGAGAGGTAGACCCCGGAACACGTCCGGGGTGACGGGTGAGGGTGGCTGAAATCACGCGGCCGCGACCCGCATCGGCTCCGCCCCGGTCATCGGCCGCAGGCCCAGCCGTTCGAACATCGCCGCATCCGCCGAATCCCCCCGGTTGCCCGCCGTCAGCAATTTATCCCCCGTGAAGATCGAATTCGCCCCCGCCATGAAGCACAAGGCCTGCGTCGCCTCGGACATGCTCTCACGCCCCGCGCTCAACCGCACCATGCTCAGGGGCATCGTGATCCGCGCGACCGCCACCGTGCGGACGAATTCGATATCGTCGATCTTGGCGAGCGGCGTATCCGCCAGCATGTCGCCGAGCACCGTGCCCTTCACCGGCACCAGCGCATTGACCGGCACGCTTTCGGGATGGCGCGGCAAGGTCGCCAGCGCATGGACGAAGCCGACGCGATCCTCGCGCGTCTCGCCCATCCCGACGATCCCGCCGCAGCACACGTTAATCCCAGCCTCGCGGACATGCTCCAGCGTCTCCAGCCGGTCGGCAAAGGTTCGCGTCGTGATGACGCTGTCATAGCGTTCGGGCGACGTGTCGATGTTATGGTTGTAATAATCGAGCCCCGCATCGGCCAGCATCGCCGCTTGGGCGGGCGTCAACATGCCGAGCGTCATGCAGGTTTCCATGCCCATCTGCCGCACACCCTTCACCATCTCGACGATGGCGGGCATGTCCTTGTCCTTGGGGTTGCGCCAGGCAGCACCCATGCAGAAGCGCTGCGACCCTGAGTCCTTTGCCTGCGCCGCCATTTGCAGCACGGCGCGCGCGTCCATCAGCTTGGTCGCCTTGACCCCGCTGTCGGCGCTCTTCGATTGCGAGCAGTAACCGCAATCCTCCGGGCACCCGCCGGTCTTGATCGACAGCAAAGTGCAAAGCTGCACCTCACCCGGCGTGTGATGCGCGCGGTGGACGCTCTGCGCTTCGAACATCAGATCGTCGAAGGGCAAATCGAACAACGCCGCGATGTCTTCACGAGTCCAGTCGGTACGCACGCTCATAAAATTGCCTTGATCCAGATAATTAGAAAACCACCGACACCGGTGCCCAGAAACATCATGGCGAGCTGGCTGCTGAGCCACGCGCCGCGCCCGACCGCCAAGTCACGCTGACGCGCGCGCAAAATCGCCGCGCTGCAACTGAGCGCACAAAGGCCGGCAAGTGCGAGCATCACCAGCATCATCGCCACGATGAGCGCCGGGATTTTCTGCCCCTGCGGCGACTGCGTCAGCGAAACAATCCCGCCGATCCCAAACAAAGCGAGCGACAGCAGATGCTTCGAATAATCGTACAGCAGAATCACTGTGTCCTGCTGCGGATCGGGTTCCGCCGACGCGCTTGGGCCGCTCATTCGGCCGCTTCCTCGACCGGCGGCATGTTGTGCCCGAGCAAGCGCAGCACCTCGCCCGCTGCCTCGACCAGATTGGTGCCGGGTCCGAAAATCCCCTGCACGCCCGCATCGCGGAGATATTGGTAATCCTGCGCGGGGATGACGCCGCCCGCGATCACCTTGATGTCGCTCCGCCCGGCCTCGCGCAGGTGGCCGATCAGCTCGGGTATCAGCGTCTTGTGTCCCGCCGCTAGGCTGGAGGCGCCGACCACGTCGACATCGCGCGCGATCGCCAGTGCGGCGGCTTCCGACGGCGTCTGAAACAGCGGCCCCGGCACGACCTCGAATCCAAGATCGCCGAACGCCGAGGATACGAGATTCGCGCCGCGATCATGGCCATCCTGCCCCATTTTGGCGACGAGCATCCGGGGCTTGCGACCGTTGCGCGTTTCCAACGAGACGACGCCTTCCTTCAGCCCCTGCCACGCGGCGTCGAATTCATGCGCGCCGCCGTAAATGCCCGATACTGGCGTCGGCACGGTGTCGTAGCGCCCGAACACATCCTCCATCGCGCTGGAGATTTCGCCAAGCGTGGCGCGTTGCCGCGCGCACTCCACCGCGAGCGCGAGGAGGTTGTGTCCAAAATTCGGTTCGGGCTGAGCTTGTCGAAGCCCCGTTGCCCCATCCGCGGTATCGCCTTCGGCGCGGTGCCCTCCGACAGGCTCAGGGCGAGCGGATGGCGACTGGCGAGCGCCCTCCCGCAACGCATCGAGCGCTGCGACGCATTTCGCCTCATCGCGCCCAGCCTTCGATCGCGCGATCCGCGCGATCTGCGATTCGCGCACCGCCACGTTATCCACATCGAGAATGTCGATCGCATCCTGCTCGGCAAGCTTGTATTTGTTGACGCCGACGATGACCTGCTCGCCCTTGTCGACGCGCGCGGCCTGCGCGGCGGCGGCTTCCTCGATCATCGCCTTGGGCCAGCCATTGGCGACCGCCTTGGCCATGCCGCCATCGGCCTCGACCCGCTCGATGATCTCCCACGCCTTGTCGACCAGTTCCTCGGTCAGCGCCTCGATGTAATAGGATCCACCCAGGGGATCGACGACCCTGGTCATCCCCGTCTCTTCCTGCAGCACGATCTGCGTGTTGCGCGCGATCCGTGCCGAAAAGTCGGTCGGCAGCGCGATCGCTTCGTCGAGCGCATTGGTGTGGAGGCTCTGCGTGCCCCCCAGCATCGCCGCCATCGCCTCCACGGTGGTGCGGATCACATTGTTATACGGGTCCTGCTCGGTCAGCGACACGCCCGACGTCTGGCAATGCGTGCGCAGCATCTTGCTGCGCTCGTCCTTCGCGCCAAGATCGGTCATCACGCGGTGCCACAATTTGCGTGCCGCCCGCAGCTTGGCGATTTCCATGAAGAAATTCATGCCGATCGCGAAGAAGAAGGATAGCCGCCCGGCAAACGCATCGAGATCGAGCCCGCTCGCCATCGCCGCCTTGGCGTACTCGCGCCCGTCGGCGATCGTGAACGCCAGCTCCTGCAGCTGCGTCGCACCGGCCTCCTGCATGTGATAGCCGGAAATCGAGATGCTGTTGAACTTCGGCATATTGGCCGAGGTGTAGGCGATGATGTCCGCGATGATCCGCATGCTCGGCTCGGGCGGATAGATATACGTGTTGCGGACCATGAACTCCTTGAGGATGTCGTTCTGGATGGTCCCGTCGAGCAGGTGTTGCGGCACGCCCTGCTCCTCGCCCGCGACGATGAAGAAAGCGAGGATCGGGATCACCGCGCCGTTCATCGTCATGCTGACCGACATCTTGTCGAGCGGAATGCCGTCGAACAGGATCTTCATGTCGTCGATCGTGTCGATCGCGACGCCCGCCTTGCCGACATCGCCGGTCACGCGCGGATGGTCGCTGTCATAGCCGCGGTGCGTCGCCAGATCGAACGCGACCGATAGTCCCTTCTGCCCCGCCGCCAGATTGCGGCGGTAGAAAGCGTTCGAGGCCTCGGCGGTCGAGAAACCCGCATATTGCCGGATCGTCCACGGCCGCCCCGCATACATCGACGCCCGCACCCCGCGCGTGAACGGCGCGAAACCGGGCAGGCCGGGATCGATCCCCTCGACATCGGCCGCAGTGTAGAGCGGCTTCACGTTGATCCCCTCGGGGGTCGCCCAAGTCAGGTCGCGGCCCTTCACCTCTTTCGCGGCGAGCGCTTGCCAGTCTTCGAGGGTTGGTTTGTTCTCAGCCACTATACCGCTCCACCCCGACGAAGGCCGGGGCCCAGTTGCGAAGGTCTATGTAACGACGCGCATCGGTTGACAATCACCCCCGGCGCCGGGGCGGTGCAGGGGCTTACGCCCCCCGGAACGCCGCCTTGCGCTTCTGCAGGAACGCGATCCCGCCCTCCATCGAATCCGCCGTGCCGCGCGCCGCGCGTTGGTTCTCCGCCTCTTGCAGCATCGCCGAGCTGTAATCGTTCTCATACGCGGTGCGGACCTGCCGCCGGATCAGGCCCATCGCCACGGTCGGCCCCGCCGCCAGCCGCTCGGCCAGCGCGAATGCCTCGGCGTCGAGCGCGTCGTCGGCCACGACCTTGTGGATCATCCCCCAATCGAGCGCCTTCGCCGCCGGGACCTTCTCGCCCAGCAGCATCATCTCGCTCGCGCGTGCGCGGCCGATCAGTCGCGGCAGCATCCAGCTTGCGCCACCATCGGGGACGAGGCCGATGTTGACGAACGCCTGAAGGAAATACGCCGTTTCGCTCGCCACGCAGAAGTCGGCGGCGAGCGCGAGGCTGCACCCGATCCCCGCGGCCGGCCCGCGCACCGCGCTCACCACCGGCACGCCGAGATCGGCGATCGCCGCCATCGTCGGGTTATAGCTCTGCGTCAGCGCCTTGAACGTGCTGTTGCCCGGATCATCGCTCCCCAGCGCGCCGCCGCCGACATCCGCGCCCGAACAAAAGGCCCGGCCCGACCCCGCGAACAACACGGCGCGCGCACCGTCAAGATTGGCGATGGCATGGGCGATTTCCTCGAACGCCTGCGGGGGTGCCGCATTGAGCCGCTCGGGCCGGTTGAGCGTCACCACCAGCACGTCGCCGCGCCGTTCGCTCAGAATCATTTCGTAGGTCATGCTCTCTCCCTGTCTTCTTGCGCATGGTGGACGCGCCTGATGCGGATCTGATCGCCATCGATCGTATAGGTCACGACATAGCCGATATTTGGCATAGACCATTGCCGGATGTCGCGGGTCACAGTGGGCGCAATGCGCGGGAATTCCACCAGGCGATCACAGCGCAATTGAATTTCTCTCGTGACGCCGTCAGCCAGAGCGATGTCGCGTTCGGCCAGAAACAACCAGACTCGATCGAGATCGGTCCGGGCCCGCCCAGTCCAGACCAATTTCACAGGCCGCGTTCAGCCCGCCAGCGTTGCTTCAATTCCGCCATATGGGCAGCGACTTCTTCGGAGGTGTACAACCGCCCCGCCCGAACATCTTCTTCTGCTTCCTCAAGACCAGCCCAGAATTCCGGATCGGCCTGCAACCGCGCGATCGCTTCGGCCTCCGCCGGCGACCAGATCTGCAGGCCATGCTCGTCCGGCGGACCAAGATCGTCGTCCGGGCGAAGATCGGGAACGGGCTTGTTCATTTCGCTACGATATTCCCTTCGCGCGCCGCCCGCTAGTGGTCCGGCGTTTCCATCAGCTCGACCAGCACGCCGCCCATATCTTTGGGATGGACGAATATGATCGGCGTACCGTGCGCGCCGATGCGCGGTTCGCCCAATACGGTCGCGCCCTTGGCCTTCAGATCGGCGACGGCCACCGTGATATCGGGCACTTCGAAACAAACGTGATGCTGCCCACCCGCCGGATTCTTGCGCAGAAAACCCGCGATCGGCGAGCTTTCGTCATACGGCTCGATCAGTTCGATCTGCGTGTTGGGCGTGTCGATGAAACACACTTTCACGCCCTGCGCAGGCAAATCGAACGGCGCGCCGATGACGGTGGCGCCCAGCAGATCGCGGTACATCGCGATCGAGCGTTCGATCGAGGGCGTGGCCACGCCGACATGGTTCACTCGACCG
Source organism: Sphingomonas sp. HMP6 (assembly GCF_013374095.1). Lineage (NCBI taxonomy): Bacteria > Pseudomonadati > Pseudomonadota > Alphaproteobacteria > Sphingomonadales > Sphingomonadaceae > Sphingomonas > Sphingomonas sp. HMP6. Next base: position 3,257,377 of record NZ_AP022672.1, on the reverse strand, counting down.
AGTACGGGGGGCGCGGGGTTCATGCTCTACTCTTCATCCGGATTGGGCTGCGACTTGGCATCGGGCGCCGTGGCAGACGGGAGCGGGGCCGCAGAGCGCGGCGGAGCCACGCCGAACTCATAGTCACACGCCTTCAGCACCTGCCGGATCGGCCCCTCACCGGGACCGGTGAAGCTCGCTTCGACCACGGCATTGTCGGGGTCGATCACGCGGACGTGGATCGTCTTGCCATGCGCGATCACCACCGCGAGATTGGTCACGATCACATCCTGGCTGATGAACGCGCCGACGCCCGGGAACTGCCAATTGGTGCCGAGCCAGCCATCGTCATCGGCCTTGATCGACACCGGGCGCGGCAGAGCGGCGGCAAAGCCCGGCTTGGGAATGAACTGGATCGAGACGATCTTCTCATTGGTCGCGTCGCAGCGCACGACCAGGCGCGCCTTATCGTCCGTCGACCACGCCGAGCTGGTCGTCGCCTTGCTCGCCTTCTCAAGTCGCGTCGTCACCGCCCAGGGAACGGGCGGGGCGGCGGCGGCCTGCAGGAGCAAGGCGAGGATCATGCCACCGACTTGCCGGCGCCGACCACGCTCTCGGGCAGATCCTTGCCGAACACGCGCTGGTAATATTCCGCAACCAAGGCGCGCTCGGTCTCATCGCATTTGTTGAGGAAGCTCAAGCGGAACGCAAAGCCGACGTCGCCGAAGATCAGCGTGTTCTGCGCCCAGGTGATGACCGTGCGCGGGCTCATCACGGTCGAGATGTCGCCGTTGATGAAGCCACGCCGCGTGAGGTCGGCCACGCGCACCATGTTGTCGACCTGCGCCTTGCCCTCGGGCTTGTCATATTCGCCCGATTTGGCGAGCACGATCTGCGCCTCGACCTTGGCGGGCAGATAATTCAAGGTCACGACGATGTTCCAGCGGTCCATCTGGCCCTGATTGATCTGCTGCGTGCCATGATACAGGCCGCTGGTATCGCCCAGGCCGACCGTATTGGCAGTGGCGAACAGGCGGAAGAACGGGTTCGGGCGGATCACGCGGTTCTGGTCGAGCAGCGTCAATTTGCCCTCGGTCTCGAGCACGCGCTGGATCACGAACATCACGTCGGGGCGGCCGGCGTCATATTCGTCGAACACCAACGCAGTCGGCGTCTGCAACGCCCACGGCAGCAGCCCCTCGCGGAATTCGGTGACTTGCTGACCGTCTTTGAGCACGATCGCATCGCGCCCGACCAGATCGATCCGGCTGATATGCGCGTCGAGGTTGATGCGGATGCACGGCCAGTTGAGGCGCGCGGCGATCTGCTCGATATGCGTCGATTTGCCGGTGCCGTGATAGCCCTGCACCATCACGCGGCGGTTGTGTGCAAAGCCCGCGCAGATCGCGAGCGTGGTGTCGCCGTCGAACACATAGGCCGGGTCGAGATCGGGTACGCGTTCGTCGGCGACCGAGAAGGCCGGTACTTCCATGTCCGAATCGATCCCGAACAGGTCGCGGACCTTCTTCATCTGGTCGGGCGCGTCGAGGATCGTCGTCTCGCGGCTGTCGGGCTGGGTGTTCGGAATGTTCGTCATGGCGACAGCCTTAGGCCAAGGTTGGGCGCGGACTCAAGAACCCAGCTTCGCCGGAAGCGGGAATAGCGTGACGAAGCGTTCGGCGAGCGCGCGGTCGCCCGCAAGCCGTAGCGTTCCCGCAGCCTCGGCGTCGGCGATCGGGCGACCGCCATAAACGACCGAAGCGAGCGTCGCCGGGTCGGTCTCGAACATCACCGCCGCCTCCGCCGGATCGCCCCGCCGAATCGCGATGCCGCCTGCGTCCACCACTGCGAAGAACACTTCATTGCCGAAGCGGAATCCGACAGTCGCGCCGAACGCGCCACTGCGGCTGCGGTCAATCATCGTGCGGAACGACAGCATTGCTGATGCGGCACTGAATGGCAGCGTCGCATCATGCAGGGGCGATTGCGCCGCCCAGCGTCCCAACTCCTGGATCGCAACTTCGGCGGAATAGCCCAGCGCGGTCAGTTCATAGACTTGCACGGAGGCAGGCGGCGGCAGCTTGCGCCGCGCGAGAATGCCGACCCGTTCCATACCCTCCAGCCGCTGCGTCAGCACATTCGCGCTGATCCCGGTCAGCCCGCCGCGCAATTCGCCGAACCGGCGCGGCCCGAACATCAATTCGCGCACGATCAGCAACGACCAGCGCTCCCCCACCAATTCCATCGCCAGCGCGGTGCCACAGGCATCGTCATACCAGCGCTTGGTCGTGGCGTCGGAACGTTCAGTCACTTTTTCTAACTTCATCGTTGCTTTTAATAACTCACGGCCGCATCAAAGGCAAACAACGAGTCGCACAGGAGAATTGCGCCGTGACAAAGAGGATCTTCATCAGCCTGCCCGTCGCCGACGTCCCCGCCGCGACCGCCTTCTACGAAGCGATCGGCTGCACGCGTAACCCCGCCTTCTCCAACGAGGCCGCGGCGTCGATGGCCTGGTCCGACGCGATCACCTTCAATCTGATCGGCCACGATCTCTATCGCACCCTCACCGCGAAGCCCCCCGCCGATGCGAAGACGACAGGCGGACCGCTGTTCGCGCTGGCGCTGGAGTCGCGCGAAGCGGTTGACGCCTTCGCCGCCGCAGCAATCACCGCTGGCGGACGCGAATTGCACGGCGCGGAGGACGAAGGCTTTATGTATTCGCGCGGGGTCGAGGATTCCGACGGGCACGGTTTCGGCCCGATCTGGATGGACCCGAATGCGTACGACGCGATGCCAGCCGCCGCGGAGCCGGTGCCCGCCGCCTGACCCCCACAGGAGACACGCCATGCATTCGATGGCGAACGCATGATCTTGGGCGGATTCGATCCCGTCGTTATTCTGGAGAAATGACATGGCGAATCATCATGGCGACTTCATCTGGTACGAACTACTCACGCCCGACCCGGACGCTGCTCGCGCCTTCTATGAGACGGTCGTCGGCTGGCAGATCGAAGCGGCGGCGAGCGGCCCGATCGACTATCGCATGATCGCATCCGCCAACGGCCCGGTCGCCGGGCTGCTGCCGCTGACGCCGGAGATGCAGGCGGGCGGCGCGCGCGCAGGCTGGCTCGGCTATGTCTCGGTCGACGATATCGATGCGATGGCGGGGTCGATCGCCGATGGCGGCGGCACGGTGCACATGGGGCCGTGGGATATGCCGGGTGCTGGGCGCATGGCTTTGGTCGCCGATCCGCAGGGTGCCGTTTTCTACATCATGAAGCCGACGCCCCCCGCCGACCGGCCCGACGCGACCAGCCTGTCCTTCTCCTACGACATGCCACGCCCCGGCCATTGCGCCTGGAACGAGCTTGCGTCCGCCGATCCCGCCGCCGCGCTCCATTTCTACGGCCAGCGCTTCGGCTGGGTGAAGGATGGCGAAATGGATATGGGGCCGCTCGGGACTTACGAATTCCTGCGCCACACCGGTCACGCCCCTGACGGATCGCCCCCCGGCCACGGGATGCTCGGCGCGGTGATGCCGAAGCTGCCGGACATGCCGGTGTCGGCCTGGACCTATTACTTCCGCGTACCCGACGTGGATGCGGCGGTGGCGGCGATCACCGCAAACGGCGGCAGCATCGTCCAGCCGCCGATCGAAATCCCCGGCGGCGACTTCTCGATGGTCGGCATCGATCCGCAAGGCGCGGTGTTCGCGCTGGTCGGGGCCAGGGCCGGAGCACAGTCGGGCGAGGTCGCGGTGGCCGATGCTTGAGCTCTTCGCCCACCCCTTCTCGTCTTACTGCCAGAAGGCGTTGATCGCGCTCTACGCCAACGACACGCCCTTCACCTTCCGGCTGCTCGGCCCCGACCAGCTCGATACGGCGACCGAACTCGCGCGGCGCTGGCCGTTCGGGCAGTTTCCGGTGCTGGCCGACGGCGCGCGCACCGTGCCCGAGGCATCGATCATCATCGAATATCTCGACACGCATCATCCCGGCACGCATCGCTTCGTGTCCGAAGGCGACACGCTCGAAATCCGCTTGCTCGACCGCGTGTTCGATAACCGCGTGATGACGCCGGTGCAGAAGCTGGTCGGCAACGCAATGCGTCCATTCGACAAGCGCGACCCGACCGGGGTCGAGGAGGCACGCAAGACGCTCGACACCGCTTATGCCTGGCTCGATGCGCAACTGGCCGGGCGCATTTGGGCAGCGGGCGGCGACACGCCCACGCTCGCCGATTGCGCCGCAGCACCGTCGCTCTTCTACGCCGATTGGGCGCACCCGATCCCCGACAGCTATGCGACTCTGAAGGCGTACCGCGCGCATCTGCTCGCCTGGGCACCGTTCGCGCGCTGCGTCGAGGAAGCGCGACCCTACCGCCATGTCTTCCCGCTCGGCACGCCCGACCGCGATTGATGTCTTCAGGAGAAACGGGATGAGCGATTGCACCCCGTTCCACAGCACATGCGTGAAGGCGGCCGCTCAGCAATGATCACGCGCAGCCCGAACGGCGAAGAAAATTCAGAAGGGCACCGTGCGAAAGCTTCACGAAGGCGGGTTGAGGCACACCTGAACCTGCTTTTCATCGAACCATGATACGATCGTAGTGCCATGACCATTGCGGGCGAGATCGACGCGGCCAACTGCGGTGCCGGACCCCGAACTCCAGATAATGGTGGCTCGGTCTGGCCTATCCGGCTGGCGATAAACTGCCGGTGGTCCGTAGTGTGCGATGTTGATCAAGCACCGCTCCACGTCTCCCATGGCGCTGTCAGTATCATATCGGCCAAAAGGCGGTTTGGCTTCAAACTTTCCGATCGGCCCGGTCGCCTGCAACGCGACGATCAACAAAAAATCTAGCATTAGCTTACCTATTCTTGGCCGCGCCGAAGTTAGTCCGAATTGGAGGACCTAGCAAATGGCGGGAGGACTTGTCGGCGCGCAATTGGAAGAAGTGGCGAAACGCATCTCGTGACATCGATCCTCCCCCGCCAGGGGGAGGATTGGGGCTAACCTTCCCCGCGCATGGCACATTTCCGCCCGCGATTGGTTGAGCGGGGAGCGCTGCACGCATCCGTGCCGCGCGCCGCGATCGGAAGTGCCGTTGATCCTCTCTCTGTCCGAAGCCACCAGCCTCGCTGCGGAGGCCCCCCGGTTCGAGGCACAATATATCCCGATCCTGTTCGCACTCGGCGCGATGATTCTGGTCATCGCATGGCTGCCGTTCGTCCTTCGGAAGCTGCCGCTGTCGTTGCCGATCGTGTGCGTCGCAATCGGCTTCGTCCTGTTCTCCTTTCCGCCTTTCTCGGCCTGGGCGCCGCATCCCGAGAAGACCCCCAAGCTGGTCGAACGCGCCACCGAGATGATCGTGATCGTGTCGCTGATGGGTGGCGGGCTCAAGATCGAACGGATCGTCGCGTGGAAGAGCTGGAACGTCACGTGGCGGCTGCTCGGCATCGCCATGCCGCTGACGATCCTGCTCGTCATGCTGCTCGGCTATCATTTCCTCGGGCTCGGGCTGGCGACGGCGCTGCTGCTCGGCGGCGCGCTCGCGCCGACCGATCCGGTGCTGGCCGGCGACGTGCAGATCGCCCATGACGAGAATGAGCAGGAAGCCGAGGCGAAGTTCGCGCTGACCAGCGAAGCCGGATTGAACGACGCGTTCGCCTTCCCCTTCATCCACCTCGCCATCGCGATCGCCGCTGCAGGCGGCCTGAGCGGCGCGGTGCTGACGCATTGGGTGCTTGATGACGTGCTGTGGAAACTCGGTACCGGGCTGGTGTTGGGTGCTGGCCTGGGCCGCGCGATCGGTTGGATCATCTACCGTATGCCCGCGGGCACCGCGCTATCGCGGACCGGCGACGGGTTCATCGCACTCGGCGCGACGCTGCTCGTCTATGCCGTCACCGAATTCGCGCATGGCTACGGCTTTCTCGCGGTCTTCGTCGCGGGCCTGACGATCCGCCAATCGGCGCGCGGGCATGATTTCAACAAACGCCTGCACGATTTCGCCGACGAATCGGAGCGGCTCTTGATGATGCTCCTGCTCTTGCTGTTCGGCGGGATGCTGGCGGCGGGTCTGCTCGCCCCGCTCGGCTGGAAAGAAGCGACGTTCGCCGGCGTCATGCTGCTCGTCATCCGCCCGCTCGCCGGGTGGATCAGCTTGATCGGGGTGAAGCGCCCCCCGCTCGAACTGGGCATCATCGCCTTCTTCGGTATTCGCGGCCTCGGCTCGGTCTATTATCTCAGCTACGGGTTCAATCACGCCGCGTTCGTGCAAAAAACCAGCCTGTGGGCGACGCTCGGGCTGATCATCGCGGGGTCGATCCTGATGCACGGCGTGCTGGTGACGCCTGCGCTCCGGCTGCTGCACCGTCATTATCACCGGCTCGGCATCGTCGAGACGGAAGAAGGTTGAGGCTTCCTCAGGCGAACGCGGCCGCACCCTTCAACTGCGTGTAGGCCGCGATCACCTCTTGCAGCTTAGTCTCGAAACTGCGGTCGCCGCCATTGCGATCCGGGTGATACTTCCGCACCAATTCGGCATAGCGCGTGCGCAAGCCGCGCCGGTCGACGTCCGCAGCGAGCCCCAGCACCTTCAACGATCGCCGGTCGAGTTCCGACAAGGGTCGCCCGTCGGCCCGTGCCGGTTCCGCCGCGCGCCGGAAGCGCGCGCCGATCGCGTCGAGCGGATCGCTGAAATCGGCCCATTTCGGCGGCACGTCGCCGCCCGAATGCGCAAACGCGCGCGTCTCGCGCTCCCAGCCGGCAAAGGGCCTCTGCTGCGCGTGGATTTCCTCCGCGCTCATGCCGGTGAAAAAATTGTAGCGCGCATTGAACGCACGGACATGGTCGAGGCAGAACCAGCGATACGGCCGCGGCCCCTCCGACCCGTAGCCCGATCCTTCCGCCGGGGGCGCGCGGAACTCGCCCGGCGCATCGCATCCGGCCTCGGCGCACGCGCGCCCGCTCCCCTCGACCCGGCCGTGGAAGCGGGGCGATGGCTTTTCGCGGTTCTTGTCGTCTTCGCGTGCCAACGCGGCTCCCTCAAATCCAAAAACGGTTTATATAGGCGTGATGAACCAGCCCGCCACCGCCCCCCGCCCGCTTGTCGACGAAATGCGTGATCGCCTCGACGCAGCACTTGTCCCCACCAGCCTCCACATCTCCAACGACAGTGCGCAGCACGCCGGGCACATGGGCGATGACAAATCGGGCGAATCGCATTTCTCGGTGACGGTCGAGAGCGAAAAGTTCGTCGGCCTCAACCGCGTCGCGCGACAACGGCTCATCAATACCGCGCTCGCCGACCTGCTCGCCACGCGCATCCACGCACTGGCGATCAGTGCCCGAGCGCCGGGCGAGTGACCGCGCGCGCCGCCCGCCCGGCCGCGCGTATCCTGCTGCTCGATCCGGACGACCGCGTGCTGCTGTTCCGCTTCAACCCTGACGACCGCCCGCCGTTCTGGTGCACCCCCGGCGGCGCGCTTGATCCGGGCGAGAGCTACTGCCAAGCCGCGCGGCGCGAACTGCGCGAGGAAACCGGCCTCGATCTCGATTGCGGCCCCGAAATCCTGCAGCGCACCGTCGATTTCGTGACGATCGAGGGCGTGCCGGTCACCGCCGACGAACGCTATTTCCTGATCCGCAGCGAATCCGCCGACATCGACACCGGCGGCCATACCGCGCTCGAACAGCGCGTGATGACGCGCTGGCGCTGGTTCGACCGCGCCACCTTGCGCGCGCTCGACGAACCCTATTTTCCCGAAGACCTGGCCGCGCTTCTCGACCGGGTGGAGGCTATGACATGACCAATGACGATCTGATCCTGCAGACGATCACGCCCGTCACGCACGATCTCGGCGGCTTCAAGGTCCACCGCACGCTGCCGTCGCGCCCGCGCACGATGGTGGGGCCCTTCATCTTCTTCGATCAGATGGGCCCCGCGCGCCTGACCGTCGGCACCGGCATCGACGTGCGCCCACACCCGCACATCAACCTCGCGACCGTCACCTATCTGTTCGAAGGCGCGATCGCGCACAGCGATTCGGTCGGCAGCGTGGCGGTGATCGAACCCGGCGCGGTCAATCTGATGACCGCGGGGCACGGCATCGTTCACTCCGAGCGCTCGCCCAGCGCCGAGCGTGCGGTCGGACCCGCGCTGTCGGGCATCCAGACCTGGCTCGCCATGCCCGAGGCGGATGAGGAGATCGATCCCGCGTTCGAACATGTCGCCAAAGCCGATCTGCCGACGGTCGAAACCCCGGGCGCCCGCGCGCCCATCGTGATGGGGAGTCTCTGGGGCGCGACCGCACCGACCACCACCTATGCCGAGACAATCTACGCCGACATCGTGCTCGATGCGGGCGGCAGCGTCCCGATCGATGCCGCCGCCGATGAGCGAGCGATCTACATCGCGATTGGCGACGCGACGCTCGACGGCATGACGCTAGAACCGAGGACGCTCTACGTCCTGCGCCCCGGCGTGACGGCAACGCTCCGCTCGGAAAGCGGCGCGCGCGCGATGCTGTGCGGCGGCGAAGCCTTCGCCACGCCGCGCCACGTATGGTGGAACTTCGTCTCCTCGCGGCAGGATCGCATCGAGGAAGCCAAGCGCGCCTGGACCGCGGGCGAATTCCCCAAGGTAGGGGGCGACGACAAGGAATGGATCCCGATCCCGGCCATCCCGAAGACCGTGAGCTATCCGTAACATGTCCTCCCCGCCCTCCCCCTGACTCCCCACCCGCTTGCGGGAGGGGCTGGGGGAGGGCATGTCGGATGCACTGCGCGGCGAGTAAAGGTCAGGCCCTCCCCTAACCCCTCCCGCAAGCGGGAGGGGAATTAGATGATCGAAGCGTTTGCATTGCAGCAGGTCCCCCTCCCCACCGGCGTCACGCTCGACGTCGCCACGGCCGGCGACCCGGCGCATCCGCCGATCATCCTACTCCACGGATTCCCCGAATCACACCGCACTTGGCGGCACGTCATCCCGCAGCTCGCCACCGACCATTTCGTCATCGCACCCGACCAGCGCGGCTTTGCGCGCTCGTCCAAGCCGGAGGGGATCGACGCGTACAAACCGGCGAATATCGTCGCCGACCTGCTCGCGCTCGCCGACCATTTCGGCCTGACGACCTTCACGCTCGTCGGCCACGATTGGGGCGGTGCGATCGCGTGGATGGCGGCGCTCAACAATCCGGCGCGCATCACGCGCCTCGTCATCGTCAACGCGCCGCACCCCTTTATCTTTCAGCGCACGCTGTTCGACGACATGGCCCAGCGCGAAGCGAGCCAATACATCACCGCCTTCCGCAACCCCGATTTCGAGGCGCACATTGCGCGGATCGGCTTGCCCGCGTTCTTCGAGTCCAGCTTCCTGCCCCACACCGATTTCGACCGAATCGCCGACGAAAAGCCCGTCTATCTCGACCAATGGGGCCAGCCCGGGGCGCTGACCGCGATGCTCAACTGGTACCGCGCCAGCCCGATCATCGTACCTGCGATGGACGAAACGCCCGAGCGCCCCGCCTTCCTCGACGGCCCCTTCCCCCCGATGCCGCAGCCGGTGCTGGTGGTGTGGGGCCTAGCCGACGCTGCGTTGCTGCCGAGCCAGCTCGAAGGATTGGAGCGCTACGTCCCCGACCTCACGCTGGTGAAGGTCGACGCCGGGCATTTCGTGCCGTGGGAAGCGCCCGATGCCGTAGTCGCGGCGATCCGGGGTTGGCTGCCTTCCTAAAATCCTCCCCGGCACGGGGAGGGGGACCGTGAGCATTCAGCGAACGGTGGAGGGGGCTCTCGGCGAGCGGTTCCCTGCGGCACGCCCCCCCTCCACCACTCGGCTGAAGAAGCCGAGCGGTCCCCCTCCCCGTGCCGGGGAGGAATTAGACAGTGACCCGCGCCGCCTCGGGCAAATCCACCCCCGGCGCGGCATCGCCTGAAGCCCCGCCCGCGTCGATCCAAGCCCCATGCGCATGGCTCGTCCCCAGCGTTTCCCACGCGCCATCTCCCGGCCACGAGCGCGCGCGGATCACCTGATGCCCCAGCGCCCGGTCCGGCTCCATCATCACCCAGCCAAGCGGCCGTTCCGCCGTCGCGGCCGCGCCCGCCGCCGGCATCGCCACGCGAATCCGTTCGGCGACGGGTTCGGGCAGATATTGCCACACCACCGAATGCATCAGCACGCGCGTGACGCCCGCTTCCTGCGGTTCGGCGAGCCGCGCCTCGATCCAGTCGGCGGCATCGGCCTGCACCAGATCGACGCCATGCGCGCCCAGCATCGCGATCGCCGCGCGCACCCGCGTCAGCCGTTCGGGCGTCTCGGGCCAGACATACGCCGCCAGCCGCGCCGCCACATCGGGATCGGTCGCGTCGAGCGGGTTCACGTCGCACCCGCGTGACCGGACGATCTCCAGCGGGACCGCCGCCGCTGCCGGACCCTGCCATTGCGGCGCGATCGTCACCGGCGGATCCTCCGGCCCGTACATCGTCCCGCCCAGGTCGAAGCGATAGCGATCAATCAGCAAATTGAGCCCCGCGCTCGACCCGATTTCCAGCAGTTCGATCTTCGACCCATGACGCCGCGCGATCTCGATCAGCCCGAGCATCAGCGCCGCCGATCGCCCCGGCTCATTGGTCTGCGGCGGCCCGTCGAGCCACGGCAGCAGCGCCGCCTCGTGCTTGGCCAGCACGCGTTCCAGCGTCGCAATTATCGCGCCCTGCTCGGTCACCGCCCCCGCATAGATCGCCGCCAGCCCCACATCCGCGCCGCCAAGGACCAGCGCATGAAACCCGCCGAACAACCGCAACGGCAAGGCATCACGCGTAGGCTCGCCTGGCCAATCGAGCACCCGCGCGCCCACCACCGTGTCGCGCGTCAGCCCCGCTGCGACCGCCCCCGCCATCCGGCCATAGATCGGCGCGGCATTGGCCTCGCAATAGTGCTGCTGGATCAGGAAAGCGCCGCGATTGGTTTTCTCATCTGCCATGATCGATTTTCTCCACCGATGGCGTCTGTTGCGCCCACCCCCGACCCCAAGTAAAGCCCCGGGCATCATGCCCGACCCCATCATAATCGCCGTCCCCAAGGGCCGCATCCTCGCCGAGGCGGTCCCGCTGCTCGCCGCCGCCGGAATCGTGCCCGAGCCTGCGTTCAGCGACGAGGACAGCCGCGCTTTACGCTTCACCACCAACAACCCCGGGATCGACTTGATCCGGGTCCGCGCGTTCGATGTCGCTACCTTCGTCGCGCACGGTGCCGCGCAACTCGGCATCGTCGGGTCGGACGTGCTGGCCGAGTTCGATTATTCGGAACTCTACGCGCCCGTCGATCTCGGCATCGGCCATTGCCGCCTGTCGGTCGCCGAACCCGCCGACATGGCCGCCAACGATGACCCGCGCGGCTGGAGCCATGTCCGCGTCGCCACCAAATATCCGCACGTCACCGAAGCCTATTTCGCCCGCCGCGGGGTTTCGGCGGAATGCGTCAAGCTGAACGGCGCGATGGAGCTGGCGCCCTTGCTCGGCCTCGCGCCGCGCATCGTCGATCTGGTGTCGTCGGGCCGGACGCTGAAAGAGAACGGACTGGTCGAGGTCGAGACGATCATGGAGGTCACCTCGCGGCTGATCGTCAACCGCGCCGCCTTCAAGACACGCGGCGAAGTGGTGCCGCTGGTCAAGGCGTTCCGGCGCGCGGTTGCGCAGGAGCGCGCGGCGTGATCCGTCTCACGACCTCCGCCCCCACCTTCGCCGCCGATTTCACCACGCTGGTCAACGCCCGCCGCGAAGCCGATGCCGATGTCGCGCGCGACGTCACCGCGATCATCGCGCGCGTCCGCGATGCAGGGGATACCGCTCTGGCAGACCTTACCCAGCGCTTCGATCGCCACGATCTCGACGCGACCGGCTGGCAGATCGATCGTGCAGAATGGCGCGCGGCCTATGACGCGCTCGACCCAGCGTTACGTGACGCGCTCGATCTCGCGGCCAGCCGCATTCGCGCCTATCACGAGAAGCAGAAGCCGCAGGGCAGCGACACCACCGACGCTGTCGGCGTCCGGCTTGGCGCACGCTGGAATGCGGTGCAGGCGGCGGGCGTCTATGTCCCCGGCGGCCGCGCGGCCTATCCCTCCTCGGTGCTGATGAACGCGATCCCCGCCAAGGTCGCAGGCGTCGATCGGCTGGTGATGGTCACGCCCACCCCCGATGGCGAAATCAACCCGCTGGTGCTCGCCGCAGCCCATATTGCGGGCGTGGACGAACTGTGGCGCGTCGGCGGCGCACAAGCGATCGCCGCGCTCGCCTACGGCACCGACCGGATCGCCCCGGTCGATGTCATCACCGGCCCCGGCAACGCCTGGGTCGCCGAGGCCAAACGCCAGCTCTACGGCGTGGTCGGCATCGACATGGTTGCGGGGCCGTCCGAAATCGTCGTCGTCGCCGATGGCAAGAACCGCGCCGACTGGATCGCCGCCGATCTGCTGTCACAATCCGAGCATGACCCGACCAGCCAGTCGATCCTGTTCACCGACTCGCCCGACTTCGCCGACGCCGTCGCCGCCGAGGTCGACGCCCAGATCGAAACGCTCGCCACCGCCAAGGTCGCGCGCGCGGCATGGGATGCGAACGGCGCGATCATCGTGACCGCGTCGCTGGAGGAAGCCCTCCCGCTGGTCGACCGGCTCGCCGCCGAACATCTCGAACTCGCCTGCGATGATCCCCAAGCCCTGTTCGACCGCATCCGCCATGCCGGATCGGTGTTCCTCGGTCGGCACACGCCCGAGGCGATCGGCGATTATGTCGCCGGGCCGAACCACGTCCTCCCCACCGGCCGCCGCGCGCGCTTCGCCAGTGGCCTGTCGGTGCTCGATTTCATGAAACGCACGAGCTTCCTGCAATTGGGGCCTGAGGGGCTGGCCGCGATCGGCCCCGCCGCCGTCGCGCTCGCCGAGGCAGAGGGGCTGCCTGCGCACGCAAGGTCCGTGGCGCTGCGGCTCTAAGCCACTGTCGTGCCCCTGCGCAGGCAGGAGCCCAGGGTATCACCCGCCGTCCTCGAAACCCTAGGCCCCGGCCTTCGCCGGGGAACAGGTTCACTTGGGCATCATCCTCCGCTAAGGCCCGCGCATGTCCTCCCACACCACCCCCCGCACCGCAGAGCGCTCGAAAGCGCGCGCCGCCGCCCGTCTCGCCGCCGTCCAGGCGCTCTACCAGCATGACATGGAGGCGACTCCAGTCACGCAATTGCTCCACGAATTCCACCAGCACCGTCTCGGCGCGACGATCGAGGATGCCGAATATGCCGAGCCCGAGGTCGATTTCTTCGACGATGTCGTAAAGGGCACGCACGCGCGGCTCGCCGAGATCGACACGACGATCGCGGCCAAGCTCGCCAAGGGCTGGAGCCTGACCCGGCTCGACAAGGCGATGCGCGCGATCCTCCGCGCCGGAACCTACGAACTGCTCGCGCGCCCCGATGTTACCGTCGGCACCGTCATCACCGAATATGTCGACGTCGCCCACGCCTTCTTCGACAAGCGCGAGGCGGGCTTCGTTAACGGCCTGCTCGACGCCATCGCCAAGGATGTGCGCGCATAGCCATGGCGGAGATCGTCAATCTGCGGCTGGCGCGCAAGGCCAAGCGGCGGAGCAATGACGCGGCAACCGCCGCCGCCAACCGCGCGAAATTCGGCGCGACCAAGGCCGAGCGGACGAAGCTGGCGATCGAAACGAACCGCCACGATCGCACGCTCGACGGGGCGAAGCGCGAGGAGTGATCAGAGCGAAATCGGCACGTCCCCGGTCGTCGGCAGCGCCAGCACCGGGCACGTCACCTCGCGAACCACCCGGTCGGTCGTGCTCCCGCGTACGAGACCGAGCAAGTCGCGCTGCGCCGCCATCGGCATCACCACCAGGCTGGCCTGACGCGCCTGATCGAGCAGCGTGTCGACCACCGGCCCCTCGACGCGCCGCACCGCCAGCGCCGCGCCATGGCCGTCGAGCAGCACCGGCGCGACCGGCCCGACATGCAGGAAATCGATCGCTACATCGATGCTTTCGAGCAGCGTCTTGAGATGCGGCACAGCACCCTGCGGGTCGGGTGCATGATCGACCGGCACCAGCACCGAGCTGAGGTGCACATGCCCCGTCATCGAATCGACGAACGGCCGCGCGAGCGGGCCGAGGATCAGCGTCGGGATGATCGTCTCGCGCGCCAGATCGGTGGAGACCGAGGGAGCCAGCCAGCGGCTGAGGCCCGTGCGCCCGTGGCTCGCCATCACGATCAGCTCGGGGCGATGATCGGCGAGGAAGCGCGTCAGGCCATCGCCCGTCTCGACATCGCGGATTTCCACCTTGCGCACCTCGATCCCGGTCACCGACGCGATATCCTCGGGTGCCGCATCCGCCGCCAGCAGCCCCCAGCGCTGCAGCGTGGCGCGCACGTGCGGAAAGCGGTCCCACTGCGCGTCGGCGCGCGGATCGTGGACATGCAGCAGCGTGAGCCGGCAGCGATTGGCCAGCGCGAGATACAGCGCATGCTCGAAGGCGGCCTGTCCCTCGGGGGTGAAATCGGTCGGATGCGCGATGGACTGGATCATGGAATCTCCCGCTTTTGGCTCGCCGAGAACGGGTGAATAGGTTGGATCGTGAAGTGACGCCATCGATATAACGCGGGCGCGGGCGCCCCATCGCCACCCTTTCGCAGACAGCAGCCCGCCAGGCCGCTAGACCCCCTGAGCGTGACCGAAGCCGAGTTCATCGTCCGCTTGCGCACCCTCCCGCTCCACCCCGGCACGGCGCGACCGTGGCACACCGGCAGCGTAACTTTACCTAGGGGCGGATTCACGCGGCCGAAGCCTCGCCCGCCTACAATGAGAGCCTCACCCAGGCAGAGGCCGACCGATGAAAAGATTGCGCAGGGACCGTCGCGGCGCAACCGCGATCGAATACGGGCTGATCGCCGCGCTCATCGCGGTTGCAGCGATCGGGGCCATGCAAGGACTCGGCAATCAACTGGCGATCACCTTCGCCAACATCACCTCGAACATGAAAGCGTCCTGACGACTGCCGCCGTAACGCCTAGCAGACAAGACCCGGCGCTGCAGCTACATCCCGTCGCGTGACCGAAGCCGAGTTCATCGCCCGCTTGCGCACCCTCCCGCTCCACCCCGGCGCGGCGGGGCTGGTGGATGATGCCGCGACGCTCACCCCCGGCGGCGAAACGCTCGTGCTCAGCACCGATACAATGGTCGAGGGGGTCCACTTCCCCGCCGACATGGCCCCCGCCGATGTCGCATGGCGCTTGATTGCCTGCGCGCTGTCCGATCTCGCCGCCAAGGGCGCGGCGCCGGTCGGGGTGCTGCTGAATTATCCGCTGCGCGCTAGCGTCACCCACCCAGCGTCCACCCCGGCGAACGCCGGGGCCCAGTCGCGGGCGGCTGATGGCGGAGTGCAGCCCCCGAAGACTTCCACCAGCGCGACTGGGCCCCGGCCTTCGCCGGGGGGGAGCGAAACCGAGAATTGGGACGACGCCTTCCTCGACGGTCTCGCCCAAGTCCTCACCCACTATTCCGCGCCACTGCTCGGCGGCGATACCGTGTCGATCCCGCCCCACGCCCCGCGCGTCCTCACGATAACGGCGATCGGCAACGCAACGCACCTGCCCGTGGCTATCCGCTCCGGCGCCAAAGCGGGCGACGCGCTTTATGTCACCGGCACGATCGGCGCGGCACTGCTCGGCTTCGAGCGACCCGAAACCCAACCCAATGCCTATCGCCGCCCGGTCGCGCGCATCGCCGACGGCATCGCGCTTGCCCCCCACGCCAGCGCGATGATGGACGTGTCCGACGGCCTCCTGCTCGATGCGCAGCGCATGGCCGCGGCCAGCAATCTCAGCGTGAGGATCGCGCTCGACGCCGTCCCCGTCCCGCCCGAACTCGCCACCGATCGCCTCCGTGCGGTGACCTGGGGCGACGATTACCAATTGCTCTTCGCGCTGCCATCGGGCGCGACTCCGCTCGTCGCCGCGACCCGCATCGGCCAGTTCGCGCCCGGTCAGGGCCTCACCCTTACCGACCACGGCACCCCCATCCCACTCCCCGCCAGCCTCGGCTATCAGCACGGCTGAGACAGCGGGTTGCCAAGCCATCCCCCGGCGCTACTTTGACGGCATAAGCGTGGGGGCACGGCACGTCCGGAACCCCCACCGACACGATAGGGAAGGATACGCATGACGATCGTCTATGCCGCCATCATCTGTGGCCTGATCGCCGTCGCTTACGGCATCATCACCAGCCAGCAAGTGTTGCGAGCGCCCGCCGGTAACGAAAAGATGCAGGACATCGCCGCCGCCATTCAGGAGGGCGCGAAGGCGTATCTCGGCCGCCAGTATCGCACCATCGCGATCGTCGGGGTGATCGTCCTCGCTTTGGTGTGGGTGTTCCTCGACGGGATGGGCAGCCCGGTCTCGGCGGCCAGCTTCGCGCTCGGCGCGGTGCTGTCGGGCGTGGCGGGCTATGTCGGCATGAACATTTCGGTGCGCGCCAACGTCCGCACCGCAGAGGCCGCGCGCACTTCGCTGCAGGGTGGCCTGACGATGGCGTTCCGATCGGGTGCAGTCACCGGCCTGCTCGTCGCCGGGCTCGGGCTGCTCGCGATTTCGGGGACCTTCTGGTATCTCGCGGGCACCAACGGCGTGAACGCTGGCGCGCCCGTCGTGGTCAAGGCGCTCACCGCACTCGCGTTCGGCGCATCGCTCATCTCGATCTTCGCGCGTCTCGGCGGCGGCATCTTCACCAAGGCGGCGGACGTCGGGGCCGATCTGGTCGGCAAGGTCGAGGCGGGCATCCCCGAAGACGACCCGCGCAACCCCGCCACGATCGCGGATAACGTCGGCGACAATGTCGGCGATTGCGCCGGTATGGCGGCCGATCTGTTCGAAACCTATGTCGTGACGATCGGTGTGACGATGATCTCGGTCGCGCTCGCGCTCAAAAATGCCGACCACCTCCTGCAAGTCATGACGCTCCCGCTGATCGTCGGCGGGGTGTGCATCCTCACCTCGATCATCGGCACCTATTTCGTCCGCCTCGGCGGCAGCAACAACATCATGGGCGCGCTCTACAAGGGCTTCTGGATCGCGATCGGCCTGTCGATCCCGGCGATCTACTTCGCCACGCAATACACCTTGGGCGACATGAACGCGACGATCGGCGGCAACGCTTTCCTCGACGGCAGCGGCGCCACCCCCGAGGCGATCGCGGGCAGCGCAGGCGTGGCCTTCACCGGCATGAAGTTGTTCTGGAGCATGATGATCGGCCTCGCCGTCACCGGGCTGCTGGTGTGGATCACCGAATATTACACCGGTACCAATTTTCGCCCGGTCCGCAGCATCGCCAAGGCGTCGGAGACCGGCAGCGGCACCAACGTCATCCAGGGCCTCGCGATCAGCCTAGAATCGACCGCACTCCCCACCATCGTCATCGTCGTTGCGGTCATTGCGGCGTATCAGCTCGCGGGCGTGATCGGCATCGCCTTTGCCGCGACCGCAATGCTGGCGCAGGCCGGGATGGTCGTGGCACTCGATGCGTACGGCCCGGTGACCGATAACGCCGGCGGCATCGCCGAAATGGCCGGCCTCCCCGATGACGTGCGCCACAAGACCGACGCATTGGACGCGGTCGGCAACACCACCAAGGCGGTTACCAAGGGCTATGCGATCGGATCGGCCGCGCTCGCCGCCCTCGTGCTGTTCAACGCCTACACCTCCGATCTCGCGCGCGATTTCCCCGATCTGTCGGTCAATTTCCAGCTCAGCAACCCGTACGTCATCGTCGGCCTGCTGCTCGGCGCGCTGCTGCCCTATCTGTTCGGCGCGATGGGGATGACCGCAGTCGGCCGCGCGGCGGGCGAAGTCGTCAAGGACGTGCGCGATCAATTCGCCAACAATCCCGGCATCATGACCTATGAAACCAAGCCCGATTATGCGCGCACGGTCGATCTCGTCACCAAGGCGGCGATCAAGGAGATGATCGTGCCGAGCTTGCTGCCGGTGCTTTCCCCCGTCGCCGTGTATTTCGCGATCACGCTGGTGGCGGGCCAGGCCGAGGGCTTCGCGGCGCTGGGCGCGATGCTGCTCGGCGTGATCGTCTCCGGCCTGTTCGTCGCAATCTCGATGACGAGCGGCGGCGGGGCGTGGGACAATGCCAAGAAATACATCGAGGACGGCCATCACGGCGGCAAAGGCTCCGAGGCGCACAAGGCTGCGGTGACCGGCGACACGGTGGGCGATCCGTATAAGGACACGGCGGGCCCAGCGGTGAACCCGATGATTAAGATTACCAATATTGTCGCGCTGCTGCTGCTGGCTGCTCTCGCAGCCAGCGCAGGCTGAGCGAAAGCTCAGCAAGCGCGACCGGCCGAGGGGTCCCCACAAAGTATTACTTTGTGGGGTGCCCCGGCAGGGGCCATAAGCCCCCGACCGACGGCGTGGCTTCGCCACGACGCCCCTTCTTCTTCTCTCAAGCCCCCACCCCACCGAATTTTTCTTGCCCTCCCCCAACCGCTTGCCCCATCGTCCCCAGCGCAGGGGAACAAGCAATGCGGTTAGGCTGGGACGAGATCAAACGCCGCGCCCGCGCCTTCAGCGAGGAGTGGCAGGCCGCGCATTATGAAAAGGGCGAAACCCAGTCCTTCTACAATGATTTCTTCGACATTTTCGGCGTCAAGCGCCGCCGCGTCGCCACCTATGAACAGCGCGTAAAGCTGCTCAGCAACCGCCACGGCTTCATGGATTTGTTCTGGCCGCGCACGCTGCTGATCGAACAGAAAAGCGCCGGGCTCGATCTCGGCCGCGCAGGCACGCAGGCGTTCGACTACATCGACGGCATCGCCCAATCGGAACAGCCGCGCTACGTCCTGACCTGCGATTTCCAGAACTGGCGCTTGCTCGATCTCGACAAGGGCGGCGATCCGCTCGTCTTCAAACTGCCCGATCTGCACAAACATATCGAGGCGTTCGCCTTCATCCTTGGGCGGCAACGCAGTTTCGAGACGCAGGCGACCGTCACGATCAAGGCCGCCGAGCTGATGGGCAAGCTCCACGATGCGCTGGAGGCGTCCAACTATAAGGGGCACGATCTCGAACAATTGCTCGTCCGCCTGCTGTTCTGCATGTTCGCGGACGACACCGGCATCTTCCAGCCCAAGGACATCTTCCTCGAACTGCTGCGCGACGACACGCGCGAGGATGGCAGCGACACCGGCCCCAAGCTGATGGAATTGTTCGACGTGCTCGATACCGTCGAGGGCGATCGCCAATCCAATCTGTCGGGCGAACTCAACGCCTTCCCCTATATCAATGGCGGCCTGTTCACGGGTCGGCTGCGCACGCCGGTGTTCGACAAGACGATGCGCGCGCTGCTGATCAACGCGTGCGAACATGATTGGAGCGGGGTCAGCCCGGCCATCTTCGGGTCGCTGTTCCAATCGGTGATGGACGCCAAGGAACGCCGCGCGAAGGGCGCGCATTACACCTCCGAAGGCAATATCCTGAAGGTCATCGGGCCGCTCTTCCTCGATGATCTGCGCGCCGAACTCGCCAAGGCCACCGCGCGGCGCACCGGGCGCGAGGCGGCATTGCTCGAATATCAGGCGAAACTGTCGCGGCTGACCTTTCTCGATCCGGCGTGCGGCTGCGGCAATTTCCTCGTCATCGCCTATCGCGAAATCCGGCGGCTCGAACTCGCCTGCCTCAAGGCGCTTTACCCCACGCAACAGATCGACGCCGTGCTGCTCAGCCGCGTCACGGTCGAACAATTTTACGGGATCGAGGTCGAGGAATTCCCAGCGCGCATCGCCGAGGTCGCGATGTGGATGGCCGATCACCTCGCCAATAACGAATATAATGAAGCGTTTCAGGGCAATAGCGCGCGTATCCCGCTGAAAGACTCCGCGCACATCCTCAACGCCGATGCGCTCGACACCGATTGGGCGAGCCTGGTTCCGCCGGAAAAGCTGCACTACATCATGGGCAACCCGCCGTTCATCGGCAAAAAAGAGCAGAGCGCGACCCAGAAGGCGCAGGTCAGAAGGTTTTTCGATAATGCTCCGGGGTCAGGAGAACTCGATTACGTTAGCTGCTGGTTCGAGAAGGCGAGCTCGTTCGCTGAACAGAACAAAAGAATCGCGATCGCATTTGTTGCAACAAACTCGATCACTCAAGGTGAACAAGTGGCGACACTTTGGGCACGAGTATTGGATCGGCATCAGATGTATATCTTTTTCGCCCACAGAACCTTTGAGTGGAGCAGTGAGGGCAGAGGGGCAGCGCATGTGCACGTGGTCGTGATCGGCCTACGGGGCACTAGTCCGCAGCACGGAAGACTATTTGAATATCAATCGGTCCGGTCCGAACCAATTGAAATTGAGGCAAAGCAAATAAATGCCTACTTAGTCGACGCGCCTAATGTCCTTTGCGAAAAAGTCGTGAACCGCTTACTCCGCGTCCAATAATACAAAAAGGGAGCGAAGCCACCGATTTCGGACATTTGACAGTGAGCGCGAGTGAAAAAGCACGATTCCTTGAGTCCGAAGGTTTTGATCCCGCATGGCTGCGAAAATTTATCGGCGGCGAAGAATACATCAACGATGGTATTCGGTTCTGCCTTTGGCTGAAAGACGCACGACCTGATGCGTTGAGGTCCTGCCCTGCGGTGCTCGATCGCCTAAAATCCGTAGCACGTGCCCGCGCCGATAGTGATAAGGCTCGAACAAAATGGTGGGCGGATTATCCCACGCTCTTCACTGAAGATCGACAACCCACGTCACAATATCTCTTAGTCCCAAAGGTATCTTCTCAGCGTCGGCAATATGTGCCTATGGGTATCGTTGATGAAAAGACGATAGTAAGCGGTAGTGCGCAGTTCGTCCAAGACGCTGATAATTTCACGTTTGGTTTGATGACTTCATCGATGCATATGACATGGATGAAAGCCGTAGGCGGGCGTACTAAAAGTGATTATCAATATACCAATACGCTAGTCTACAACACCTTCCCCTGGCCCGACGCTACCCCCGCGCAGCGCACGAAAATCGAAGCACTCGCACAAGCCGTGCTCGATGCGCGGCTGGCGCACCCGACCGCCAGCCTCGCCGATCTCTACGATCCCGACACGATGCCCGGCGACCTCCGCAAAGCGCACCACGCGCTCGATCTGGCGGTGGATCGGCTCTACCGTGCTACCCCCTTTGCGTCGGACCGCGACCGGGTCGAGCATCTGTTCGGCCGCTATGAGGCGCTGGTGAACCCGCTCGCCACGGCGGGCGTAAAGGCAAACAAGCGCGTCGCCCGCAACGCCGCAAAATAACCTGTCCTACACCCCCGCCCGCGTGCATATTCCGCACCGGCCCGCGCCCTACCCACTCTGGCACCCGGCGTATGCCAGCTCTTTCCTATCGCTGGTCCGCTCGCCCGCCCCCCGGCTCGCGCAAAAACACGATTTACGCCTAACTTCCCCCTAATTTTCCGCGTGCGCGCCGGGGCGCCGCGCACGCAAAAAGGGCACCCCGCCGGATAGGCGGGATGCCCTTTGCATGCCCCTCGTTCGGGGTATCAGTCGTCCTTGACGCCGACGGTCGGGACGTCGATCGTCGCTTTTTCGGTCTTGATCTTGGGAACGTCGACCGTCGTCTTGGACGTGCCGACGACGACTTCCTTCGACTTCATGTTCACATCGGGCAATGCGCCGCCCTTGGCGCTGACCTTGACGTCGGGCAGCGCGCCACCCTTCACGTCAGCGCTCCAGAAGCCGGTCGCGAACAGCAAGCCGACCACGATCAGCACCGCGACGACGATGCCGCCGATCAGCATGCCGCTGTTGCTGCGCCGTTCGACGGTCGTCGTCGTGCCGTCGGTGTTGCGATAGTCTGCCATGGTGAAGCTCCCTTTTCGTTTCGTTGAAGGCACAACCGCGATCGCCGCGAATCGTTCCGCCGCGAACTGTTTGGATTCGATTGCGATTTCCGCGCGCGTCGGACCGCGCTTCCCTTTTGCGGCGCCGTCGGCTATGCGCCGCGCTCACGAATTCGTCCCACGATCCCAATTGTCCCCAGAGGTTTGTTTGGCAAAAGAAGAACTGCTCGAAATGCGCGGCCAGGTGGTGGAGCTTTTGCCCAACGCCATGTTCCGCGTGAAGCTTGAGAATGATCACGAGATCCTCGGTCATACCGCCGGCAAGATGCGCAAGAACCGCATCCGTGTGCTGGTGGGCGACGAAGTGCTGGTCGAACTGACCCCGTATGATCTGACCAAGGGGCGGATCACGTACCGGTTCAAGTGATGGGCCGGTTCAAGTGATGGGCCGGTTCAAGTGATGGGCCGGTTCAAATAAGTGGCGCGCCCCGGGATTGAACCGGTGAGCGCTCCCCTCTTCCCGTTCGGGCTGAGCCTGTCGAAGCCCTGCGCGCCACACGCCGCGCCTTCGCCTGTTGAGAGCCGCCCTTCGACAGGCTCAGGGCGAACGGAGTTGCTTTGACCCTCATCCTCGCCTCCACCTCCCCCCGCCGCGCCGAGCTCCTCGCGCGCCTCGGTGTCACGCCGACGCGCATCGCCGCGCCCGATGTCGACGAGAGCCCGCTCAAGGCCGAGTCCCCGCGCGTCTATGTCCAGCGCGTCGCGCTCGCCAAGGCGCACGCCGTCCCCCGCGCCGCTGGGGAGGTCGTACTGGCCGGTGACACGACGATCGCGCTCGGCCGCCGCATCCTGGGCAAGGCGGAGGACGACGCCACCGTCCGCCACATGCTCGGTCTGCTCTCGGGCCGCCGCCACCATTGCCTGAGCGCGGTGTGCGTCATCGCCGCCGACGGCACCGTCCGCACCCGCCTGTCCGACACGATCCTTGCGTTCAAGCCACTCTCGGCCGCCGAGATCGACGGCTATGTCGCGTGCGGCGAGGGCCTGGGCAAGGCCGGCGGCTACGCGATCCAGGGCCGCGCCGAGGCGTTCGTGCGCTTCCTCTCGGGGTCGCATTCGGGCGTGATCGGCCTGCCGCTGTTCGAAACCCGTGCGCTGTTGCTGGCGTCAGGTGTCCAGCTTGGCTGAGTGGCTCTACGAAGCCGGCATCGGCGAAGCTCGCGCCGCACTGGTCGAGGACCGCACGATCCTTGAGGCCCGGATCGAACTCGACAGCCCCGTCGCCCCCCGCATCGGCGCGATCCTCCCCGCCCGCCTGGTCGAGATCACCGTGAAGGGCCGCGAAGGCCGCGTTGCCTATGAGGGCGGGGAGGCGATGCTCTCGCCCCTCCCCCCCGGCATCACCCAAGGGGCGGCGCTGACGGTCGAACTCATCCGCGAAGCCATCCCCGAACCCGGCCGCCAGAAGCTCCCCCGCGCCGCCCCCGCCGAGGCAGGCACCCCGCCGCGCGATGGCCCCACGCTACTCGAGCGCATCACCGCAACCGGCACCCCCGTCCGTCCCTGCCTGCCGCACCAGCCCGATGCGTTCGAATCCGCAGGCTGGTCCGAAGTGCTGGAAGAAGCCCTCACCGGCGACATTACCTTCGCTGGCCCCCCCAATGTCCTGGCCGGCGGCGCGCTGCGCATGTCCCCGACCCCGGCGATGACGCTGTTCGACGTCGACGGCCATCCCCCGCTCGAACCGCTCGCGCTCGCCGCCGCGCATGCCGTCGCCGCTGCGATCGTGCGGCTCGATATCGGCGGGTCGATCGGCGTCGATTTCCCGACGCTGCAGGGCAAGGCCGCGCGCGCCGCGGTCGACGCTGCGATCGACGCCGGGCTGTTCGAAGGTGGGGCGCAACCGTTCGAACGCACCGCGATGAACGGCTTCGGCTTCGTCCAGATCGTCCGCCGCCGCACCCGCGTTTCGCTCCCCGAACTGCTCCGCGCCGATCCCGCCGCCGCCGAGGCCCGCGCGCTGCTCCGTCGAATCGAGCGCACGCCGCCGCCCATCCCCGCCACCCACACCGTCGGCGCCCGCGTGGCCAAGGCGCTCCACGCCAATCCGCACTGGATCGCCGAGCTTGCGCGGCGTACCGGCGTGGCTCCCGTGTTCGAGGTGCGATGATGGCGCGTTCCAAACCCTGCCCACTCTGCGGCAAGCCGCCCTCGGCAGCGCATGCCCCATTCTGCTCGCAGGGCTGCCGCGACCGCGACCTGCTGCAGTGGCTGGGGGAGGGCTATGCGATCCCGGTTTCGACTCCGCCCGGCGAAGAAGAAGATGGGCTGGACACCACGCCAGAGCGTGACTAAGAGGCCGCTCCCCCGGAGTTATCCGGGTGTGCCCGAGTAGCTCAGTTGGTAGAGCATGCGACTGAAAATCGCAGTGTCGGTGGTTCGAATCCGCCCTCGGGCACCATTTCCTCATGCGACAGCGGCGGAGTTATGGTGATGCGTACGGCCTTCATCACAGGCGGCACGTCGGGGATCGGCGAGGCTGCGGTGCGCGCCTTCGTGCGCGCGGGCTGGCGCGTGGTAACCACTGGCCGGCGGGCGGAACGACTGAACGCTTTGCACGAATCACTGGGTGATTCGCTCCATACCCTCAACGTCGACGTCCGCGACCGCGCCGCGATGGACGCGGCGATCGCTGGCTTGCCGGAGGCGTTCGCCCGGATCGATCTGTTGATCAACAACGCCGGTCTGGCGCTCGGCACCGCGCCCGCGCAACAGAGCAGCCTCGACGATTGGCAGACGATGATTGACACCAACGTCTCGGCGCTGGTCGCGGTGACGCGCACGCTGCTGCCGCGCCTGATCGCGGCCAAGGGCGCGATCATCAACCTGTCCTCTGTCGCGGCGACCTATCCCTATGCGGGCGGCAATGTGTATGCCGGGACCAAGGCGTTCGTCCGGCAATTCTCGCTCGGCTTACGCGCCGATCTCCACGGCACCGGCGTGCGCGTCACCTCGATCGAGCCGGGGATGGTCGAGACCGAATTCACCGTGGTGCGCACCGGCGGCGATCAGGCGGCGTCGGACAAACTCTATGGCGGGGTCGAGCCGATGACCGGCGACGACATTGCGGCGACGCTGCTGTGGGTCGCCGAATTGCCGGCGCACCTCAACATCAACACGCTGGAATTGATGCCGGTCAACCAGTCGTTCGCCGGCTTCGCGGTGGCGCGCCCCGCTCAGCCGTAACGCGGCTCGTCGAACCACGGTGCGAAGGTGTCCCACGCATCGGATACCGCATCGGGGAACACGGCCGCGCGTTTCTCCAGGAAGGCGCTGACGCCCTCCTTGGCATCCGCACTCGCCCCACGTGCCCAGATCGCACGGCTCTCGATTTTGTGCGCGTCCATCGGATGCGTCGCGCCGAGGCCAGCGTAGAGCATCTTGCGCATCAGCGCGATCGACACCGGTGCGCCGTCGGCGGTCAGCCGTAGCGCCAGCGAGCGCGCCGCCGGGAGCAGATCGTCGGGCGCGTGGACACTCCGGACCAGCCCGCCACGCAACGCCTCGGCGACATCGAACACCGCGCCCGAATAACACCATTCGAGTGCTTGCCCGATCCCCACGAGCCGCGGCAGGAACCAGCTCGAACACGCCTCGGGCACGATCCCGCGCCTGCCGAACACGAAGCCGAAGCGCGCCGCCTCGCTCGCCAGGCGGAAATCCATCGGCAGCGTCATCGTCGCGCCCACCCCGACCGCAGGCCCGTTGATCGCGCCGATCACCGGTTTCTTCGAGGCGAAGATGCGCAAGCTCAGCAGCCCGCCGCCGTCGCGCACCGCGGGGTGGGCGTAATCCACGCTGCCATCGGCGCGCACCGGCGAGTCGGCACCGTTCCACCCGCCGCTCGCATCATAGTCGAAGGTCGCCGCCCCGCCCGAGAGATCGGCCCCCGCACAAAAGCCCCGGCCCGCGCCGGTCACGATCACCGCGCGAACCGAATCATCGGCGTCGGTCGCATCGAACGCCGCGATCAGATCGGCCAGCATCGCCGGGTTGAAGGCGTTGAGCTTATCGGGCCGATCCAGCGTGATCGTGGCGATGCCCTCCGCGACCTCCAGCCGAATCGTGGTGAAGGCCGGCGTCACGCCGGGCACTTCGCCCCGCTATCGACCCACGCCTTGGTCAGCGCGCCGAACTGCGCTTGCGTGCCGGGTGCCGGGATGCGGCCCAGGCCGGGATGCCAGCCCCAGCCGACCAGTTCGTCGTTGCCATTATGCTCGATCAAATCGGTCAGCGACTTTCCGCCGTTGCGCGCACGGTCCTTGATCTGCACGCAGATTGCCCCGAGCGATTTGCCCTCCCACGCCATCGACGCAGGCGCGAGCGCCCAATGCGGCGCGCCCGGCATGCTGCCGCTGCCATTGGCGAATTTCACATTGGCATCGCCGTGGCAGGTCGCGCATTCGAGGCCCGCCGCGCCATGCCCGTCGACACCCCGGATCACCGGTGGATTGTGCGGCGTCATCGCCTCGCCCTGATTGGGCCGGTCGCTGCGCGGATGGCAATTGAGGCAGCGTGGCGACTGGATCACCTTGCCCATTTCGCCGAACAAGGCAACCGAGCGCTTGGCGGGATCGGCGATCGACGCGAATGCAGCAGGGTCCTTTAGCGTCGTCGGCGCAGGCGTCGCGGGGCGCGCGATCAGGGCGACCGGCACGGCCAGCACGGCCACGACCAAAGCGAGCGTATTGCCGCGCATCATGCATTCTCCGAATGGGCGAAGGGCAGTCGCGTGACGACTTTGCCGGTCAGCTTGCGCCAGGCGTTGGCGACCGCGGGGGCGATCGGCGGTAGGCCGGGCTCGCCGATCCCGGTCGGGTTCGCGGTCGAGTTGATGATCGCTACCTCGACCGCGGGCATCTCGCCCATGCGGAGCGAGCGGTAGGTGTCAAAATTCGACTGTTGCACAACGCCACCCTCGCCCAGCGTGATTTCGGCATAGAGCGCATGGCCAAGGCCAAAGCCGACCCCACCCTCGATCTGCGCGCGGATCACGTTGGGGTTGATCGGCACGCCACAATCGACCGCCGCCCACACCTTGTGCACGCGCGGCAGCTTGTCGGCGCCGACCGAGACCTCGGCAATCTGCGCGACGTACGACCCGAAGCTTTTGTGGAACGCCACGCCGCGCGCGCGACCGCTCTTGGCCGACAGCCCGCCCGCCAGTTCGGCCACCCGCTTGAGCACCGCCTTGGCACGATCGTCTTTCATGATCGCGATGCGGCCTGTGATCGGATCCTGCTTGCCGAGCTCGAACAGGCGATCGAGGAACGTCTCCATCACGTACGCCGTGTGGGTGTTGCCGACCGAGCGCCACCACAAGGTAGGCACGCCGTTCTTCAACTCGTTCGCCCCGACCCGGATCGCCGGGAAGGCGTAGGCACTGCCGGTCAGCCCCTCGACCATCGCTTCATCGAACTTGGCACTGGGGTTGAAGAAGCCAGTGCCGCGCATGAACGACTGCCCGGCGACGACCGCATCGAGCCCGACGATCTTGCCCTTGGCATCGACCCCGCCCTTGATCGTATGGACGATCAGCGGACGATAGCGCCCGCCGCGAATATCATTTTCACGCGTCCAGACATGCTTGACCGGCGTGGTGCCGCCAAAGGCCTTGGTCGCCATCGCCGCTTCGACCGCATTGCCCATGTCGGGCGTCGCGCGCCGCCCGAAGCTGCCGCCGGCATATTGTTCGTGCAGCGTCATGCCTTCGAACGGAACGCCGAGCACCTTGGACACCGCCGTCGTATCGCCGACCTGAAATTGACTGCCGGCGTAGAAATCCGCGCCGCCCGCTCTGGGTTCGATTACGGCGTCCATCGTCTCCATCGGCGCATGCGCCAGGAACGGGAAGACATAGGTCGCCTCGATCCGCTTGGCGGCGGCAGCAAGTGCTGTCGCGACATTACCCTCGGCCTCGCACTCGACTCCCGGCGTCGCCGCCGCGGCGACATATTGCTTGACCATCGTGTCGGTCGATCGCGTTTCCGCCTTCGACAGATCCCAATCGACTTTCAGCGCCGCGCGGCCCTTCATCGCCGCGAAGGTATCCTTGGCGTAGACGACGACGCCCTGCGGGATCGTCTTGACCGCGACCACGCCCGGGATGGCGAGCGCTGCGGCATCGTCGACCTTAGCGACCGTGCCGCCGAACGCTGGCGCGTGCTCGATCACGCTGACCACCATGCCGGGCCGCTGCACATCCATCGTGAATTGCGCGGTGCCGTTGGTCTTGACCAGACTGTCGAGCTTGGGCGTATCCCGACCGATCAGCGTCCATTGCGCGGGCGTCTTGAGCGTCGGCTTTTCGGGCACCGGCATCGTCGCGGCCGTCGCGGCGAGCTCGCCGAAGCTCGCCTTCTTTGCGCCGTGGCTGACGACGCCCTTGGCCACCTTAACCTCGGCGGCGGGAACGCCCCAGGTCTTGGCGGCAGCGGCGACCAGCATTGCGCGTGCTGAAGCCCCGGCGTTGCGCATCTGCATCCAGCTATTGGACATCGCGGTCGATCCGCCGGTGCCCATCGTGCCGAACGCGAGGTTCTTGTACAGCGGATCGTTGGCGGGGGCGAAGGCGATGCGCATCTGGTCCCAATCGGCATCGAGTTCGTCCGCGACGATCGTCGACAGGCCGGTCGCCGGACCCTGGCCGAATTCGACATGCTTGACGATCACGGTGACGGTGTTGTCGCTCGCAATCCGCACGAAGGCGTTGGGGGCGAACGGCGTTACCTCCCCGCCCGGAGCCGCCTTGGCCGCCGCCTTGCCCATCGGCAAAGCGAGCCCGATGACGAAGCCCGAACCAGCGAGGAAATCGCGACGGCTGGCCACGGGAATTTTGGTGGGCGCGTTCATGCCGCTGTCTCCACCGACGCTTTGACGTTTTGGGCGGCATCCTTGATCGCCTGGCGAATGCGCACATAGGTCGCGCAGCGGCAGATGTTGCCCGCCATGCCGTGGTCGATATCGGCGTCGGTCGGGCTGGGCTTGGCCGCCAGCAATCCGATCGCCGACATTACCTGACCCGATTGGCAGAAGCCGCATTGCGGCACGTCGATCGCGACCCAGGCGGCCTTCACCGCCTCGGCGGTCTTGCCCGTCGCGCCCTCGATCGTTGTGACGCTGCGCCCGGCAACGCTCGCGATTGGCGTCACACAGGATCGGCGGTTCTTGCCGTCGAGATGCACCGTGCACGCGCCGCATTGCGCGATGCCGCAGCCATATTTGGTGCCGGTCAGCTGCAAATGATCGCGGAGCACCCACAGCAAGGGCGTGTCGGGGTCTCCGTCGAACCGGGCGGCAGCCCCGTTGAGCGTAAATTCGGTCGCCATCGCGCGTCTCCCTGTATGTACCCGGATACCCTGCACCGGGGTATCGGCGCAACCGAAAGGTAGTGTATTGCAACGGATATAGCATGTGTAACCGGATTTTAGGGGCCAGCGGAGCAGAACGCGCGGGTTGATCCTCAATCAGGCTCTGCCACGTTATGCGCTATCCCTTGATCGCCCCCAATCCTCCCCGCCTGAGCCAACAGGTCGAGGCGCTGCGCCGCGTCGAGGACTCGGGCATCTTCAGCAACAACGGCCCGGAGGTCCGCGCGTTCGAGGCGGAGGCAACCGCGAAGCTGTTCGGCGGGCAAGGCGCGTGTCTTTCGGTCAGCAACGCGACGCTCGGCCTGATGATCGCAATCCGCGAGGCGGCGGGCGAGCAGGTCACGGGCCGCTTCGCGCTGATGCCGGCACTCACCTTCGCGGCGACCGCGCAAGCGGCGCTGTGGGCGGGCCTCACCCCTTTGATTTGTGACATCGACCCCACCGATTGGACCGCGAGCGCGGCCGCCGAGGAACGCTTGCTGCGCGACTATGGCGACCGGATCGCGGTCATGCTGCCCTACGCCACCTTCGGCACCGCGATCGATCTCGACCGCTATGCCTGGCTGCAACGCGAACATGCCGTCGGCGTGGTGATCGACGCCGCCGCCTCGCTTGGCACGCTCGATGACGGGGGCGCCGGGTTCGGCACCGGTGCGCCTTTCGCCACCGTCTATTCGATGCACGCCACCAAAACCTTCGCGGTTGCCGAGGGCGGGCTGATCCATTCGGGCGACACGCGGCTGATCGACCGGCTGCGCGCGATGACCAATTTCGGGTTCGAGGCGGGACGCAGCGCCACGCTGCCCGGAATCAACGCCAAACTGCCCGAAGTCATCGCGGTGATGGCACGCGCGAAGCTTACCCAGATTGATGCGGTGTGCGACCACCGCGCCGCGCTCGAAGCGGCCTACCGCGCTGAACTCCAGGGCGTTTCGTTCCAGGCGGGACAGGGCCAGCGTCGCGCGAGCCAGTTCATGCCCGTGCTGCTGCCCGAAAGTCTCGCCCACCGCCGCGATGCGATTGGCGCGGCGCTGGAGGCGGACGGGATTGGGTCAGGCCGCTATTTCAGTCCGCATCTGGGCGAACAACCGCTGTTCCGCCGCACCGCGACGATCCTGCCGACGCCGGTCGCCGATGCCGTGGCCGGGCGGTCGCTGTCGCTGCCGATCACCGATGCGATGAGCGTTGCCGACGTCGCGGTGATCGCCATCGCCTTCAACCGCATCCTCGCCGCCGAAGCGCGCGTCCCCGCCCGCCCGCGCGCCAACCCGATCGCATCGCTGTTGGTCGTGGGCGGGGGGCCGGCCGGCACCGCAATGCTCACCGCCGCGAGCAAGCGCGGGCGACTGGCCGAACTCGCCGCGTCGGGCCTGGTCATCGCCGAACGCGATGATTCGCTCGGCGAGGGGCGGATCGGGCGTTATGCCATTACCTCCGACTCCACCGCCGAGACCTTCCTGAGCGCGGTGAAGGACAATCCCCATGCCGAACTGGCGGCGCTGGCCGATCACCCCACCGGCCGCGCTGTCGGCCATTATGTCGGCGCGCTCGGTGTACCTTTGGTCGAAGCAGGACCGTTCGTCCGCGCGACGGGGGAGCGGCTCCACGCGCTCGTCTCGCAAAATGGCGGTACGGTGCTGACCGGGCATGAAGTGCTCCACACCACGCGCACCAACGGCGGTCTGTGGTCGAGCCGGATGCGCCGCCGCGCCGACGGCCATGAGTTTGACCAGCTTTCCAGCGCCGTGCTGATCGCCACCGGTGGCCACCAGCCGATTGACCGGCTCGCCGCACAGCGCGTCGGGGGCGTCTCGCTGGTGCAGGAAGTGGGCGACCGGCTGATGCAATCCGACGAGGCCCTCGCCGTCGGCGGACCGCAAAGGATCGTCGATCTGCTCTCGACCAAGCGCAACCCGAAGATCGTCGTGATCGGCGGATCGACCAGCGCGATCGCGACGATCGTGCTGCTGCTCAAGACGCAGGCGATCCCGCTGGGGGCAGGCGCGATCACGCTACTGCATCGCCGTCCGCTCCGGCCCTTCTACCCCACGCCGGAGGCGGCGCTGGCCGAGGGCTTCACCGATTTCGGGCCCGACGACATCTGCCCGGTCAGCGGCTTCGTCTATCGTTTGGCAGGCTTCCGGCTAGAGGCGCGCGATCTCGTGCTGCGCCAACTGCGCGTCGATGGCCGCGTGCCCGATCCGCGGCTGAACGTGCATCAAGTGACCGGCGATGAAGATGCCGTCGCGCGCACGCATCTGGCCGACGCCGACCTCGTTATCGCGGCACTCGGGTATCGCCCGCGTGCGCTGCCGGTTCATGAGAGCGATGGCCGCATGATTCCGCTCGCGGCGCAGAATGGCGGGGCGATGGTCGATCGGCATTGCCGCATCATGGACGCAAGCGGCGCGGCAATCCCGGGCCTGTACGGCATCGGTCTTGCCGCCGGCTTCGTGCCGTGGGGCAAGCTTGGCGGCGAAGCGAGCTTCTCGGGCCAAGCTAATGGGCTGTGGCAATGGCAGAACGATGTCGGTGCGATGATCGTCGATCAAGTGCTGGGCGACGCAGCGCGCGCGGTCGCATGAGCGTCCCCACAATCAGCGTCCTGATGGCGACCTATAACGGCGCCGCGCTGGTCGGCGAGACGATCGCGTCGCTGCAAGCGCAGAGCTTCGGCGACTTCGAACTGATCGTGGTCGACGATTGTTCGACCGACGATACCGTCGCGGTAATCGAGGCGTTCGCCGATCCGCGCATCCGCGTGATCCGATCGCCCGTCAACCGGCGCGTCGTGCTGACCCGCAACGCCGCCTTTGCCGAGGCGCGCGGGCGTTACATCGCCGCACTCGACCATGACGATCTGTGCCATCCCGATCGCTTCGCGCGGCAGGTCGCCTATCTCGACGCGCATTCCAAAATCGTGCTCGTCGGCACCGCCGCCAATGTCCTGTCCGACGGCGCGATCCTGCCCTCCTCGCTCGCGCCGCTATCGACTCCGCCGGTGATCGAGTGGCTGCTGCGGATCGAAAACCCGCTAGTCTGGTCCTCGGTCATGATGCGCGCCGATACGGCGCGCCGGCTCGATCCGTTCCAGCGCCCCGAGTTGGTCTATGCCGAGGATTTCGACCTGTACCACCGGATCAGCGCCTATGGCGGGATCGCGCGGCTCGATGAAGAACTGATGACCTATCGCCGCCACGGTGGCGGTGCCTCGCAGACACAAGCCGAGTCGATGCGCGCGCGCGCTGGCGATGTGCTCGCCGGAGTCTATGCCCCGCTGTTCGGCGATGCGGCGGCAGAGACCGCGCATCTGATCGTCCGCCATGTGATGAGCCAGCAGCCAGTCCCCGACCGCGCGACGCTGGCGGCGGTGGGCGAGGCGCTCGTGCGGCTGCAGGACGACTTCCTCGAGTTGCACCGACCCGATCCAGAAAGCCGCAGCCTGATCCGCTGGGAGACCGCGCGGCGCTGGGCACGGATCGGGCGCGCAGGCTTGCGTACCGGCGCGTTGAAGCTCGGCGATGCGACATCGGTGCGGCCGGCGCATCTTGGGCTCGGCTATGCGGGAATCGAGGAACTGATCCTCTCACGCCTCGTCGGCAGCGTCCGCGCGGCACAGCGCCGTCTTGGAAAGCGCGACGCCGCCTGAGCGGCGCGCATGGACACCGCCCCGCGATGGGCGGTACAGCCCGATCATGCCATCACGATCGAGGCGAGTTCTTTGACCTATCCGCAGCGTACCCTCGGCCCGTTCACCGTGTCGGCAATCGGTTTCGGGTGCATGAACCTGAACCATGCCTATGGCACGCCGCCCGACACCCCGACCGCGATCGCCGTGCTCAACACCGCGCTCGACCTCGGCTGCAGCTTGCTCGATACAGCGGCGCTTTACGGCGGCGGCAATAACGAGCGGTTACTGGCGAAGGGCGTGATGCACCGCCGTGCCGAGTTCACGCTGGCGAGCAAATGCGTGCTCGACATGATCGACGGCAAGCGTGCCCTCGACGGATCGCCCGCCGCCATCGCCAAGACGGTGGAGGGCTCGCTCGCGCGGCTCGGCACCGATCATATCGACCTCGTTTACCTCCACCGGCTCGACAAGCGCGTCGCGATCGAAGACTCGGTCGGCGCGCTGGTGCGGTTGAAGGAAGCAGGCAAAATCGGCGCGATCGGCCTGTCCGAAATGTCGGCCGCGACGATCCGCCGCGCGCACGCCGTCCACCCGATCGCCGCGGTGCAGACCGAATATTCGCCCGCCGTGCGCAATCCTGAGGTGGCGGTCCTGGCCGCTTGCCGGGAACTCGGCATCGGCTTCGTCGCGTTTTCGCCGGTGGCGCGCGGGTTGCTGGCGGGCGCGGTGCGGGATGACCAGTATGAAACGGGTGACATCCGCGCGATGATGCCGCGTTTCGTTGCGCCGTGCTTACCGCGCAATCTCGAAATTGTCGCACGCTTCGACGCGATCGCCGCTGAGGCCGGGCTTACGCCTGCACAGCTATCGCTCGGCTGGGTGCTGGCGCAAGGCGAGACGATCGTGCCGATTCCCGGTACCCGCAGCATCGCGCATCTGACCGAGAATATGGCAGCCGCGACCAAGCCGTTGGGCGAAGACGTGCTGGCGGCGGTCGATGCGCTGTTCCCGCCCAACGCGCTCGAAGGCGCACGCTATCCTGCGATGATGCAGGCGCAGATCGATACCGAAATGCTGGCGGGCGAAACGCTCGCGTGAGAGGAAAGACCGTGCGCGAGATCAATTTCGACGGCCTCGTCGGCCCGAGCCATAATTATGCCGGGCTGTCGTTCGGCAACCTCGCCGCGACGAGCAACGCGGGTGCTGTCTCCGCCCCGCGCGCGGCGGCCCTGCAGGGCATCGCCAAGATGCGTCGCATGCTCGAACTCGGCCTGCCGCAGGGGCTGCTGCTCCCGCACGACCGGCCTGCCGCGACATGGCTGCGCGAGCTTGGCTTTACGGGCGACGATGATGCCGTGCTTGCCGCCGCCTGGGCGCAGGACCCCGCGCTGCTCGGCAATGTCTGCTCGGCCTCGGCGATGTGGACCGCCAATGCCGCGACCGTCTCGCCCGCGCCCGACACCGGTGACGGTCGCTGTCACCTCTCGGCCGCCAACCTCTCGACGATGCTGCATCGAAGCATCGAGCATCGCCAGACCGCGCGGCAACTTCGCCTGGCCTTTGGCGACGCCGCGCATTTCACGGTCCACGATGCCCTGCCCGCCGCACTCGGCGATGAGGGTGCTGCCAACCACATGCGGATGACGGCGCAGCACGGCGCACGCGGGATCGAGCTGCTCGTTTATGGCGAACGGAGCGCGAGCGGCTTCCCCGCGCGACAGCACCGCACCGCCAGCGCCGCCGTGGCGCGGCGCCATGGGCTCGACCCGGCGGACGTCCTCCTCGTCCAGCAAAGCGTCGCGGCGATTGCGGCGGGGGCGTTTCACAACGATGTCGTTGCGGTCGCGAACGAAACCGTCCTGTTTGCGCACGAACAGGCGTTCGAGGATCCGGCAGCGGTCCATGCCTTCATCCGCGCGCGCCTGCCCGAGGCGGTGATTGTCGAGGTTCCGGCGGCGCTTGTGTCGCTCGAGGCCGCGATCAAGTCGTATCTGTTCAATTCGCAACTGGTAACCTTGCCCGATTCGACGATGGCGCTGATCGTGCCGAGCGAATGCCAGGAGACACCCGCGGTGTGGGCGTGGCTGCAGAAACTGATCGCCGGCAACGGGCCGATCCGCCGCGTCGAAGTGCTGACCTTGCGCGAATCGATGCGCAATGGCGGCGGCCCAGCCTGCCTGCGGTTGCGTGTCGTGGTGGACGAGGCCGCGCACGCCGCGATCGACCCGCGCTTCCTGCTCGATAAGGCGCGGTGCGACCTGCTCGCGGCGCTGATCGAACGCCACTGGCCCGAACGGATCGCGCCGGTCGATCTCGGCGACCCCGCCTTGTGGCGGCAATGCCGCACCGCGCGCGCCGCGTTGCTGGACACGCTCGGATTTGCGCCGACCGAGGTTTGAGCGTTACCGTTTGCTCAGCGCATCAGCCCGGCTGAGCGCAGCGCCGCTTCGATCGTTGCCTGGACACTATTGACCGGCGCTGCGGGCGGCACGGCTCGCGACATCGATGACCGCGACCGCTCCGCGCCATCAAGCAACCCCCAGCTTTGCGCAATCTGCCAGGTCGAGGAAATACCAACATCGAGCATGTGCGGCATGGCACTGCCGCAGGCGGTGTCGCCGCGTGTGCCGACCGGTGTACCATGCCCCATGCCCGCAATGCGGTGATCCTCTATCAACTGCGTGCCGTCCGCCGCGTGCCACGCGCGGCTGCGCAACTTCCCGCTAACCTCCTCCACATCGGGCGCGGTCGCCGCACCGTGAAGCGTGCGCCACTGCCCGACGATCCGGTCCGCATTGACCGCGTTTACGGTATGATCGGCATCGCCGTGCCAGACGCCGACGCGCGGCCATGGGCCGGGGTGCGACGATGCCGCGCGCACCGCCGCCGCATAGGCCGCGTCGCCCGGATGCCCCTGCCCGCGCATCCGCTCGAGCGCCTGCGGCATTGTCGCCGCCGCGCCATATGGCAGGCCGGCAATGATCGCGCCGGCGCGGAAAACCTCGGGATAGGTGGCCAGCATAACCGAGGTCATCGCGCCCCCCGCCGAAAGACCGGTGACGAAAATCCGCATCGGGTCGATCGCAAAGCGATCGACCATCGCCGCGATCATCTGCCGGATCGATGCTGCCTCGCCCGCATCGCGGCTCGTGTCGGCTGGCACGAACCAGTTGAAGCACATGTTCGGATTGTTCGTGCGCACCTGCTCCGGGAAAAGTACAGCGAAGCCAAAACGCTCGGCCAAATCGGACCAGCCCGATCCGCGATCATAGGAACCCGCATTCTGTGTGCAACCGTGCAGCACCACGACGAGTGGCAGGGCGTCTCCGTCCGGCACGTGGCACCAGCCGTTAAGCGCACCCGGGTTGGCCCCGAATCCTTCCAGTGCACGCAGATGTCCGCCTGTGTCCGGGCCAGCGGCCAAGCCCAGTGATTGCGCGCGAACGAGGTGCTCGATCGTATCGCTGATGGACGGCATATAGAAACTCCAGCAGCGGATAGTTCATGCTGCACTGCAACATGTGACACCGGGCGGTCGCGCTTTCAAGCGGCGCATTGCAATATCACCGCTCTCGCACTGCCTGCCGGTGGCGCGACGGCATTGCCGCCGCGCCTCCGGACCGCGTGGAAGCCCCTACCCCCCTTACGCGTCCAGATCGACCTTCGTTTCCCGCTCCCAAAAGCGCAGAGCCCGACACGCCTCTACCAGCGCGCCTGCGTCCTTCGGCTTCGCCAATTGGACGAAGCCATCATCCATTTCAGGAATCCGCGCCGCGTCGAACAGTACAGCCGCATCCGTCGAGAAACCGATGAACTTACAATGCGCGAACGCATCGGCGCAGAAATCCTTCGCCGCCGCATCCTTGGCGAGCAACGCCGCGCCCGCCGCCGATGGCAGTATCGCAACCGCGTCATACAAAACCGACGGCCCGCCATCGATCTTCTGTTTCGCGGCCACTGGCGTCCCGTCATCAAGCGTCACGCCGCCGATCTTGGGCGCGATCACTTCCCAAACGGCGCCCTCGGCCTCGAGGGCGGCGGTCAGGGCATTGAACACATCCGCGCCGGATCCGTCGGTCAGCACCACGCCCATCTTGCGGCCCTTGAAGTTGCCCGGGCCGTTCGCGAGGATGCTGAGCTTGTCCGACGTCGGCAGATCGATCGTCGGCTTCGCCGCAACCGCCGCCTCGGGCAGCGCCATGCCGAGCCCGTCCGCCACCGTTGCGGCAAGATCCGCATCGATGTTCAGCAGATGCGACACTGCACGCGCACGAATGTCGACGCGGGTCACCTTCGACAGTTCGAACGTCAGCGCATCACCAATGTGCTTCTGCTCGATCGGCTGCTGGCTGAGCAGGAATTGCCGCGCCTGGCTGTAATGATCGGAGAAGGTTTCCGACCGAACCCGCTGTTTGCCGCCATCCGTCGGCGCGGGGTAACTCGTCGTGCCCTTGGGGTTCTCGCGCGGTCCAGCCTCTGCGCCCCAGCTATTCGGCTCGTAATTCACACGACCCTTGGGGTTGGTCATCGCCATGTGACCGTCCTGCTGGAAATTCATCACGGGGCAACGCGGCGCATTGACCGGGATATGCGTGAAGTTTGGTCCGCCGAGACGCTTCAATTGCGTATCGAGATATGAGAAATTGCGCCCGTGGAGCAGCGGATCATCGCTGAAATCGATCCCCGGCGGCACATTGGACGTGCAGAAGGCGACCTGTTCTGTGCTGGCGAAGAAATTGTCGACATTGCGGTTGAGCGTCAGATTGCCGATGATCCGCACCGGGATCAGTTCCTCGGGGATCAGCTTGGTCGAATCGAGATGATCGAACGGCAGCGTGGCCGCCTCTTCTTCCGAGAACAATTGCACCCCAAGATCCCACACTGGGAAATCACCCGCTTCGATCGAATCCCACATGTCGCGGCGATGGAAATCGGGGTCGGCCCCGTTGATCTTGACCGCTTCGTTCCACATCACCGACTGCAAGCCCTGCCGCGGCTTCCAATGGAACTTCACGAAGGTCGAATTGCCCTCGTCGTCGAGCAGACGGAAGCTGTGGATGCCGAAGCCCTCCATCGTCCGCAGCGAGCGCGGGATGGTCCGATCGGACATCTGCCACATCACCATGTGCCACGCCTCGGGCATCAGGCTCGCGAAATCCCAGAAATTGTCGTGCGCGCTCTGCGCCTGTGGGAAGGCGCGGTCGGGCTCTTCCTTCACGGCGTGGATCAGATCGGGGAATTTGATCGCGTCCTGGATGAAAAAGACCGGAATGTTGTTGCCGACCAGATCCCAATTGCCCTCGCGCGTGTAAAACTTCACCGCAAAACCGCGCACGTCGCGCGCCAGATCGGGCGACCCCTTGCTGCCCGCAACAGTCGAGAACCGCACGAACGTCTCGGTTTGCTGCCCGACTTCGCCCAGCACATTGGCGCGGCAGATATCGGACAGGCTGTCGGTCAGTTCGAAGACACCATGCGCTCCGTAACCGCGGGCATGGACCACGCGCTCGGGGATACGCTCATGGTCGAAATGGAAGATTTTCTCGCGAAGCTGGAAATCCTCGAGCAGCGTCGGACCGCGCGGCCCAGCGCGCAAGCTGTTCTGCGCGTCGGCGACCGGGATGCCCTGCTGGCTGGTCATCGTCATCGCTGCATCGGATGTTGTCTGGTGCGTCTCGCCACCATGCCCCTGTGTTTCGGCATAATGGGTGGGCAAATCCGCCCCGGCTGGCGCGGGGGGTACCGTGTTCGCACTCTCGCCCTTGATTTTACCGTTTTCGCCCTTGGCGGTGCTGCGTGCCATCGATCGTCCTCCGCCGCGACGTGCGGCAGCATCCCAAACGCGCAAATCCAAAAAAGGGACCGACGGAATCGTGTAGATATGGATCAAGGATCGCGACGTCTCAGCGCGCCTCCAGCACCGCCCTGATCTTCGCCGCAAGCGCCTCCAGACTGAACGGCTTGCCGATCAGATCGACCCCCTCGTCCAGCTTGCCGTTATGGACAACAGCATTGCGGGTATAACCGGTGGTGAACAGAATCTTGAGATCGGGCCGAAGCGCCCGCGCCGCTTCCGCGAGCTTTGCCCCGTTCATTTCGGGCATAACGACATCGGTGAACATCAGCGCGATTTGAGGATGCTCCTCAAGCAGGCGCAGCGCTCTGGCGGCACCATCCGCTTCGAGCACATGATAGCCAAGCTCGGTCAACGCATCGATGCTGAACTGGCGCACGCCGGGCTCGTCTTCGACGACGAGGATCACTTCGCGATCATCGCCACGCGGCATTTCCGGCGATTCATCCAACGCCAAATCGGTCTGCACTGCACCGTGGAGGCGCGGCAAATAGAGCTTGATCGTCGTACCAAGACCTTGTTCTGTATAGATTTTCACATGCCCGCCGGACTGCTTGATGAAGCCGTAGACTTGGCTGAGGCCAAGACCAGTCCCCTTACCCACCGGCTTGGTCGTGAAGAACGGGTCGAACGCCTTTTCGACCACTTCGGGCGGCATGCCGCTGCCCGTATCGGTCACCGCGATCAGGACATATTGCCCGGCAGCGGTGCCAAGATTGGCGGCTGCGTAGCGTTCGTCGAGATGCGCGTTCTGCGTCTCGATCGTCAGATGGCCGCCTTCGGGCATCGCATCGCGCGCGTTGACCGCCAGGTTGAGCAAGATGTTCTCGAGCTGGTTGGGATCTGCAGGCGTGCGCCACAGACCACCCGCGAGCACGATCTCGAGCTGGACATCGGCCCCAAGCGAATGGCGCAGCAGGTCCGACATGCCGGACACGAGTTTATTGGCATCGACCGCCGCTGGCTGGAGCGGTTGCTGGCGCGAGAAAGCCAGCAGCCGCTGCGTCAGCGATGCCGCACGGCGGGCGGCGTCGTTCGCCGCATCGATATAGCGCCGCGCCCGGGTGTCGCTGTTCGACATGCGCCGTTCGAGCAGTTCGAGCGACCCCATTACCACCGCAAGCATATTGTTGAAATCGTGCGCGATACCGCCGGTCAACTGTCCCACCGCCTCCATCTTCTGGCTTTGCCGCAACGCCTCCTGTGCCTTGGCGAGCTCGTCGGCCGCTGCCTTTTCGAGCGTGACGTCGCGTCCGGTCGCATAGATCAAGCCATCCTCCGGGGTGGCGACCCAGCCGAACCAGCGGAACCCGCCATCCTTGTGGCGGTAGCGGTTTTCGAAGCGCTGCAGCGGCTGTTCGGCGGCGTGGCGCAGCGCGGCATTCGTATCGGCTTCGTCGTCCGGTACCAGAAAATCGAACAGCGACCGCCCGATCCACTCCTCAGGGGCCCATCCCAGACTGGCCGTAACCGAGGGGCTGACCGCGCGGAAGGTCCCGCGCGGGCCGACGATGACGATCAGATCCTGCGAATTGCGCCACACCCGATCACGATCGGCGGTGCGCTGCGCGACCTCTTGCTCAAGCGTAGCATTGAGCTTGACGAGTGCCGCCGCCGTGGACTTTTGCTCTTCGATGTCGGTGTTGGTGCCGATCCAGCGCTGCGGGCTTCCGTCGCCTGCCAGAATCGGCACGGCACGTGCCAAGTGCCAGCGATAGGCGCCATCCGCGCGCCGCAGCCGAAATTCGGTTTCGTAGCGGTCACCCGATGCCAGCGCCGCGGCCCACCGCTCGGTCGCGATCGGCGCGTCATCGGGATGGACCATCGCGGCCCAGCCATGCCCCGCCAATTGGTCACCGCTAAACCCGGAATAGGCATAGACGCGTTCATTGAACCAATCCAGCAGGCCATCGGGTTGCGCTGCCCACACCTGATTGGGCATCGCTTGTGCGAAGGTGCGGAACTCGGCTTCGCTTGCTGCGAGCGCAGCCTCGGCCCTGTGCTGCGCGGTCACGTCGGCATTGGTGCCAAACCAGCGCACGACCCGGCCGGTCCGGTCCTGGAGTGGGACGACGCGGGTCAGGAACGGTCGGAAAGACCCGTCCGCGCCCCGCAGCGGGAAGGTCATTTCGAATGCTTCGCCGCTGGCGATGCACCCGGTCCACCGCTCCATCACTATGGGCAGGATTGCCGGGTCGTGGACCGTTTGCCAGCCCCAGCCGGACATGGCTTCGGGCGAGCTGCCACAATAATCGTGCCAACGGCGATTGTACCAGCCGATTGCCCCGTCGCCGTCGGCGATCCAGCACAAGGCGGGCAGATTGTCGGCGAGCAGACGCAGTTCTGCCTCATCCGGCAGCGATTCTACCAGCGCCGCCAGCGCAAGCTCAGTCGGTGCGACCTGACGCCAGTACGCATCCGCAAAGTCGACGCCGGTCGAATCCCCAAGTGGCAAGGTGTCACTCCGTTTCGCGAAGGCCTGTGGATGCCACGGAGGATTTGCATGAAGTCGCGCCTGACGCAATCCGCCCCAACCGCGTCAGGCGTAATGTTGTCTGTCCCGTCTCACGCAACCGCAGGATCGATCGCACGCGCGTGTCGGCCATAGACGAATTCGAACAGCGGCGTCGCCATCACAGTAGTCACGATCGCCATCAACACCAGCATCGCGAACAGCGTCGGGCCGATAATGCCCTTTTGCAGCCCGATATTGATGATGATCAGCTCCATCAGCCCGCGCGAATTCATCAGCGCGCCAATGCCGAGCGCGGTGCGGTTCTCCTCCCCCGACAGTCGCGCCGCAAGATAGCAGGCGCCGCCCTTGGCCAGGATCGACGCGAACAGGATCAGCACCGCAATCAGCAGCAGCGGCCCCGAGTTGACCATGTCGAGCCGCGTGTTGAGCCCGGAATAGGTGAAGAACATCGGCAGCAGCAGCACGACCGCAAGCGGCTCGACGGTGCGCTGGATCTCGCTGGCAAGCCGCCCGCGCGGCATCGCGACACCCATGATGAACCCGCCGAAGATCGCGTGAATGCCGACCGCGTCCATCAGAAACGCCGAGGTGCAGAATGCGATCAACACGATTGCGAGGGCGAAGTGGTTGATACTTCCCTCTCGCTCCACCAGGCGCCCGAGCGGGGCGAGCAGGCGCGGGGCAAACAGCAGCACGGCCCCCGCCCACAAAATCCCGCCCCCGATCGCGAGGATCGCAACCCCCGGCCCACCGCCGAAGGTCGCCAGCACCAGCGCTAGCACGCACCACGACACAGCGTCGTCAAACGCGCCTGCGGTCAGCGCGAGCGTGCCGAGCGCGCTGTCGCTTAGCCCGCGCTCGGTGATGATCCGCGCCAGCATCGGAAACGCCGTCAGCGCGATGCACGCACCCAGAAACAGCGTCGCATTGGCTTGGCTGATCCCCGGCGCAAATAGCCCCGGGACGCCGAGCAACAGCGGCGTGATCAACACTGCGACACCGAACGGTGCGGCGATCCCCGCGAACGACACCGCCGCCGCGCTCTTCGCCTTGGCGCGGAAATGATCGAGCCGCAGCGTCGTGCCGACTAAAAACATGTAGAGTCCGACGCCAAGTTGCGCCCCGGCGTACAACACGTTGCGCGTTTCCGTCGGGAAGATCGCGCCCTGCAAACCAGGAAAGAACAGCCCCAGCAAAGACGGGCCGAGCACGACGCCCGCGATCATCTCCCCGACGACTTGCGGTTGGCCCAAGAAGCGCTTTCCGATCCATCCGACGATCCGGCAGGCGATCAGGATGATCGCAAGCTGCAGGAAGAAATGGAGACTGATATCGCCAGGGGCATAGCTTATGGCGGACGCTGGAGTGGCCGGGCCGTGGCCGACCAGCACCCCGCCCGCTGTTTTTCCCAAACTGTCGATCCAGCCCTGCATCATGCCCCGCCCCGCGCGGCCGATGACGGGCCGCGCCAACCGCATAAGGCGGCAAGCGGGTTACAGATAGCCGAAACGATGCATCATGGCGTGATGATCGGTGGCAACCCGCGCCGCCTGATCTGGCGTCAGCACATCGCGCCATCCGCCGCTGCGC
This sequence comes from Sphingomonas sp. HMP6, assembly GCF_013374095.1. NCBI lineage: Bacteria > Pseudomonadati > Pseudomonadota > Alphaproteobacteria > Sphingomonadales > Sphingomonadaceae > Sphingomonas > Sphingomonas sp. HMP6. Next base: position 3,214,508 of record NZ_AP022672.1, on the reverse strand, counting down.
CCGGTGTGAAAGAACCGTTCGGCGCTCCCGGGTTTCCCGCGAAAGCCGCTGCGCGCTTCTTCGTCCGCCAGCCGTTCGAACCGCGTCGCCGCCACCGCACCCGCGATCGCGGATTCAGGGGCATCCCAACCAAGATGCGCCGCCACCAGCGCGAGTGTCGTCGGCAGATCGGCGTGCATGTCCTCGTAACGGATCACCAGGGGGGCGAGGCCGGATTCGTCGATCCAGCTTGCGGCATGATCCGACCAACCTCCGATCCGCTGGGCGATGGCACTATTGATGCGGTCCGCGTCGGGCCCCAACCGGGCTTCGCTGTTTGCCAGAAACCGGATCGACCAGTCGAGCGACCCCGCCATGAACCGCGCCCACGAAACCGCAACGTCGCGCGGGTCGCGCACGATGTAGAGCGCCGCTCTGGTATGGTGCCGGTCGAACACCGCGCGTCCATCGCTGGTGCGGAACCAACAATCATGGATTTTGCACAGTTCGGCCTGCTCGCCCGTGCCGAAGTGCAGATCGTGAAAGGCCGGTCGCAAGGCCTCGATCTCGGCATCGGTCATGTTGCCGCTATCGGCCTCAAGCAAGCCATCGAACAAATGCCGACCGATCGCCATCCGCGCATAATCGTTCAGCTCGGACAAGGCGATGGGCGCGCCGCCCGCTTGCAGCGACTTGAGCGCGAGCCGCAGCCAGGTGTTGCCTGATTTCGGATAGGAGGCGAGCCAGATCGCCCGACCAGACAGCGCGGAAGGGACGCTCACCGCGCCGCCCGCACTGTCGCCACGATCTCATCGACGAGCGCATCGAGCGCGGCAAAGTCGACAGCGCGGTGCAGCGTGAAATGCTGTGGGAAAGCCGCAGCGGCCGCAACCGTGCGCGCCATCGCGGTCGGAACGCCGACCATGCCGACCAGCGAACGCCAGCGATAGACCTGGCGGCGAAACGCCTCGACCGCGTCATGCCCGCGCAGGCGCTGAAAGCGTGGTCGCCCGTCGTGCTTGATCGAATCACGCTCGGACAGCGGCCGCAAATGGAAGAGTGCGGCGGGCGGCATCGCCGGGGGCGGCGCGTCTCCGTGCAACGAGCGGCTGAACTTTTCGAGCCCGGCGCGACACCGTTCGGCGTCGCTCGCGGCCCACCCACCGTTGGCCAGTGAATCCGACCATAAACGAATCCGCCGAAGACTTGGAAGAATTTGCGCTACCGCCCCGCGCGCATCGACCGGCGAAACATCGTCCGACAACACGGCATAGCCGCGTCGCGCAAAGGCATCGGTCAACGTCGATTTTCCCGATCCCGATGCCCCGGCAAAACAGATGGCGGTGCCGTCCACCACCACGCTCGCCGCGTGCAGCGGCACCACGCCGCGCTGATGCAACAGAAAACCCAATCCGCTTCCCAACAGGAACAGGCGGATCGCCGGATCCGCCACCGTCGTTCGCGGCGCGATCGTGATGCGCGCACCATCCTCGATCAGATATTCCGCGACGGCATCGATCGCGAAGCGCGCGCGCCCATGCGCGTCGACTTGGACCAGGGCAGTTTCCAGAACGGGTGCCTGCATGGCCGGCACCGCCCCCAACCCGATCCTCACCTCCGGCGCGCGCGCGTCGCCGGTCCAGCGCGACAAATCGGGCAGCGTGATTGCACTTGCCACGCGCCAGCCGCACAGCGCGTAATCGTGGGTATCCTCACCCATTGTTGCGTTCATATTGCCGCAGGAAGCCGCCCATCGCGATGCCACGGCTCAGCGCGTGGGCATACAATTGCTTGCTGCCGCGTGCCGATTCGGCATCGGTGGGCCAAGTGTCCAGCAGCCGCCGCATGCGCGCGACATCGACCACGCGTGCGGCGAGCGGAGAGCGCTCGATCCGGTCGATCGCCTCGGCCATTTCGTCGCGTCGCGGCATCAGGACTTCATACCATTCGGGACATTGCAGCCCGCGCCGCGTCTCCGCGAGCAATTCGGCCGGCAGCCGATCTGCAAGCACCCGTCGCGCGAGCCACCGATCCTGCCCGTCGCGCCAGAACTGATCGTTCGGCGTGCCGAGCGTGAATTCCACGAGCCGCCGATCGGCATAGGGATCCAGGCCCGGCACTCCACCGCGCCGCCGCCCACCCCCGGCTAGGTCGTGCACGACCTGGCCCTGCAATGCCCGCAGCCGCTGCTGGCGGACCGACGTGCGGGTGGACTCGTCGAACGGCAGGTCGTGCTCATGCTCGCGCGCGTGCCGGTCATAGGCCAGCGAGTGCAGGAACTGCTCCGACACCACGCTATAATCCGCCCAGGGCAGCCGACCGCCCAATTGCCAACGCTGCCGCGCGCGCAGCACGGCGCGCGGCACGAACGGCCGGACCAGCTGCGCTGCAAGCACGCGACCGAGCGGGCGGCGCTGCGCCGCGGCGCTGTTCCGCGCGGCTTGCCACGCCCCGGCCAAGCGTCCCGCCCGGACATCGGCCGCGATCGACGGGCGCCCCTCCCACGACAGCGTGATGTTGCCGCACCCGCCGCCCAGCAGCAGATCAACCCCGGCGGCGGCCACGCGATCGACGACCAGCTGGAACCACAAGGCGTTGACGCTGACCATGCGGGGGACCGCGAACTCGACAGCGTCGCGCTCGGCATCGATCGTGGGAACGCCGCCGCAATCGTCGCGGATAATCGTGAGATCGATATTGGGGTATAACGCGGCGATGGCCTCGACCAGGGGAGTTTCGTCCAACGCATCATAGGGATGCGTACCACCTGGCGCGCGATGAAAGGCAGGGAAGCGCCGGTCGCCGAGCAGCCGCGCGACGGTCGCGGTAACGCCGGCCGAATCGAACCCACCCGAAACCGTCGTGGCCACCGTCCCACCCGGAGGCAGGCGGCACGCGACCGCACGATCGAACAGCGCGCGTGCGGCCTCCACATAATCGGCGTCGCGGGGCAGCCGCACGTCGGCGATATGATCGAGCGTCCAATAGCGCGCGACTCGCATTTCGTATCCGCGTACCGTGACCGTGCCGCCCGGCGGCACCCGCTTGATATGGCGATACAGCGTGCGTTGGGTGTCCTGGTTTTCGATTGTCAGATATTGCGCGAGCACCAGATCATCGATCTCGCGCGAGACATCTGGCAAGGACAGCAGGGACTGAAGCGTCGTCGCGAAAAACACATGCGGCCCGTGTTCAACATAATAGAGCGCACGGGTGCCGAGACCGTCGCGCGCCAGCGTCAACTCGCGCCGCACCTCGTCCCACACCGCAAAGGCAAAACTGCCGTTCAGGCGCTCTGCCGCCTGCGCACGCCACGCATCGCACGCCGCCGCCACCAACATGGCACTCGACCGGTGGGGGCCGGCGGCAACCCCGAGTGCACGCGCGATTTCGTCGGGTTCGTCGAGCCGCGCATCGGCGGCGACAATCAGGCCAGACGCGGTTTCGACTGGGAGATCGGCGGTCGCCCCGCGCTCGCTGTCGCGCAGGGCGCGATGTACCACCGCGGCAACGCCATCGCGCCAGAGCCGCGGACGCCCGATGCCGCCGACGCTCGCGACGATCCGGTCGACCAAACGCGAGTCGATCGCGTCGCCATCGCGCCGTACGGCTCCGGCGAATTCACCCATTGTGTTGCCCTGTCACCCGTGCACGCGCGGCGGCTGCGCGCGGAAAACGCGCCTCAGCTAGGTCCGGTCGTCACGTAATAACCACCGAATCGATCGAGTCCGTCATCACCCGGCCGGGCAGCGGTGTTCTGCGTCAGATCCGCAATCTGCTGCTCGATCAGGACCGGCGTCTGCCACGCCGGCCGTTCATTCCCACCCTTGTTCGACATGGTCACTTTGGCGCGCCCTTTCCCTGTGTTACGTTCCCTTAATACAAAAGGGAGCTCCATTTCAACTGCGAGTACACCACCTGCCGTGGCTAGACAGACTAGTGCGCCAAATAATCGTCTACAATTGACTTGACGACTGCCCTGCTAAGCCTGCTATCAATCATACCCGAAACGAATGGGGTCTGCGAGATCGCCGACATCGGCGCGGCGGCCTTAGTTTGGTCGCTGTGCGTACGATGCAGGAGGGGGATAGCCGATGAGTTCACCGTTTATAGGCGAAATTCGCGCATTCGGCTTCGGGTTTCCCCCGAAGACCTGGGCACTTTGCAACGGGCAGCTTCTGCCGCTCAATCAGAATGCGGCGCTTTTTTCGCTGCTCGGCACCACTTACGGCGGCAACGGCACGACCACTTTCGCATTGCCCGATCTGCGCGGGCGCGCGGCCCTCACGTTCGGTCAAGGTCCCGGCCTATCGACCTACGTCCTTGGTCAGTCGAGCGGCACTGAAAACGTCACACTTTTGTCGACCCAAATACCACAGCACACCCATTTATGGACCGCTTCGACGGCACTGGGTAATCAACCAGGACCGGGAGCAGGCTTTCTCGCGGGCGGGCAAATCCCCAATGGTACGTTGATCCCGAACTTTACCGCGCCCGGCGGGGCGACCGTGCCGCTGGCGAGCAACACGCTGGCCACCACCGGCAACAGCGCCGGACACAACAACATGCAGCCCTATCTGGTGGCGAATTACTGCATCGCGTTGCAAGGCATCTTCCCATCGCGGAATTGATGATCGCCGGGGAACGACATTCTTTTCGAAGGACGCTATCATGGCACAACCATTTCTAGGCGAAATCAAACTCTTTGCCGGAAATTTCCAAATCCGCGGCTGGGCGTTTTGCAACGGGCAATTGCTGTCGATCGCTAACAACGACGCCTTGTACACACTGCTGGGTACCACTTATGGTGGCGACGGGATCAATACGTTTGGTTTGCCGAACCTGCAGAGCCGAGTGATGGTTCACCAGGGCACCGGGGCTGGCCTGACGACACGCGTGATGGGCGAAGTTGCCGGGGCCGAGAATGTTTCGGTATCGACTGCGCAATTGCCCGCGCACACCCACACCGTCATTGCAACGACCGCCAACGGGACGACGACCTCTCCCGCCAATGCGCTGCCGGCGGCACCAAGCCTGTCCACCTCGTTCGGGTATCTGAGCGGCACCGCGACCGGCACCACCGACGCCGCGCCCGCGCCGACCGCGATTGCGTCGGCGGGGAACAGCCAACCACATAACAATATCATGCCAGTGCTGGCGTTGAACTATCTCATCGCCCTTGAGGGCGTTTATCCGCAACAAAATTGAGCGGCAGGGGACAAAGACATGTCTGACCCATATATCGGCGAAATTCGCCCCTTCGGTTTCAACTTCGCGCCGCGAAACTGGATGTTCTGCCGCGGGCAAATCTTGGCGCTTTCATCGAACACGGCGTTGTTTTCGATCCTCGGGACCACGTACGGCGGGAATGGGACAAGCACCTTTGCTTTGCCCAATTTGCAGAGCCGCCTCCCCTTGGGAATGGGCACCGGCCCAGGTCTGTCGACCTATGTCCTCGGCGAGCAGACGGGCGAGGAGAATCACTTGCTCCTTTCGACCGAAATGCCGGCGCACAGTCATGCCCCTTATACGCGGGTGAAGCCCGGCACGGCCGACGGTCACCGTGTTCCGGTGGCAGGCGATTATCTGACGCGTTTGAACGTCACGGCCAACGCACCGGGCCTGACCTGGCTCACTGCCCCGCTGTCGAATGCGACCACCTTGCACCCGACCGCAGTCGGGCTGGTGGGCGGCAACCAAGCGCATCCCAATCTCCAGCCGAATCTAGCGGTTAATTTCTGCATTTGCGTGGCTGGGATTTTCCCGTCCCGCAACTGAGGTGATCAGACCGACGATCCGTCCCGAAACGGCGGAGGACGATACGTTTCTCCGCCGTTTGACAATCGAAGGACGTTGGGCAGAATTCGCCCCGCTGCCGCTGTCCGACGCGCACAAGCGCATGTTGCTTGAACAGCAGCATCTGGCGCGGCAGCATCACTACCGCACTTTTTATACCGGCGCCGATTTCAGCGTGATCGAGCTGGACGGCGAGCCGGTCGGTCGGCTGTGCCTGCTGCGCGGTGCGGGGGACCATCTTCTCGTCGATATTGCCGTGCTGCCCGAACGCTCCGGTCAAGGCGTGGGCGGCGCGTTGCTCGAATCGATCCTCGCCGAGGCGGCAGCCCTCGGCCGCAGCGTGTCGCTGCGCGTCGAACATACCAACCCGGCGCGACGGCTCTACGAACGCAAGGGCTTTCGCGAAACCGCCCGCCACGAAATCGACGCCGAAATGGTGTGGCGCGCTTAGTTGTACAGCGCCTCATAGCGGAATGCGCCCTGAGGCGTACGCCCGATCGCTGACAGGCTGATGGGAAACGGTTCCATCGCGGGATGCGTGATTTCGATCAGGTTGGCGACCATGTAATCGGTGCGCGTCCCCAGGAAGGTCAGGCTGAAGGGCGCGCGATGCCCCTCGGGTGGCGCGCGCGTGATCGGGTCTGCCGATTCGAGCCGCAGCACATCCTCCAGGCCGTCGCCGCGAACGACAAAATCGGTACCGACCAAAGGCAGGAACGTCTCGACGGTATGGGCCTCTGTCATCCTTGGTCTTCCCCTGTGATATTGGCGATGCACATCTCGTTTAACCGCCCGTTCGCAGCATTTCCAGCCGCCGGTACGGCGCGTCGAGATAGCGCGCTACGGCCGCCTGAACGGCAGGGCTCGCTTCGCGGCGTTTCGCTTCGGTATCGGGAGTAAAGGATGTGTAGGGCGCCTTTGCATCGCGCATCGCCGCCGCCGCAAACGCCGCGCGCCCGTCCGGATCCAACGTGAGCCCGAAATGCGGCAGGATCCGGTGCTCGACCGCGTCGGGCAATTGCGTATAATTGATCAGCAAGCCGCGCGATCGATCGGTCGCTTCGATGATCGGCGCGCAGGTCCGCTCGAACAGAAGCGCGCAATAATCCTCTTGCGACAGACCATCGCCGGAAATGCCGAACACGCTCGTGCCGATGCCGCCGGGGATCGTCTGGAAGCCGCGCTGGCGGACTTGCGAGACCATGATGTCGATCGGATCGCGGTACAGAAAAATCCACGGCGTATCGGGAAAGGCGGCTGCCAGCAGCGGCAACGCCTTGGTATGCCAGCAATCCGTCTTGATCACGAAACCGCCACCGCCCGTGGCGCGGCGACCGAGCGCAGCGACCATCGCGCGGATCAAAGCAATCCGCTGCTCGATCGGCTGATCGCTGGCTTCTTGGACACGCTGCAAAACCTGGTCGAACGGTGCTGGCTCCGATGCGACCACCATCCCCGGCAACGCGGCCAACATCTGCGCGACCAGCGTCGATCCGCAGCGCGACAGGTGAAAGACCAATCCGTCGGGCACCGCCCCGTCCGCTCCGACCGCCTCCGGCAGCGTGGAAAGCGGGGTGCGGTGGCGGATCAAACGGCTGATCGGCAAGAATCGCGCGCGACGAATCGAATCTTCGAAAAACGGCTCGCTCAGCGTCTTGCTGCCGAGATAAAACCAGTCGATCGCCAAGCCGGTTGGGGAGTCCACGACCGCCGCGGGCAGCCACGCCGCCCCCGGCATCGCCTCGCCCGTGATCGGTTTGGGCAGGAAACGGTCGAGCCCCAGCGGATCAGGCGAGAGCGCGCGTTCGAGCGTGACCGGATCGAGCGGGATTCCGCGTGCGGCGGCTTCCGCGACAGCAACGCCGATGAATTCCACCATTTCCGCAAGGCCACCGAGCCGCTGTTCCAATGTGGAATCGGCGCAGACCGCCACACGAAACTGATCCAGCGGAGCGCTGTCGGTCGAGATCATCGCGGCAGTCCCATGCTTTGCAAAGGGTGATCCCGGCGCTATCTTCCGGGATATATGGAGACGAGCGCAGATCCTATCGTGTTCATTGGCGCACAACAATCGCACGTCTATCCCGACCGGCTTCGTCTGCCGCTCAGCTTCGATCCGGTCCGCTTGCGCGTCGATCTCGACGCCTTGATCGATACGCCCTGGACCGAACATTTCGTGCGGCAGAATTACGAAGGCGACTGGAGCGTGCTGCCTTTGCGCTGCACCAAAGGCGCGACGCATCCGATCATGCAAATTTATTCGGATCCGAACGCAACCGACTATGAGGATACGCCACTACTCGCGCGGTCGCCGTATTTCCAGGCGGTTCTGGCGAGCCTGCGATGCCCGCTGCAGGCGGTGCGGCTGATGCGGCTGACGCCGGGCTCGATCATCAAGGAACATCACGACAATGATCTGGAGGCAGAGAGTGGCCACGCCCGCCTGCACATTCCGATCGTGACGAATCGGTACGTCGATTTCCGGCTGAACGGTGTGCGCGTCGTCCTGGATCCGGGCAGCGTCTGGTATTTGCGGCTGTCCGATCCGCACAGCGTCGCCAATCACGGCAGCGCGGACCGCGTTCACCTTGTGGTGGATTGCATCGTCAACCCGTGGCTGACCAACCTGCTCGACGCCGCTATTGCCTGACCAGCACGATGCCGGCCGACGTCCCCGAGCCGCCTCATTCGTTCCGGATTGAAACGCTCGCCGCTAGAAGCTAGGTCAATTACCAAGCAGAAAGTTTTGCGTTCAAAATGGGGGAAGTGATCATGGTGCAGCGTCGGAACGAAGTGGTGTCGGTCAACCGCCGGACAGCCCTCGGCGGGATCGCGGCGCTGTCCGCGATCGGCGCGGTCGCGGGGTCAACCCCCGGATTGCTGAACGACGAACGCTTCACGCTCGGCGATACCGGTCTGCGCGCGTTCAAGGGGCAGTATGCGCTGCAGGGCGGCGACAAGCTCGCCGCCGCTTTCGCCTCGCCGCGCGGAAAAGCTGGGCTCGATACCGTCGTCCTGATGCCCGGCAGGGACGGCTTCGGCCCCGATCTCAAGGCAAAGATGCGCGGCTACGCGCGGGCCGGAAAGCTGGTCGTCGCGCCAGATTTTTCCGCCACCTATCCCGACCATGCAGTGCTCGGATATGACGCGATGGTGCGGGGCGTTCTGGACAAGGCCGGCCGCCTTGCTCGCGGCGCGCTTGGCAACGGCCGGGTCAGCGTCATCGCCCATGGCTGAGGCCGAACCGCTCGACGCGGTGGCGTTGGCGGTTTGGGGTGCAGCCCTCGCCGATTCAACGCTCGTGACCCAATCAAGCGGTGTGATCGGTGCCGAGGTCGATGGCGAGACGGTCCTGATCGGCGTCGATACTGGGCGGTATTACGGCTTCGATCCGGTGGGCAGCGCGATCTGGTTGGCGATCGCAACGCCGATCCGGGTCGATGCCCTGTGCGCGAAGATGATCGCGCACTTCGCCGGCGATGCGCGTGCGATCACGCTGGAAACGCGGACTTTCGTAGCGCGGCTGCTGTCGCGCGGCTTGGCGCGGACGGCGGATTGACGCGCGGTTCGATGGCGCCGCTTCGCCCAAAAACCCTGTTTGACGCCGCGCGCGCGGCACCGCATGAATGCGCCCCTGCGGACGACGTTCGTCGGTCTGCTCCATTTAGGGGATTTCCATGCGTATTCTCACCCTGGCCTTGCTGACGTCCATCGCCATGCCGATTGCTGCTGCCGCGCAAACCACCGAAGACCCCTATCTCTGGCTTGAGGACCTCTCCTCGCCGCGTGCGATGGAATGGGTGAATGCGCGCAACGCCTACAGCTCGAAAATCCTCGAGGCCGATCCGCGCTACGCGACGCTCTATGAAGAGGCGCTGACGATCGCAGGGGCGAAGGACCGTATTCCGGGGCCGAGCTTCACGCACGGCGAAATCTACAATTTCTGGCAGGATGCCGAGCATCTGCGCGGCATTTGGCGCAAGACCAGCCTGGCGGATTACAAGACCGCCGAGCCGAAGTGGACGACGGTGCTCGACATCGATGCGCTCGGCAAAGCCGAGGGCAAGAGCTGGGTGCTGAAGGGTACGCAATGCCTGCGCCCCGAAGAACGGCTGTGCCTGGTCTCGCTGTCCGACGGCGGGGAAGATGCGGTGGAGGTCCGCGAGTTCGATCTGAGCACGGGCCAGTTCGTCACCGGCGGGTTCCGGTTGCCGCGCGGCAAGCACCGCATCGCGTGGGAAGACAAGGACCATCTGCTCGTCGCGACCGACTGGAATCCGGGCGAGCTGACGCAATCGGGCTACCCTTATATCGTCAAGCGCCTAGCCCGCGGGCAGGCGATGTCGGCGGCGGTCGAAGTGTATCGCGGCGAGCAGAAGGATGGCGGCTATGGCGTGTCACCGGGCGTGCTGCGCGACAGTAAGGGCCGTACTCTTGCCTATGTCGATCGCCCGCTCGACACCTTCCATTCGCAGACCTTCATCATCACGCCTGCCGGCGCGAAGCGGCTGGCGATCCCGGAAAAGGCCAGCCTCGAGGAACTCGTCGACGGCCGCGTGATCGTCCGCCTCAACGAGGCTTGGCCGACGGCCGGTGCCGCGTTCACCGCGGGTTCGGTCGCGGAAATGGACCTGGCGCAAGTCAAGGCTACCCCGGGAAGCTCAAAGGCCAAGCTCGTCTGGGCCCCCGGTCCGCGCGATTCGCTCGGCGGGATCAGTTCGACCCGCGACAAATTGCTGATCAGCACGCTCAGCAACGTGCAGGGCCGCGCCTATGTCTACACCGCCAAGCCCGGCGGCGGCTGGACCAGCGCACGGTTGAACCTGCCCGACAATCTAACCGTTGGTTACGCTGCGACCGATGACGCGTCGAACCGCGCGTTCCTCGGCACCAGCGGTTTCCTGACGCCCTCGACACTCTATCTCGCCGATGCCGCGACCGGCGCGCTCGAACAGGTGAAGACGATCGCGCCGAAGTTCGATGCGTCGCAGGATGTCGTCGAACAGCTCGAAGCGACCTCAACCGACGGGACGAAAATTCCGTATTTCGTCGTCCACCGGAAGGACATCCCCTATGACGGATCGACGCCGACGCTGATGAGCGCGTACGGCGGGTTCCAGGTCAGCCAGACGCCTAATTATTCGGGTACGACCGGCAAGCTCTGGCTCGAACGCGGCGGCGCGTACGTGCTTGCCAACATTCGCGGTGGCGGTGAATTCGGCCCGGCCTGGCATGAGGCTGGGCTCGGTACCAAGCGTCAGATCATCTATGACGATTTCGCCGCAGTCGCGAAGGACCTGATGGCGCGCAAGATCACGTCGCCCAAGAAGCTCGGCATTCAGGGCGGCTCTAACGGTGGGCTGTTGATGGGCGTCGAGTTCACACAGCATCCCGAACTGTGGGGCGCGGTTGTCATTCAAGTGCCGCTGCTCGACATGATCCGCATTTCGAAGATCGCAGCGGGCGCATCGTGGCAGGGCGAATATGGCGACGTGAATGCCGATCCCAAGGTGATGGCATTCTGGCAGAAGCTGTCGCCGTACCACGCTCTAAAGGCGGGCGTTGCCTATCCCGAGCCGTTCATCTTCACCACGACCAAGGACGACCGCGTCGGCCCGCAACACGCGCGCAAGTTCGCCGCACGGATGGAGGAACTGAAACTGCCGTTCCTCTATTACGAGAATACCGAGGGCGGCCATGGCGCGGGTGCCGACCTCAAGCAGGCGGCGCGCACCACCGCGCTGACGATGACCTATCTTCAGCGCAAATTGATGGGGGATGCGCCCGCCAAGCCATAACCGGCCCAGCACCGATTGGGCCGGATCGGGGCCAATCGGTGCGCTTGGCGACGAATCATGCTATGCTCCCCCCAGGGTCAGCGGCTGACGCTGACGGACCGTCCGGGGGGAGTTTCCATGCGCCGTCTGTTCGCCTTGCTCGCCATCGTCCTGATTGCCGCTTTTGCCGTCTCGCAGCCGGAACAGGCACAAGCCTGGGGCAAGATCGGTCATTTGTCGGTGTGTGATCTCGCCTACCGCAACCTGACCCCGATCACGCGCGCCGCACTCGGCGACCTGCTCCAAAGCAGGCACGGCGGCATCACCATTCCCGGCCGTGGCAAAATGCCAGATCAACATTATACCTCGTTCAATTATGCCTGCCTTGAAGAAGACGAGATCCCCCGGCGCAATCCGGACGATCATTTCATCAACGTCGCACGCAGCGTCACAGCGATCACCGAACAGGCATGCCCCGGCACGGGCGATTGTATCCTGAGCGGCATCGTGCGCGATCTCGCGATGCTCAAGGACCCGAGCAAGCCGCGCACCGAGCGCACCTTCGCGCTGATGGAGCTCGGTCATTGGATTGGCGACCTTCATCAGCCGCTGCATATCTCCTATGCCGACGACAAAGGCGGCAATGGGATCGATGCGATCCTCACGGGAAAGTGCGGCACGTCGAGCTATCGTCCTGACACTCTCCACGGCGTGTGGGACAATTGCCTGCTCGAAGCGGGCCTGTTCGAACGCGTCCGCAAGCGCGCCGATTACAAGAAGAGCTGGAGCCGCTTCACCATCACCTATCGCGCGGTCGACACGCTGCAGGCCAATACGACGCTGGCCGAGGAACAGGCGTTCGCCGGCACCGATCCCGCGCTATGGGCGGATGAATCGTACAAGATCACGCGCGATCCGGCGGTGCTCTATTGCGTGCGGGTCGGCACCCAATGCCAATACTCGGCGACGGCGGCCACCAGGACCAACCCGAAGCGCGTGCAACCAATCGGCCAGGCCTATCTCCGGGCGTTCGACGCCACCGCGCAGGAGCGCATTCGTCGCGCCGGTTTCCGCCTGGCGCATTTGCTCAACCTGTCGCTCGACCCGGCCTATACCGTGCCGACACGCCAAGCGTCGCAGCACCCGTAGCGCTTACTCTGCCGGTGCCGCGATCGCGGTGCGGCGCTGCCGCCCCCAGCTTTCGCGGCCGGTCAGGAACGCGTGCCAGCCCCACAGCGCGCCCGCGTGGCGCAGCAATTGGAAGCTGAACGGCTCCAGCATCGCCGCGATCAACGCCGGGAACAGCCCCAGTCCCTCGCGCTGCCCGGTCCACTTCTTGTAAATACCGAGCGACCAGAGATGGAAGCTGAGGTCGATCGCGATCTTGACCAGCATCACGATCAGGATCGGCAGCGCCACCGTGAAACGCCCCGTCACGACCAGCGCGATAAGGATCGCGAACGCCGCCAGCCCATAGATCGGCTGGAGCGTATCGAGCGCCTTGACCGGCAACATCGCGGTGCCGAGCCAGCCGTACCGGCGCGCGCCCACCATATCGCGGTTCCAATGTTGCGTTTGCAGGAAACCGCCGAACCAGCGCCGCCGTTGCCGCAGGAATGCCTTCGGGCTCGCCGGCGCATCTGTCCGCGCCAGCGCGCCGCCCACGACGCGAACGGTCCAGTCACGCTGATGGTCGATCGCGTGGCGGTGCAACCGGTGGATCAGTTCATAATCCTCCACCATGCAATCGGGATCGAACCCGCCGACCTCGACCACCGCATCGCGTCGAAACGCCGCAAACGCGCCCGAGATCAGCAACAGGCTGTCGAGCTGTTCCCACGCATGGCGTGACAGGAAATTGCGGACATATTCGTAGGTCTGAAACCATTCGAACAAGCGCCCCTGCAGATCCGGCCCGCAGATCGGCGCGAGCACGCCCGTGGCCGCGACCAAAGCCGGTTCGGCCGCGAACGCCGCGCGCATCGCCGCGATTGCGCCGGGTTCAAGCAGCGTGTCGGCGTCCACCGTCAGCACCACTTCGGTTTCGACCAGCACCATTGCCGCATTGAGCGCGCGCGCCTTGCCACCGTGCCGCAACCGCAGCCAACGCAGCGACGGCAGCACCGGCGACGGGTCGCTGATCGTCCCGAGCGGAGGCGGGGCCAGCCCATAGCGCCGCGCCATCACCTCTGGCGTGGCATCGCTCGATCCATCATCGGCGATCAAGATCAAATCGGGCGGCGTCTCCTGCCCGCTCAGCCGCTCGATCGCCGCGGCGATGACGCCCGCCTCATTATGCGCCGCGACGATTACCCCGAAGCTCAGCGACACGGGCGGAGCTGGCTGCGGCGTCAGGCGCAAATCGCGGATGTTCCACGCGGTAAACAGCAACAGCGCGGTGTCGTACAGGATATAGGCGATCCCGATCGACCAGACCGCCAGCCCCTGCCGCTGGAACGCCTGCACGATCAGCGCAAGAAACAGGATCGGCGCGACGGCCCCGATGATTCGGCTCGCAGCGCCCACGCGCCGAGGGGTAAGCCGCGGGGATTCCGCGGCAAGCGTGTCGGCGAGCGATGTCATTACGCAGGCGGTACCGATCGAGGATGAACGTGCGCTGACGCGCCTAGCGCGTGCCGACCCGCCCCGCTAGGGTAAGTCCGACAAAATCGAGCAGGAGCACATGCGTGGTTCAACGCTACACCGGAATCGCGATCGCGCTGCATTGGATCGTCGCGCTGCTGATCATCGCCAATGTCGCGCTGGCGCTAACCTGGGATTTCTATCCCGATGCGCAGGTGCGCCCGGCAATCGATCTGCACAAATCGATCGGCATCACCATCCTGGGGCTGGCTATCCTGCGGATTCTATGGCGTTTCTCGCATCGCCCCCCGCCACTCTCGCAGGCCTATGCCGGCTGGGAAGTCACCGCTGCGCACGTCGTGCATTGGGGTCTCTATGCGATCCTGTTCGCGATGCCGCTGACCGGCTGGATCATGGATTCGGCCTATGAGAAAGCGTCATCAACGCCCATCATGCTCTACGGCCTAATTCCCTGGCCGCGCATCGGCTTCATCCTAGCGCTCGATCCCGTGACCAAGAAAGCCGTGCATGACAGCTTCGGCGAAGCACATGAGATCATCGCCTACGCCGTATACGCGCTGTTCGCGCTGCACGTCGCGGGCGCGCTGAAGCACCAATGGGTCGATGGGGTGAAGGAATTACAGCGGATGTGGCCGGGCCGGCGGTAGTTCAGCGCGCCGCGAGGATCGCGTCGATCGCCTCGGCAACGCCGTCGGCATCATTGCCCGCCACTACGTGCGTCGCCTTTGCGCGCACCGCTTCTGGCCCTTGCCCCATCGCGAAGGACAGGCCGGCGCGCGCGAACATCGGCACGTCGTTGAACTGGTCGCCCAACGCCGCTGTGCGATCGAGCGGCACGCCGATCGCATCGCTCAGCGCGGAGATGCCGTCTCCCTTATTGGCAGCGAGCGCGGTCACGTCGAGATAATAGGTCTGCGATTGCATAATCGTCGCGCGATCAGCGAACCCCTTGGCGCGGTCGGCGAGGCCTGCGAGCAGGGCGGCATCGTCACTGACGAAGGTGACCTTGTCAGCGCGGTCATACAGGTCGCTGAAATCTTGCCGCACGATCGGCGCCTGGTTCGATGCCACCCGCTCGCTCGCGACATGCGCGCCGTCCGGATTGCTCGCATACCAAAGGTCGTCGGCAAACACCCAGGTATCGACCGCCGCGCCCTCGGTCAGTGCGAACACCCGTTCCACCACCGCGCGATCGATCCGGTGGTGGCAGAGAACCGTGCCATCGCGCTTGAACACGGTCCCTCCGTTGAACGCGCCCATCGGCGCATCGATCGCCAGCGTATCGGCGAGCGGCATCACCCCCGAGCGCGGACGTGCACTGATGATCGTGAAGCCGAGACCCGCCGCGCGCAGCCGTTCGACCGCAGCGATCACGCCCGGCGTAAGCTGCTTCTTCTTATCGACCAGCGTGCCGTCGACATCCGACACCACTAGGCCGATGGTCACTGAGGCATCTCGACATGCCCGCCGAACCCAAAACGCATCGCGGACAGCAATTTGTCGCCGAAGGTGTGATCGACCCGACTGCGATAGCGCGCGAACAAGGCGGCGGTCAGCACGTTGGCCGGGACCTTTTCCTCCATCGCCGCGTCGATCGTCCACTGTCCCTCGCCCGAATCGGCGACGCTGCCGGTGAACTGCTCGAGGTTCTGGTCCTTGGCGAGGCCAATCGCGGTCAGGTCGAGCAGCCAAGAGGAAATCACGCTGCCGCGCCGCCACACTTCTGCGATGTCGGTCAGATTGAGGTCGAACCGTTCATCCTCGGGCAGTTTGTCCGACGCCTTGCCCTTCAGAATGTCGAAGCCCTCGGCATAGGCCTGCATCAGCCCGTACTCGATGCCGTTGTGAACCATCTTGACGAAATGCCCGGCACCCGCTGGCCCGGCATGGATATAGCCCTGCTCGGCGCGCGGGTCCTCATTATCCGCGGCTTCGCGGCCCGGCGTGCGTGGGATCGTGCCGATGCCAGGCGCGAGTGCGGCGAGGATCGGGTCGATGTGATCGACCGCGGCCTTGTCCCCGCCGACCATCATACAGAAGCCGCGCTCCAAACCCCACACGCCGCCCGAGGTGCCGACGTCGACGTACAGCGCACCCTTTTCGGACAGTGCCTTGGCGCGGCGGATGTCGTCCTTGTAGAAGCTGTTACCGCCATCGATGACGATGTCGCCGCTGCCACAGAATGCGCCGATCGCGGCGACGGTCTGTTCGGTCGGGTCGCCTGCCGGGAGCATCACCCAGTAGATCCCCGGCTGGCCGAGCTTGCCGCGCATATCGTCGAGGCCGCTCGCCCCGACGGCACCATCGGCGGCCAGCGCTGCGATCGCTTTCTCGTCGCGGTCGAACGCCACCACCTCATGGCCCGCGCGCATCAGGCGACGCGCGATGCCCGCCCCCATCCGGCCGAGGCCGATGATCCCGATCTTCATGACTTAACTCCGGGTGGTGCTACGATGGAAAGTGCCGAAAGTGCCACTCAGGCGTGCGCAGGCTGCTTGGCGGCAATGGCACCCAGCAGATCGTCGAACGCCTTGGAGAAGGACGCGACGCCCTCCTCGACCAGCGTATCGGTCACGCCATCGAGATCGAGCCCAAGTCGTTCAGTTTCCGAGATAATCTTGCGCGCACCCGCGACATCCTGCGTCAGCGTCGTCGCCGCCGTGCCGTGATCGCGGAACGCATCGAGCGTCTTGGGCGGCACAGTGTTGACCGTATCCTTGCCGATCAGCGTGTCAAGATACAGCGTGTCGGGATAGTCGGGGTTCTTGGTGCCCGTCGACGCCCACAGCAGACGCTGTGGCTGCGCGCCCTTGGCAGCCAGTGCCTGCCAGCGTGGCCCGGTGATGAACTCCTCATACCAGGCATAAGCGAGCTTGGCATTGGCGATGGCGACCTTGCCCTTCAGCGCCTTGGCTTCGTCGCCACCCACGCCCGCATCGATCTTGTCGTCGATCTTCGCATCGATCCGGCTGATGAAGAAGCTCGCGACGCTCGCGATGCGGTCGATCGGCTCACCGCGTTCTGCCCGCTTTTCGAGGCCCTCGACATAGGCCTCCGCCACCGCCTGATACGCGCTTTGCGAAAACAGCAGGGTCACGTTGACGCTGATCCCGGCATCGATCGTCGCCGCAATCGCGGGCACACCGGCGGGCGTGCCGGGGATCTTGATCATCAGATTGGGCCGATCGACCGCCGCCCACAGCTTCTGCGCCTCGGCAATCGTGCCGTCAGTATCGTTGGCGAGATAGGGCGAGACCTCAAGGCTGACATAGCCGTCCTTCGCGTCAAGCCGGTCATGCACGGGCCGCAGCGTGTCTGCGGCGGCCTGGATGTCGAGAATCGCAAGATGTTCGTAGCGATCGATCGTCGCCGCGCCAGGATTCGCCGTGTCGTAAGCGGCAAGCTCAGCGTCATAGGCATCGCCATGCCCCATCGCCTTCTCGAAGATCGATGGGTTGGAGGTAACCCCGGTCAGCGCATCCTCGTCGATCAATTTCTGGAGGCCGCCCGCCGCCAGGAACTTGCGATCGACGAAATCGAGCCAGACGGCCTGACCCAGGCCTGCAAGATCGTTCAGATGACCCATCACTTCGACTCCAGAATTTGCGTGGCCTGCTTCACGATGTTCGCGACGGTGAAGCCGTATTTGTCCTGCAATTTGGCGATCGGCGCGGACGCACCGAAGGTGCTCATCGTGATCGTGCGGCCGTCCAGCCCGACATAGCGATCCCAACCGAGCTCGCCGGCCATCTCGATCGCAATGCGCGCCGTGACGACGCGCGGCAGCACCGATTCCTTATACGCGGCATCCTGCAATTCGTAGCGATACCAGCTCGGCATCGACACGACACGTGCCGCAACCCCTTGCGCCTTCAACGCCTCATACGCTTCGATCGCGAGCGACACTTCGGAGCCAGTCGCGATCAGGATCACTTGCGGGTTCTCGCTGTCGGCGAGCACATAGCCGCCCTTGGCGACGCCCGCGGCGCTGGCATACTTGGAGCGGTCGATTGTCGGAAGTGCCTGACGCGAAAGGATTAAAGCGGTCGGGTGGCTGGCGTCCTGCATGACCGCTTTCCACGCTTCGGCGACTTCGTTGGCGTCGCCGGGGCGGATTGTGTCTAGGCCGGGGATCGCGCGGAGGGTGGCGAGATGCTCGATCGGCTGATGCGTCGGGCCGTCCTCACCCACGCCGATCGAATCGTGCGTGAACACCCACACCGCGCCGATTTCCATGATTGCAGAGAGCCTTATCGGCGCGCGCATGTAATCGGCAAAGACCAGGAAGGTCGAGCCATAGCCGCGCAAATGCGACAGGCTCATGCCGTTGACGACGCCGCCCATGCCGTGTTCGCGGACCCCGAAATGGAGGTTTGAGCCGCCGAAGTTCGAATAGGAGAAAGAATCCGCACCCTTGATGTCGGTCTTGGTCGAGGGCGCGAGATCGGCCGATCCGCCGAGCAGCCACGGCACCCGCGCCGCGATCGCATTGAGCACCTTGCCCCCCGCATCGCGGCTGGCGATGCCCTTGGGATCGGCGTCGAACACCGGAATATCGGCATCCCAGCCATCGGGCAGCCGATCCGCAAAGATCGCATCGAGCTGTTCGGCCAGATCGGGATATTCAGCCGAATAGCGCGTGCGCAGCGCGTCCCATGCTTCGCGCGCCGGACCGCCACGATCGGCGACGGCAGCGTGGAAATGCTCGGCCACGCCATCGGGCACCAGGAACTTGGCGTCCTCGGGCCAGCCATAGGCTTGCTTCGTCAGGCGGATGTTCTCGTCGCCGAGCGGCTCGCCATGCGCCTTTTCGCTGCCCGCCTTGGGGCTGCCGTAACCGATTACCGAATGGACGACGATGAAGGTCGGCCGGTCGCTGGTCGCCTTGAAGCTGGCGAAGGCAGCGGCGAGCGCGACGGTGTCGTTAGCGTCATCGACATGAATGACGTTCCAGCCATACGCCTGGAAGCGCATCCCCACATCTTCGTCGAACGCGAGATCGGTGCCGCCCTCGATCGAGATATGGTTGCTGTCATAAATCCAGCACAGGTTGGACAGCTTCAAATGCCCGGCGAGCGACGCCGCTTCGGCCGCGACGCCCTCCATCATGTCGCCATCGCCGCAGAGCGCGTAGACGTCATGGTCGAACAGGTCGAAGCCCGGCTTGTTATAGCGCGCCGCGAACCAGCGTTCGGCAATCGCCATGCCGACCGCATTGCTGCACCCGGCACCGAGCGGCCCGGTGGTCGTTTCGACGCCGGTCGTATGGCGATATTCGGGATGGCCCGGCGTGCGCGACGAAAGCTGGCGGAACTGCTTGAGATCGTCGAGGCTCAGCGCAGGGTGACCGCTTTTCTTGCCCGCGGCATCGATCTCCTGGATCCCCGCCAGGTGAATCAGCGAATATAGCAGCATCGACGCATGACCGACCGAGAGCACGAAGCGGTCGCGATTGGGCCAGTCGGGCGTCGCCGGATCATAGCGCAGGAATTCGCTCCACAGCGTGTAGCCGACCGGGGCCAGCGCCATCGGCGTGCCGGGATGCCCCGAATTGGCGGCTTGCACCGCATCCATCGACAGCGTGCGGATCGTATCGATCGTTAGCCGCGCGAGGCTGCCGTCTTCGTGCAGACCGGTTGCACCGGCTTGGGTCGGGGTATCGGACATGGAAGGAATTCGCCTCGCTCTTGGGGTCTGAACGCACGCGCGCGCGCCCGGTTGCGGCCCGGTTGCAGTTTGCGCGGGCCTTATCGTGTCCTTGCGCCGCGTTCCAGTCGCGTAACGACGCCGTCCGCCGCGATATACGCAGCGTCCACCTCGGTCAGGAACAGGCCATGCCCCAAAGCGCCCGGAATTGCGTCGATTTGGGCAGCGAGCAGCTCCTTGTCGGTGTCGGCGGCAAAACGACAATCGAGGATACAATTGCCCTGATCGGTGACGAATCCGGCACGGAGTACAGGGGCACCGCCGAGTTTTTCGAGTCGCGCCGCGACGAATCCTTGCGCGAACGGCAGCGTTTCGACCGGGATCTTCGCCGCGCCAATCGCCGCGACCCGCTTCGATCCGTCGGCGATCACCACCATCCGCTTGCTTGCCGCGGCGACGATCTTCTCGCGCAGCATCGCCCCGCCCGCGCCCTTGATTGCGCGGAGACCGTCGTCGATTTCGTCGGCTCCGTCGATCGTCAGGTCGATTTCAGCAGGCAAATCGATCAGGGTTATGCCGACCGCGCGGGCGTGGGCTTCCGTGGCAAGCGAGGTCGCAACCGCCCGGATCGCAAGCCCGCCGCGCACGCGTTCACCGAGTGCTTCGATCGCGAAGGCGGCGGTCGAACCGGTGCCGAGGCCGACGACCATGCCGGGCTGAATCTCTTTGATGGCGGCAAGCGCAGCGAGGCGTTTGTCGGTTTCGTTCATGGCACTACCCTAGCACGCGATTTAGAGCAGGATGACATTAGCATGACCCGTTCGCCCTGAGCCTGTCGAAGGGCCCGTGCAACAAGCAAGGGCTGGCGTGTTGCACGGGTGCTTCGACAAGCTCAGCACGAACGGATTGGGGATTGGATCAAGCTAACGTCATCACGCTCTAGTTCCCCCGCGAGGGCCGCGGCCCCGTCGTGGCGTAAAAGAAAACTGTGCGCAGCGCACGAACATGAAAACGCTCGCTGCTGGGCCCCGGCCTTCGCCGGGGAAGTATGAAGTAACAACCAGACCACTTTTCCCTTTGCCCCCCGCCGCGCCACACGGCAAAGCGCTCGCATGGTTGAACATATCCTCGGCATCCTGGCCGGCTTCGTCATCGCGGTCATCGAGGCCGGGGGCTATTGGGGCATCGCGCTGCTGATGGCGATTGAGAGCGCGTGCGTGCCGCTGCCGTCCGAACTCATCATGCCGTTTGCGGGCTATCTTGTGTCGCAGGGCAAGATGAACCTGTTCCTGGCGGCAACCGCCGGGGCGATCGGCTGCAACCTCGGCTCGATCGTCGCCTATGAAGCGGGCAAGCGTGGCGGGCGGCCACTTGCCGAACGCTATGGCAAATATCTGCTGATCGGGCCGGGCGAACTCGATGCCGCCGACCGCTTTTTCGCGCGCTTTGGCAATGCCGCGGTGCTGATCGGGCGGCTGCTGCCGGTGATCCGCACCTTCATCGCCTTTCCCGCCGGTGTCGCGCGGATGCCGCTGGTGCCGTTTCACCTCTATACCTTCATCGGTTCCTGGCCGTTCTGTTTCGCGCTGGCCTGGCTCGGCCAGACGCTCGGGCGTGCTTGGAACAGCGACCCGCGCGTGAAGGCGGCGTTCCACAGCGCCGATGCGTTGATCGGCGTCGCGCTGGTCGTCGCGATCGGCTTGTTTGTGTGGCACAAGGTGCACGGCTTGAAGCGGCGTTAAGGCGTCCCACATCCTTTTTCGATGGGCGCGCGTAACTCTGCGCGTCGATGCGTCGTATACCGGGCATCATCCCGATGAGAGGCTGTCATGCTGAAACCCGTTCTGATTACCGCTGCCATCGCCGGCGCCGCGCTGTTCGCGCTCGGCGGCGGTGCCGCACAAGCCGAACGCGCCGTGCCGATCCCCGCCGCCAAGGTCGATGTTACTGCCAAGGGCCAGCAGGTCGCGGTGTTCGCGGGCGGCTGCTTCTGGGGGATGGAGGCGGTGTTCGACCATGTGAAGGGCGTAACCGCGGTCACCTCAGGCTATGCCGGCGGGACCAAGGCGACCGCGAATTACGAAGCGGTGTCGAGCGAGACGACCAAACATGCCGAGGCGATCCGCGTGATCTATGATCCCGCGAAGGTGAGCTACGCCACGCTGCTGCGCGTCTATTTCTCGGTCGCGCACAACCCGACCGAGCTGAACCGCCAGGGGCCCGACAGCGGCTATAGCTATCGCTCGGCGATCTTCCCGCAGACCGCAGCACAGCGCGGGGTCGCAGCGGCCTATATCGCGCAATTGGGCAAGGCGCATGTCTTTGCCAAGCCGATCGTGACCAAGATCGAGACCGGCGCGTTCTTCCCGGCCGAGGAGTATCACCAGAATTTCTACGACCGGAACCCGAACCACCCGTACATCACGACCTTCGACAAGCCCAAGGTCGCGGCGTTCAAAGCGGGGTTTCCGCAGCTGGCGCGCGGATAACGATCCAACGCCAAGGTGCCGAGTGTCCCGTTCGCCCTGAGCTTGTCGACGGGCCTGCGCAACGGGCGCCGCTCACCCTCGTGGCATGGTGTGCTGCGACAAGCTCAGCACGAACGGACGTGGTCTCAGGCCGCCAGTTTGAACCGCAACATCCGGTCCTCGACCGGGATCAGCGCTTCCGCCCCCCGCCCGACCGCGCGAACGATTTCGGGGTGATCGGCATCGAGTCCGCCGGTCAGC
This sequence comes from Sphingomonas sp. HMP6, assembly GCF_013374095.1. Classification (NCBI taxonomy): domain Bacteria; kingdom Pseudomonadati; phylum Pseudomonadota; class Alphaproteobacteria; order Sphingomonadales; family Sphingomonadaceae; genus Sphingomonas; species Sphingomonas sp. HMP6. The sequence goes on along the minus strand of NZ_AP022672.1, from coordinate 3,191,977 downwards.
GCCCCGAAGGCCGGCAGGATCAGCTTGCTCGGCGTCGCCACGAAACAGCGCCGCGCGACGTTGCGCCCGCGCACCCGCACGCGCAGTTTCGGGTGGAAATGCCCCGAAAGTTCGGGCCGTGTCTCGCCCGGTGCGGCCTCGTGTCGCAACACCAGCCCATCGACCACCGCCTCGGGCAGGACGGTGCCGCCGCAGCGATCGACCAGCCCGGCCCCGCTTGCGCGATCATGATTGCCGGTGATCCAGCACCACGCCGTCGCACTGGTCAGCGTGCGCAGCGCGTCCTGCGCCGCCGCGGGCAGCCGATCGCACCCGGCATCGTCGTGGAAACTGTCGCCCAGGCACCACATTTCGCGCGCGCCCGTCGCCGCGACGATCGCGTTCAGATCGACCAGGGTGGCGAGCGAATCATAGGGCGGCAACATCTGCCCGTGCGCCGCGAACCAGCTCGCTTTCTCGAAATGCAGGTCCGCCACCAGCAGCGCGCGCCGCGCCGGCCAGAACAGCGCACCGCTACCCAAGGCAAGCAACTCATTACCGGCGAACGAAAAGGGAACCATAGCCATGCCTATGTCGTAGCCCCCGCACCAAAGCAACCGCGACAAAGCGCTTGCGCAAAGCCGCCACGGGCGTAAAGCGCGCCGTCCTTCCCGGCGAGCCATTCCAGCCTTATGACCTCTGCCCCAGTGACACGTCCGACAACCACCCCGGTCAGCCCGACCACGCATACGCCGCACCCGGCGTTGATTGCGCTGACGGTCGGCGCGATCGGCGTAGTGTTCGGCGATATCGGCACCAGCCCGCTCTACGCCTTTCGTGAGGCGCTGAACCAGACGGCCGGCGACGGGATCGACCCGACCGAGATTCTTGGTGTGCTGAGTCTGGCGATCTGGTCGCTGATCCTGGTCGTTACCGTCAAATACGTCCTGTTCCTGATGCGCGCCGACAATCAGGGCGAGGGCGGCGTACTCGCGCTGACCGCGCTGGCGCGGCGCGCGCTCGGGCGACGATCGCTGATCGCTTTGATCCTCGGCGCGGCGGGTGCCTCGCTCTTTTATGGCGATGCGATCATCACCCCTGCGCTCTCCGTGCTGTCGGCGGTCGAGGGGCTGAAAACGATCCCGGGCGCGGGTGCCGTGTTCAGCGAAGACGTCATCCTCGCCCTCACCATCGTCATCCTGATCGCCTTGTTCTTCATCCAGAGCCGAGGAACGGCGCGCGTTTCCGCGCTGTTCGGCCCGGTCTGCATCCTGTGGTTCCTCGCGATCGGCGGGCTGGGCGTGTGGCATATCGCTGACGAACCCTCGATCCTGCGCGTGGTCTCGCCGCATTACGGAGTGATGCTGCTGGCGACGCACGGCGTCACCGGCCTGTTCGTATTGGGCGCGGTGTTCCTGACCGTAACCGGCGCCGAAGCGCTGACCGCCGACATGGGGCATTTCGGGATCAAGCCGATCCGGCTTGGCTGGTTCTTCCTGGTCTTTCCCTGCCTCGTCCTCAACTATCTCGGGCAAGGCGCGTTTGCGCTGAGCGCGCTCGAGGCGGCGGCGCAGGCGGGCACGCCCTTCGTCAATCAGGACTGGTTCTTCCTGATGGCACCAGACGCGGTGCGGCCGTGGCTGATCGTGCTGGCGATGCTGGCGACGGTGATCGCCAGCCAGGCGGTCATTACCGGCGCCTTCTCGCTGACCCAGCAAGCGATTCAGCTCGGGCTGCTGCCGCGGCTGCGCGTCCGCCAGACCTCGGCGACGCAAGTCGGTCAAATCTATCTCCCGACGATCAACTGGCTGTTGCTGGTCGGCGTGCTGGTCCTGGTGATCCAGTTCCGCACATCGAGCGCGATGGCGGCGGCGTACGGCATCGCGGTGACCGGCACGATGGTCGTCACGACCTGCCTCGCCTATCTCGTCGCGCGGCATCGCTGGAACTGGAGCCGCCCGCTTGCGCTTGCGGTGATCGTGCCGTTCCTGACGCTCGACCTGATCTTCTTCGGTGCGAACATCCTGCGCGTGGTCGAGGGCGGCTGGGTGCCGCTGGTGGTAGCGGGCGCGATCGGGCTGATCATCTACACCTGGAACCGCGGCCGCAGCATCGTCCGCGAGTTCGAACAGCGCCAAAGCATCCCGCTGATCGATCTCGCCGCCGCGCTCGCCAAGCGCCCGCCCGAGCGCGTCGAGGGAACGGCCGTGTTCCTGACCGCCAATCCGGACAGCGCGCCGGGGGCGCTGCTGCACAATCTCAAGCACAACAAGGTGCTGCATGAAAAGAATTTGATCGTCAGCATCCGCACCGCCGACCGTCCGACGGTCGAGCCCGAGGATCGCGCCGAAATCCGCCCGGTCGACGATAATTTCACGATCATCGTGCTGCATTACGGCTTCATGGAATCGCCCGATTGCCCGCGCGATCTGGGGTTTGAGGCGGTGGCGCACAAAAAGACGCTCAACCCCGCCAAGACGAGTTATTTCATCGGGCGCAACACGCTGAAGCCGACGGCGGACCAGGGAATGCCGCTGTGGCAGGACCGGATCTTCATGTTCCTGCAGCGCAACGCCAGCGACCCGACCGATTTTCTCAAGATTCCGCCAGGTAAGGTATTGGAATTGGGCGAGCAGGTCACCGTTTAAGGGCACGCCCTATGCCTGCCGTGCCGTCCAAAATAGTAATTCCGCCCCGGACTGAATCGTGTAACAAGCCCTCGTCCTGGGCAGGAAAAAGCCGCGTCTGGACAGGGAGATGACGTGACGGGGCGTTGCAGCGGTCGGGCGTGCGCGGGGCACAATGCCATGTGGAAGCCGCTGCGATGAGTGCGCTGCTGCTGGCCAGCGGCTTGGTGCTGCTCGCGCCGCCATTACCGGTGGCGGCGATTCCCGCGCCTGTGTCGCTGGTGGTCCTTGCCCAAGGTCAGTCCACCCCGCTCGCGGTATCCGCCGATCCGGCGCTTCTACCCGCCGCACCGCAATCCGGCCCACCCCAAACCGGATCCGAGGATCTGGTCGTCACCGCGCGCGCGCGCAGTGCCGGCGACCCGCTGCAAAGCGTCAATTTGCAGAGTTTCGAGGTCACCCAGGCGATCGATATCGCGGTGATCCGCCCGGTCGCCAAGACCTATCAAAAGATCCTGCCCGCGCCGGTGCGCGACGGGATTCGCAACGTGCTCAACAATCTGCGCGAGCCCGTCACCGCACTCAACTGCATCCTGCAGCACAAGATCGGCCGGGCCGCCAAGACGCTTGGGCGCTTCCTGGTCAACACCACCGTCGGCGTCGGCGGCATTTTCGACATGGCGCGGCGCAAACCCTTCAAGCTGCGACAGAATCCCAATGGCTTTGCCAACACGCTCGGCTTTTACGGGGTGAAGACCGGCGCGTTTTTGTATGTGCCGCTGGTCGGGCCGACGACGGTGCGCGATCTGATCGGATCGACGATCGACCGCTTCGTGATCCCCTTCGCCGTCGGCGGGCCGCTGCGCAACCCGGCGGTGACGATTCCGATGGGCGTGTTCGGCACACTCGATCAACGCGCGCAACTCGATGAGACGATCGAAGCGCTGCGCCAGGACAAGCAGAAGGCGTATCAGGCAACGCGCGAATTCTATCTGACGCGGCGCCAGGCGCAGATCGACGAACTGCACGACCAGCGCCGCCGGATCGTCCGGCCCGTGCCCGGATCGATCAGACCCTCGGTCACCGACGCACCGGACGCAAAGTAACGCGCGCTTACCGCGCGCCCCTTACCCGGCGCCCCTTACCCGGCGAACGCCTTGACCAGATCGAACAGATAATCGCGGCCATTATACAGCGAATCCTTGCGGATCCGCTCGTTCAGGCCGTGCGTGCCGTTGCCGTCGGCATCGACGAAGAAACCGGGCACGCCGTAAACCGGAATCCCGACCGCCTCGAGGAAGATCCCGTCGGTCGCGCCGGTCGACATCAGCGGCAGCAGCGGCAGGCCGGGGAAATGCTTCGCCGCCACTGCCTTTACCGGGCCGGTGATCTTTGGATCGAGCGCGGGCGGGATCGCGGTCGGGCGGATCGGTGGGTTGGCGCTGACCTTGACCTTCGGCCCGGCGAGCTCCTGCAATTTGGCGAGCGTGCCCGGCACCGTCTCGCCAGGGAAGATGCGGCAATTGACGTTGGCAGTCGCGCGCTGCGGCAGCGCATTCTCGGCATGACCCGCCGTCACGATCGTCGCGACGCAGGTCGTGCGCAGCGTCGAATGCATCATTTTTTCTGAACTCACGATCTTGTCGGCGGCGGCATCGTTCGGGTTGGCCAACAGCTTCATGATCGCATCGCGTAGCACGGGCGGGGAACCGAGCGCCGCCATGCTGAAGAAAGCGCGCGTCGTATCGCTGAACTTGACCGGGAATTCATAGCCCTGCACCGCCTTCAACGCGTCGGACAGCTCGTAGATCGCGTTCGAGGGCACCGGTTGCGAGCTGTGCCCGCCGGGGTTGGTCACCTCGAACGCGTAATTCTGCGAAGCCTTCTCGCCGACTTGCAGCGCCAGCAATTGCGGCTTGCCGTCGGGGCCGTAGCGCCCGCCGCCGCCTTCGTTGAGCGCGAATTCGGCATCGATCAGGTCGCGCTTGTTCTTCGCCAGCCATTCCGCGCCGTTGAACGCGAAAGTCGTTTCCTCGCCGCAGGTTAGCGCCAGCTTGATCGTGCGCTTGGGGCGATACCCCTCCTGCTTGAGGCGGATCATCGAATCCGCCCAGACCGAAGCCATCGCCTTGTCGTCGACTGTCCCGCGTGCATAATAATAGCCGCCCTCGTCGATCAGCGTGAAGGGATCGCGCACCCAATCGGCGCGCTTGGCCTCCACCACGTCGAGATGGCCGAGCAGCAGCATCGGCTTGGCCGTGGCGTCACTCCCCTTAATGACCGCGACGATGCCGCCTTCCTTGGCGCGCTCGGGCACCGAGAACAGCGTGACGTCGCTGTCGGCATAGCCTGCCGCCTTCAGCCGCGTGCCGATCTGTGCGGCAGCTTGCGTGCAGCTCCCGCTGGACAGCGTCGTGTTGGTCTCAACCAATTCCTTGTAGAGCCCGAAGTACGCCTTCTGGTCGGGCCGATCCTGCGCCGATGCTGCGCTGGCGATCGCCGCCAGACCGAGGATCGTTGCTGTCGTGAGTGCGCGCATGTGAAAGGCCCCTTTTATGTGGGACAGAAGCTAACGCGCTGTGCCGCGAACGCAACCGTTACGGACCCCCCGTTCGCCCTGAGCCTCTCGAAGGGCAGCGTGCCGCCCATCCGACGCGGCTTGTAGCAGCCGGGGCTTCGACACGCTCAGCCCGAACGGAGGGGGGAAACCTCAGGTCAAACGACCGTGAGCCGAGCCGGTCTAAAGCGCCGCCGCGTCCTTCGGCTGCGCCAACCGAAGTTCGCGGTTGGCGAAATCGATTCGCACGCGCCCGAACAGGCGCAAGGCGTCGATCCCAAGCAACAAGGCGGGTACTTCACGCAGACCGAGCCGCGCAAACGGTGGCGCGTCCGAGAAGGCCACGGGCAAATTGGCGAAGGCAATCTTCCCCAGCTGGATTTGCCCGACCTGGGTATAATCCGCCTCCAGCACGCCGCCGGTGACGCTCATCAACTTGACCGGGGTCATAAGCCCGGAGTCGCGCGCGACGAGGCGGCGCAAGGCGAGATTGCCCATGCTGACGACCGACCCCGTGTCGATCACGACCCGGATCCGGCGTCCGCGATAGCTCGCGTCGGTTACGACGAGCTGACCGAGCAGGTTCTTTGCGCGGATGACGATATCGTCCCGGCCAAACCGTTCGATCCGGATGCGTTTCGACGACGGCGTCACCGTCATCGCCTGACGCGCGAAATCGATCGTGACGGCATGGTCCTTGAGCGTGTCGATCCCGACCAGCCCCTGCGCACCCAGATGCCGCTGCACCAGCGCCGGTGCCTCGATCCGCACGTTGGTGATGCGCGCGCCGCGCCCAGCAGTGCCGACTCCGATATCAGGAATGAGGAAGGTCCCGACGCTGGCCGACCCCGCCATCGCGGTGATCCGCACCGTCCGTCCCGGTGCCAGCCCAAGCGATTCCGCAAGTTCGCGGGCGATGACGGTGCGTTCGGATCCGGTGTCCACGACAAAGCGGTAGGGACCGGTCGCGCCGATCGTTACCGGCACCGTCATGCGCGTATCGTCATTGGCGAAATCGAGCTGATCGCGTGGAATCTGCTGCGGATTTTGCTGCGCAGCAGGATCGGGCGCGGGCTGTTCCGGACTGAGCAGCGCGAGCAGGGGAGAGGCGAGGAGCAGCGCCGGGTTCATGTGACGAAGGTACGCCCGTTCCGGCCCTACGACAAGCGCGACTAATCCAGCCTCATCGCCTCCGCCGCCAGCACTTCGGCCTCGATCAACAGCGCATCGTCGGCCAGCCCCTGCGACACATGCTCGCGCCCGATCAGCGTCAGCACCGGCACCGCGAGCGGCGAGATCCGTTCCAGATCGACGTGCAGCATCGTGTCCGCCGCACGATCGAGCAAGTCGGCCAGCCGCCCGACATCGGTCATCCGTGCACGCGCATCGGCCCAGGCGGCTTGCAGCAGGACATGTCCCGGCTCATATTTGCGCAGCACGTCATAGATCAGATCGGTCGAGAAACTGACTTGCTTGCCGGTCTTGCGCTTGCCCGGAATCTGCCGCTCGACCAGCCCGCCAATCACCGCGACCTCCCGAAACGCGCGTTTGAGCAGCGACGATTGCTGCACCCAATCGACGAACTCATCCTCCAAAATATCGCGCGAGAACAACGCCGCCGGGTCGGTGATCGGCTCCAGCCCGTAACACGCCAGCGCATAATCGTTTGAGACGAAGCCGATCGGTTTCAGCCCCTGCGTCTCCATCCGCCGCGTCACCAACATGCCGAGCGACTGATGTGCGTTCCAGCCTTCGAAACTGTAGGCGACCATGTAATGCTTGCCCTCACGCGGGAAGGTCTCGACCAATAACTGCCCCGGCCGCGGCATCACCGATCGCACCTGCTGCACCTCGAGCCATTCGCGCACATCATCGGGAAAGCGCCGCCACGCGTCCGGATCGGCGAGAAACCCGCGTACACGGTCCGCAAGGTTGGTCGACAGCGCCATCCGCGCGCCGCCATAGCTCGGGATGCGCGCGGGCCGCGACGTTGCGCGGACCACGATCGACTCGGTGTCGATCCGCTCTACCTCCAGGCTCAACCCCGCGAAAAAGAAGGTGTCGCGCGGGGAAAGGGTCGCGGCAAAGCCCTCCTCGACTCGCCCCAAAGCCCGCCCGTTGCCGAAGCGTACGGTCAGCATCGTCGCCTCGACGATGATCCCGGCATTCAGGCGATGCTGCGCAACAAATTTCGGCAGGCTGACCCGCCACATGCCGTCTGCGTCCTGCGTCAGGCGCTTAAACTTGTCGTACGCCTTCAGCGCATAGCCGCCGTCGCGGACGAAGCCGAGCACTTGCTCGAATGTCTCGGTGGGCAGCGCCGAATAAGGCAAGGCCGAGCGGACCTCGTCGAGCAACGCCCCCTGTTCGAATGGCGCCGCGCAGGCACACGCCATCACATGCTGCGCCAGCACGTCGAGCGCGCCCATGCGGAACACGTCGGGGTCGAGCTCGCCCGCTTCGACCGCGTCGAGTGCTGCCCGCGCTTCGAGATATTCGAAGCGATTGCCCGGCACGACGATCGCCTCGGACGGTTCATCCAGCCGGTGATTGCTGCGGCCGATCCGCTGCAGCAAACGCGACGATCCTTTCGGCGCGCCCATCTGAACCACGCAATCGACATCGCCCCAATCGACCCCGAGATCGAGGCTGGCGGTCGCGACCAGCCCGCGCAACCGCCCGTCGGCCATCGCGCCCTCGACCTTGCGTCGCGCCTCCAGGCTGAGCGAGCCGTGATGTACCCCCAGCGGCAAATTCATCGCATTGACCTTCCACAAATCCTGAAAGATCAATTCGGCCAGCGCGCGGGTGTTGCAGAACACGATCGTCGTCTTGTGGAGCTCGATCTCGGCCATCACCTGTTCGGCGGCATAGCGGCCCGAATGGCCCGACCACGGCACCCGCCCCTGCGGCAGCAAGATCGTGACATTGGGCGGCGCGCCGGGTTCGCCCTGCACCAGCGTGACCGTATCGATATCGCCATCGGGCGCGAGCCAGGCGCGGTAGCCGTCGGCATCGGCCACCGTTGCCGATAGCGCCACGCGCCGCAGGCCCGGCGCAATCCGTTGCAGCCGCGCCATGCACAGGCTGAGTAAATCGCCGCGCTTGCCGGTGGCGAAGGCGTGGACCTCGTCCACCACGATCGTCTTCAGGCCCTCGAACATCGTGAAGCTGTCGGGGTAGCTCAACAGCAGGCTGAGCGATTCGGGCGTCGTCAGCAGGATATGCGGCGGCTTGATCCGCTGCCGCGCCTTGCGATCCGACGGGGTGTCACCGGTGCGCGTTTCGATCCGGATATCGACGCCCATTTCGGCGACAGGGGTGAGCAGATTGCGCTGCACGTCGACCGCCAGCGCCTTTAAGGGCGAAACGTACAACGTGTGCAGCCCGTCCGCCGGGTGCTCGATCAGCTCGGCAAGCGTCGGCAGGAACCCAGCGAGCGTCTTACCTGCGCCCGTCGTCGCGACGAGCAAGCCATGTGCCCCGGCGCGCGCGACATCGAGCATCTCGCGCTGATGCCGCCGTGGCGCCCAGCCCTTGGCGGCGAACCAGTCGGTGATCGGGGTGGGGAGGTCGGGTCGGTTCACCCCGTCGATATGGGGTGCGCGGACGCACAAAGACCAGCCCTGCCGCCGTCCACGATCATGGAATCGCGCGAAACTCGCTGTAGCTCGTACTCGTCCGCATCGTTCCGGCCTTGCCCATCATCGCGCCGGTCAGCGCGCTGCTGGCCTCCGAGGGCACTGCATTTCCGTCGCCCAGCAGGCGATAGCGCTGATCAACCGCGATACTGCGCAGCGACGCGACCAGCATCACGCTGAAGCTCTTGTTCGACGTCATCCGCACATGCTCGACAAACGGCACCGCGCCGCCGGTATTGACCAGCGCCTCGGCTTGCGTGTCGGCGGAGGCATCATGCGATCCGATCTTGAAAATCCCCTTGGGCAGCCGCGCGAAGCGATAGAGCACGCCGCCCTTCACCTCGGTCCGCGTTGCCGCACCGCCGAACCACTCCGCGATTTGCGCGTAAGACGGCGTCGGCCCGCGCTTGGTCTTGCGCGCCGATGCGAGGTCCTTGGGGCTGGGCGCACGCGCGTCGACGCTGACCAGCGACCAGCGATCGGCCGGTGCGCGGCGTGGATCGAAGTGCTCGACATAGGTCTTGCGCTCGGCGCCGCTGCGGTCGAGCACCAGCGTCCGGCGAAATGCATAGCGTGCGGTCGGCGTGGCGCGCGCGGCCGCGACGATCTTCGCTTGCAACGCATCGGCCTGCGCCGCGCTGACCGGCACGCCCAGCGCCAGCGCGACGCCGCCAAGGGCAGACGTCCAGGCGGCAAGACGCCGAAGGGAAGAAATCGAAAGGAGGGACGTCCGAATCGCGCTTGTCATGACAGTGGCATCCTACAGCAATGGGGCCAATCCAAGGCGCGCCCGCGCCCGCGCCCCGCACCGCGAATCAGGCAGCCGCTACTTTCGCTTGCACGGGAAGGCCTGTTTCAACGCATCGCGCACCAAAAAGGACGGCGCGCTCGTCCAACGATCGGGATGGAGCCGCAGCGCCTTGCGCACCGCCACCACCGCCTGGCGCGTGGAGGCTTTCTTCGCCGACGGGCAAATCTCCTGCGCGAGCGACAGCGCGTCGAAGATGCCGAGGATATACCCGGTGCAGAAACTCGCGCTCGTATCGCTGTCCTTGCCGCTACACGCGCGCGCCAATTGCGCGCTTTCGAGCGGGCTGACCACCACGGGCGACGGGTCCGCCGCGCCCAACGCGAAGGCCGCCCAGATCACGATGCCGGCCCGGGCGCTGCGGGGTTCAGATAGGGCAGCAGGCGCACGCGCGGGAACACCGTGTCGAACGGCGTGCGTTCGGGCAGGATATAGACGATGCCCCCCGCCTTGCCGAACAGCGCGCCAATCTTGCCGGTATAGAAACGCGCGCCGACGTTGATGCAGCCGAAGCTGATGCGATTGTCATCGGGCGTTGGCGACAGCAGCCGCGCGACGCGGCGTTCCTTCTTGTGCGTGGTGATCACCGCGTGCAGCGCGACTGAATTGGCGTAGTCGACCCACAACACGCGCTGATTGCCGAACGCGCGGCCGAATTTCGACACGAAGCGCCCGGCGGGCGTGGTGCGCTCGGCCGGGCCGATGTCCTCAAGCTTCTTGGCACCCACGCCGGGCGACGAATCATCCCCGACCCCGATGCCGAGCAGCACCGGCGTCTCCCCGACGAAACTGCCGTCCGCGCGGAACAGCGACAGCGACGCGGCCTGCTTGTCGATGACGAGATAGGGGCGTTTGCCATTGTCGCGTGCCGAGGCGATCCACGCGATGAGGCGCGCCGCATCGGGCGAGCGGACTGGCTCGGGCACCGGCACGGTTGCGACGGCGGGCGGCGGTTTGACCGCCTTGCGCTTCGCCGTCTTCGCACTCGGCAAGGACGCGGCCGAAAGCGGCACGGCGGCCAGCCCAATCGCCGCGGCGACCATCACCAGACCGCCGCGGCGCGGTCGAACGGGCACCCGGTTCACCGGATGCCCGAACGCTTCAGGTGTAGCGATCAAGGATCAGCCGCGCGGCTTGCGCTGCCGCCGCTGCTGCGCCTGCATTTGCTGGTCGAGCCCATCGACGCGGCCGCCCAGCTGGTCGATCCGCTGGGAATTTTGCTGCGCCTGTCCGGCAGCCGCCTGCGCCGCTGCCAGTGCCTGGCCTGATGTGCCTTCGACCGTGCGGACGCGCCCGTCGATGCCATCGATTCGTTCGTTCACGGTGGCGATCTGGCTTCGCACGAAGCCCTTGGTCGCGCAGCCGCTGATGCCGACCGATCCGAGCAAAATCAGACCGAGAATCGCAGACTTAGGAATATTGGGACGCATATACTCACCTCTTCATACTGTCGGGGTAGGCACACCCAAGGGCCGACGGATCGCGCTTGGCAAACGCAATCCGCCGGGCTGTGCGCGTTCTGCGGCGGGCGGACCGGATCGCCTGTCGGGCAACCGGCGCATACTTTCAGCCGCCCCCAGCTGCACATCGACCAAGCCGCTAAGCAGCCGCTTATGGCGCACGGGATAAGCCAATCGCCAATGGCCGACGGGGCGAGCGTCGGACATCTGCCGGGACACCTCAAGCAAGGAGTGTTCCCATGTCGATCCCACGTGCCACCATCGCCGCCGCGCTCGCGCTGATCCTGGTTGCCGGGCCGGGCCAAGCCGAGCAGCCCGGGTCTAACGGTTCAACCAAGACAGCCGCGGCCGCCGCGCCTTCCAGCAACGCCAAGCCGCGCCCCAAGGCAACCGCCACCCCGACCCCACACCGCGCGCACGAACGCGGCGAAGAGCTGCGCGAAAAGCACCGCGCGCAGCGCCCGGGCGCCGCACGGGAGGACGATCATGACCGCGATTGAGGCGACACCGTGCCGCTGGGACGTGGTCGTCCGCGTGACGCATTGGGGAATTGTCGCCGCGATCCTGGCCAATGCGCTCTTCACCGAAGCTGGCTCGGCGGCGCATCTCTGGGTCGGCTACGGGCTGGCGGCGGTGTTCGGCTTGCGACTGATCTGGGGCGTGGTCGGCCCCGGCGCAGCGCGCTTCGCCGCGTTCCCGCCCAGCCCGCGCCGCGCGATCGCGCATGTCGGCGATATTGTCCGCGGGCGGAAGACCGCGCACGCCTCGCACAATCCGCTCGGCGCGCTGATGGTCTATGCCATTTGGGGGACGCTGGGGGTGATCATCGCCAGCGGCATCGCAATGGCAGGCCTCCCGCGCGCGACGGTCGCCGGAATCACGCTCCCCACCGTCGTTACCGAGATGTCGCAAGCAAGCGAGGAAGCCGACACCGAGGCGGGCGAGGCGGGCGAGGCGGGCGAGCGCGAAGAAGGGCCGCTTGGCGAGCTCCATGAAGTAGCCGTCAACCTGCTCTATTTGCTGATCGTTCTCCACATCGCCGGGGTGGTGTTCGAAACGCGCCGCAGCGGTCGCGACATCGTGATGGCGATGCTGCCGCGCGCACGGTAGATTGCGCGGATGACCGATCGACGGCACGCACTTGAGCGCAGGACCATGGCGACGATCGTCGTCGTGGTCCTGCAGCTGTTCGCCACACTGTTCTTCCTGGTCGATGTCGCGGGCGACGCGCGCAGCGAGGCCGCGAGCGGGCATCTGGCGATCGAGGGGTTCGCCGCGATCGCCTTGGCGGCCGGGGTCGTGTTCGGCGCGCTGCAGATCCGATGGCTGGTGCTGCGCGCTCGGCACGACGAAACCGCCGTCGCGACCGCGCGCGGCGCGCTGGCCGATTTGATCCGGCTGCGCTTTGCCGAATGGCGGCTGACCGGAGCCGAAGCCGATGTCGCCTTGTTCGCGCTGAAAGGGTGCGACGTCGCCGACATTGCCGCGTTGCGTGCGACCGCGACGGGCACGGTTCGGGTACAGCTCGCCAGCGTCTATGCCAAGGCAGGGGTGCGGTCCCAAGTCGCGCTGATGGCGCTGTTTACCGAAGATCTGGTCGACATCGGCGACGCGGCACCTCTGCGCTCCGGCTGACCTGCGCGCCGCGACCGGGTGACGTTGCTCGGTCCCATGTGCGCCCCCATATCATCCAGATGGCAAAGCTCGGCGACTGGATCGATCCCCAACCCCACGGCATTTACGTGAAGCCCGCCGATGTGTGGATCGACCCGTCGCGGCCCACCCCGCGCGCGCTCGTCACGCATGGCCATGCCGATCATGCGCGCGGCGGGCATGGCGCCGTTTGGGCGACGCCCGAGACGCTCGCGATCATGGATGCGCGGTATGGGGCGCAGGCGGGCAATCCGGTGGCGTATGGCGAAAGTCGCAGCTTCGGGGATGTCACCGCGACCTTCGTCCCTGCAGGCCATGTGCTCGGCTCCGCGCAGATCCTGCTCGAACATCGCGGCGAGCGGATCGTCGTGTCAGGCGATTACAAGCGCCGCGCCGATCCGACCTGCACGCCGTTTCAACCCGTCAAATGCGACGTGTTCATTACCGAGGCGACGTTTGGGCTGCCGGTGTTCCGTCATCCCGAAACCGGCGACGAGATCGATAAATTGACGGCGGCCCTCCACGCCAATCCCGATCGCTGTGTGCTGGTCGGGGCCTATGCGCTGGGGAAGGCGCAGCGCGTCATCGCCGAATTGCGCGCGCGCGGGCATGATGCGCCGATCTACATCCACGGCGCGCTCGAACGGCTCTGCGCGCTGTATCAGGCGCACGGGGTAGACCTCGGCGAGCTGCGCCCGGCCACCCCCGCGACCAAGGCCGAAATGGCCGGCCACATCGTCATCGCCCCGCCCGGTGCGCTGGCGGACCGCTGGTCGCGGCGCTTGCCCGACCCGATCACCGCGATGGCGAGCGGGTGGATGCGCGTGCGGCAACGCGCGGTGCAGCGCGGCGTGGAACTCCCGCTGATCCTGAGCGATCATGCCGATTGGGACGAGCTGACCGACACCCTCACCGAAATCGCGCCCCGCGAAGTGTGGGTCACGCACGGGCGCGAGGATGCGTTGGTGCATTGGTGCCAGACGCGACAGATCAAGGCGAAGCCGCTGCACTTGGCCGGTTTCGAAGACGAAGACGATTGAGGGATTTGAGACAATGCAGAAACGCAACTGGGCAATGATCGCGGCGGCGGTAGCGGGCACGGCGGCGGCGGGGGCTGCCGCCTTCATCGTGCAGGAAAAGCGCACCGAACAGCCGCCGTACACGGTCGATCGGACCGACGGTCCGGTCGAGATCCGGCGCTATCCCGAATTGCTCGTCGCCGAAACCGAAACTAAAGGCCCGCGCCAGGCGGCATTGGGCAGCGGTTTCGGTCGCCTTGCCGACTATATCTTCGCGAAGAACCGTGGTGGCGAGGGCATCGCGATGACCGCGCCCGTACTGAGCGAGCGCGACGCGCCGATCGCGATGACCGCGCCGGTGACGAGTGAGCGAACCGGCGGCCAGTGGCGTACGCGCTTCGTCATGCCAGCCAAATATACGCGCGCGACGCTGCCCCCGCCCGGCCCCGGCGTAACGATCTCGACCGTGCCCGCGCGCCGCGTGGCGGTGTATCGCTTCTCCGGCGTCGCGACCGACGCGGCCTTGGCCAAGGCCGAGACGGCGCTGCGCGCTTGGCTGACGAAGGAGCGGCTCGAAGGCGGGGCGGTGACTTATGCTTTCTACAACTCTCCCTTCATGCCGGGGCCGCTGCGCCGCAACGAAGTGATGATCGCGCTGCCCGGCTGACCGCTCACCCCGCCAGCGGCTGGAGCAACTCGATCCGATTGCCGAACGGATCGTCGACATAAAGCCGGTCATATCCGTCGAGCGGCTCATCCGCGACGATCCGGTATCCGCCCGCCGCCAGCGTCGTCGCCAGCGCCGCAAGATCGTCGACCAGAAATGCTGGATGCGCTTTGCGCGCCGCCCGAAAATCGCGTTCGACGCCAAGATGTACCTTCAGCACGCCGCGCTCGAACCAACACCCCCCGCGCGCCGCGAGATGCGGTGGCTTGAGCAACTCCGGAATGCCGAGCGCATCGCGATAAAAGGCCCGCGCCGCATCCTCGCCACCCTCCGGCATGGTAAGCTGGACGTGATCGATCGCGCGGATCACGGCGGCTAAGCCCGCTCCAGCGCCCGCGCGCGGCGGCGCTGGACCGATGATCCGATCCCCAGCGCTTCGCGATATTTCGCGACGGTGCGGCGCGCGATGTCGAAGCCTTTGGCATTGAGCAATTCGACCAGCGTATCGTCCGACAAAATCTTGTCGCCCTCCGCCCCGATCAGCGCGCGGATCGCCGATTTAACGGCTTGCGCCGACACCGCATCGCCGCCGTCGGACGACTGGATCGCTGAGGTGAAGAAGTATTTGAGCTCATACAGCCCGCGCGCGCACGACAGATATTTGTTGCTGGTGACGCGGCTGACGGTCGATTCGTGCATCTCGATCGCGTCGGCCACCTGGCGCAGCGTCATCGGTTTCAGATGCGCTACGCCGTTCAGGAAGAACGCCTCCTGCTGCTTCACGATTTCGGTCGCGACCTTGATGATCGTGCGCTGGCGCTGATCGAGCGCTTTCACCAGCCAGTTCGCGCTGGCGAGCATTTCGCCGAGCCACGCCTTGCTCGCTTTGTCGCCCCGCGCGGTCGATAGTTCGGTATAGTAACTGCGGTTGACCAGCACGCGCGGCAGCGTCGCTGCGTTGATCTCGATCCCCCAGCCATCCTTGCGCTTCGCCACGAACAGATCGGGCACCACCGCTTGCGTCGGCTCTCCGCCGAAGCGACAGCCGGGTTTGGGATCATAGCCGCGCAGCTCGCGGATCATGTCAGCGAGATCCTCGTCATCGACATCGCACAGCCGCCGCAACCGCGCGAGATCGCCACGCGCGACCAGATCGAGATTGTCGATCAGCCGCGCCATGCACGGATCGTAGCGGTCGGCTTCCTTCGCTTGCAGCGCGAGGCATTCGGCAAGATCACGTGCGCCGACGCCGGTCGGATCGAAGGTCTGGATGATGCCGAGCACTTGCTCGACCCGCACCAGCGGCACGCCGAGCCGCGTCGCCACGTCGAGCAGCGAGGCGGTGAGATAGCCGCATTCGTCGATCTGGTCGATCAGATGCGCCGCGATGAACAGGTCGGGCCCGTCGACTGCGGTGCCGGCTTGGGCGAGCAGATGGTCCGACAGGCTGAGCGCGGTGTCGGCAAAGCTATCGAAATCGGGGCCATCCTCGCCCATCCCGCCGCCGCTGCTTGCGCCGTTGAGGCCGAGCGCGCCGTCCATACCCGCACCGCCCGGCTGATCGGCGACCGAATCGTGATGGAAACTCTCGGACGTAAAATCCACATCGAGCGAAGCCTCCCCGGCATCGCCGCCGCCCATCACCAGTTCGTCCGCGGTCGCGGGCGTGTCGCGCAGCGGTGCATCGGCCTCGCGCTCCTGCATCGGGCCGTCCCCATCCCCGTCGGCCTCCGGCGCACTGGCTTCAAGCAGCGGGTTGCGCTCGATCTCTTCGGCGAGGAACCCCTCGACCTCGAGGTTGGATAGCGCCAGCAGCCGGATCGCCTGCTGCAATTGCGGCGTCATCACCAGCGATTGCGACTGACGCAGATCGAGGCGCGGGGCGAGGCTCATGCGGGTGCCCGCCCCATTCCGTTCGCCCTGAGCCTGTCGAAGGGTCCGCGCCACAACAGCCGTTCGGCGAAGGGAGAGCAGCGCTTCGACAAGCTCAGCACGAACGGGGGTTGGGCAATATCCATCGCGCTACAGCGAGAAGCCCTCGCCCAGATACAGCCGCCGCACATTGGCATCGGCGACCAGTTCGTCGGGCGACCCGCTGAACAGCACGCGGCCATCATAGATGATGTAGGCGCGGTCGCAGATGCTCAGCGTCTCGCGCACATTATGATCGGTGATCAGCACGCCGATGCCGCGCTGCTTCAACTGGCAGATCAGGTCGCGAATGTCCGAAATCGACAGCGGATCGATGCCCGCGAACGGCTCGTCGAGCAGCATGATCGACGGATCGGCGGCCAGCGCGCGGGCGATCTCGGCGCGGCGCCGCTCCCCGCCCGACAGCGCCATCGCCGGGGATGCGCGCAACCGCGTCAGCCCGAATTCGTCGAGCAGCGTTTCGAGCCGCAGCGCGCGCTTGGCCTTGTCGGGCACGGCAAGTTCGAGCACGCTCAGGATGTTCTGCTCGACCGTCATCCCGCGAAAGATCGAGGTTTCCTGCGGCAGATAGCCGAGGCCAAGGATCGCGCGGCGATACATCGGCAATCCGGTGATATCATTGCCGTCGAGCATGATGCGGCCCGAATCGGGCTTCACCAATCCCATTACCGAGTAGAAGCAGGTCGTCTTGCCCGCGCCGTTCGGCCCAAGCAGCCCGATCACTTCGCCCTTGCCGACCGAGAGCGAAACGTCGGTCAGCACCGTCCGCTTGTCATAGGATTTCGCGATCGACACGACCGACAGGCCATCCGAGACCGGTGTCTCGGCGATCGGCGGTGCGGCATCTAAGGTCAGGCTATCGGTCATCGCAGGTCCCGTGCTCGCATTTGGGCGTTACCGAAACGTTACCATCCGGCATCTGGCAGGTTTGTTGCATGTATAAGCGAAACCCAGCCACCGCGAAAGGTCCGGGCGGCAAGTCGGCCCGCCGCTGCGTCAGTTGCGCTTGGGAACCGAGAAGGTGCCGCTCACGCGCCCGCTGCTGCTCGTCGTCGTCCCCGCGCCACCGCCACCGACCGACGATCCGTCGATGATCGCGCGCCCGGTGTCGAGGTTGATCGTCAGCCGCCCGCCGCTGATCGTATTGCCCGACTGGATTAGCGTCACCGCGCCCAGCATCGTCACGACGCGCTTGTTGAGATCGTACACCGCGAAATTGCTGCGCGCGGTCTGGTCGGGCCGGGTCACGGTGACCCCGCCGGTCGCGTCGAGCCGCGAAATTTGCGGGCTGCCGTCAATCACCTGGCCGGTATAGGCGACCGTCATCCGCGCCGCCTTCAGCGTCATCGCGGCTTGCTTGACCACCACGCCACCCGACAGGATCGCGCGATTGGCCTTGTCCTGCAGCTCAATGTGCGCGGCGTCGAAAGTGATCGGCGCGCCCGAATTGTGCGCGGTCTGCGCGGATGCCGCTCCCGCAAGAGCAAGCGACAGGACGATAACAAGGGTTGGCGTGCGCATCGGCGCTATCTCGCCTTTCGCGGCACGAACCGCAAGCGGGCATTGCCGTCAAGCGTCACGATATGCTCCTCCAGATCGGCATTCATCTGGTCCGCGCTGAACGTCCCCTGCGGCACCGTGCCGGTCACCGCACCCCCGCTTTTCAACGTCTTGGTCTTGAGATCGACCGTCGAGTTCTGCGTCTCGAGCCGATATCCGCCGCTGCTGTCGACGCGCACCGGGCCGTCGATCGCGACTTGCTGCTTGTCCATGTCGTAATGGCCGTGATCGGCGACGATGCTGGCCGGCCCATCGCGCAAATCGATTCGCGCCGACAATTGTTCGAGCTTGACGATCGGTTCGGCCGAGCTTTTCTGCACCGCCGACCCGGCGCTCAGCGCGAAGCGTTGCCCCTTGTCATCCTCGCCGCGATAGGTCGCCGATTGCACGCGCAGCCGTTCCTTCGCTACCTCGACCTTGTTCTTGTCGAGCAGGAAGCTGACGTCGCCGCCGGCATAGAGCGGCAGCACCACGACGAACGCGGCCAGCACGCCGATCGCCATCGGCAGCACCCGCCGCAGGACCGCGATCACGCGGTCGTGGCTCGATCCCGGGGCGGCCCAGATCTGGCGCGATGTCGGCGCGGCGTTAGGCATGGGCGAAGATGTCGACCTCGGGCCAGCCGGCGATATCGAGCTCGGCACGCCACGGCAGGAAATCGAAGCACGCCTGCGCCAGATCGGTCCGCCCCTCGCGCGCCAGCCGCAGGTCGAGTTCGTTGCGCATCGCATGGAGATAGCGCACGTCGGACGCGGCATAATCCTTCTGCGCCTCAGTCAGCACCGGCGCGCCCCAGTCTGAGGATTGCTGCGCCTTGGAGATATCCTGCCCGAGCAATTCGCGCACCAGCTCCTTCAAACCGTGGCGATCGGTATAGGTGCGGATCAGCCGCGACGCGATCTTCGTGCAATAAACGGGCGCGGCGGTCACTTCGAGATAATGGCTGATCGCCGCCAGATCGAAGCGCGCGAAATGATAGAGCTTCACCCGCGCCGGATCGGCGAGCAGCGCGCGCAGGTTCGGCGCGGCATAATCGCTGTCGGGGCCGAAGCGCACGAGATGCTCGTCAGGCCCGCCGTCCGACAATTGCACGAGGCACAGCCGGTCGCGCAGCGTGAGCAGACCCATTGTCTCGGTGTCGACGGCGATGTCGACTCCGGGGGCAAAGGTATCAGCGGGAAGGTCTTCTTCGTGGAGATATACTGTCATCGCGCGGGCCTAGCGGTGAACGCGCGATTTCTCAATGGCACGAGTTGGGGGAACGGCGACGGCCCGGCAGACCGAACTCCTCCGACTTCGAAAGGGCCAATTCTGTGCCGTGCGTGCAACGCTCGCGCGAGAACCGTGTGAGGCGTGCCGTATTTTCGACGAATTCATTCGCGGCGCTGCGGTTTTTAGGCTACCACGAGTCGGTACCATTATCGTTTTGGTGCATGTGCCTTTGCGTCCTTCGTCCGACGCTACGGTTACTATGATGGTTTCGGACGAGCCGGGAAGACGAACAGGGCATGAGTTTCGATAAAGGACGCCGCGGCGATCGTGGCGGGCGCGGGCGCGACAAGCGCGACGGTTTCGGCGATAGCGGCGGCTTCGACGGCGGTTTCGGCGGCGGTGGCGGCGATCGCTTCGGCGGCGGCGGCGGTGATCGCTTCGGCGGCGGCGGCGACCGGTTCGGCGGCGGCGGTGGCGGCGGTGATCGCTTCGGCGGCGGCGGCGGCGGCGGTGGCTTCCGCAGCGGCGGTGGCGGCGGCTTCGGCGGTGGTGGCGCAGGCGGCGGTGCTGGCCGCGGCATGCCCCCGCAGGTCGTTGGTGAAGGCACCGGCGTCGTAAAGTTTTTCAACGGGCAAAAGGGCTTCGGCTTCGTCGTACGCGATGACGGCGGCGAAGACGTGTTCGTGCATATCTCGGCAGTCGAGCAAGCCGGCCTCACCGGTCTGGCCGAGGGTCAGCCCTTGGGCTTCACCTTGGTCGATCGCGGTGGCCGTATTTCGGCAACCGATCTCAAGATCGACGGCGAGCCGATGGCCGTCACCGACCGCGGCCCGCCGCGCGAGCGTGACGCCGCTCCAGGCGGTCCGCGTGGCGCCGCCCCCGGTGGCGCACCGCAGCGGTCGCTGACCGGTGAAAAGGCGACCGGCACGGTCAAGTTCTTCAACGCGATGAAGGGCTTCGGCTTCATTCAGCGCGACGACGGACAGCCCGATGCGTTCGTCCACATCTCGGCAGTCGAGCGGGGCGGCATGTCGTCGCTCAACGAAGGCGACCGGCTCGAATTCGAGCTGGAAGTCGATCGTCGCGGCAAGATGGCAGCAGTGAACCTCACCTCGATCGCGTAAACGCTTTCGACGTGACGGACAGATAGACCCGGTGGGCTTTGCGCCCGCCGGGTTTTTTTTGTGCGCCCGCGCAATCGATCCGTTCCAGCGTGATTGCCCACTGGCAGTCTGGCTCCTTGGTGTCTTGGAAAGGTAAAGCAAGCTGCCTTTAAGCCCAGCTATCGGGCGATGGGGATAGGTTGAAAGGCAGCGTGGACATTCAGAGAGAATGTCATTCGCCAGGTTTCGCACCTCCCCCACTCCAATTCTTTTTCTTATTCCAGGAACCAATCATGTCTGATCAACTCCATGATATCGTTGACACGGCGGTTGCCGCCGGTGCCTTCAACACGCTGGTCGCCGCCGTTACGGCCGCCGGTCTTGTCGATACCCTGAAGGGCGAGGGTCCTTTCACCGTTTTTGCCCCGTCCGACGAGGCTTTTGCGGCGCTCCCCGCCGGCACGGTCGAGGAGCTCGTCAAGCCCGAGAACAAGGAAAAGCTGACCGCAATTCTGCTGCTCCACGTCCTGCCGGGTAAGGTCATGGCCGCAGATGTCGCAGGGCAGACACTGGATGCCGCGACCGCCGGCGGGGCGACCGTGCACGTCGATGGCAACAACGGCGTGACCGTTGACACGGCAAAGGTCGTGACGGCCGATATCGTCTGCACCAACGGCGTCATCCATGTGATCGACGCGGTGATCCTGCCCAAGGGATAATCCTCGTTCCGGGGCAATCGAGGGGCCTTGCTCCGCGATTGCCCCGTCAAACGCGGCCGGCAAAGCGCCGCTACGCGTCGCGAGCTTGAGCGGTGTTGCCGATTGCGTGTTCCAATACCGAACGCTCGCCATCCAAGGGATACCGACCGCCCTTTGGCGCCCATCGCGGCGCTTGGTTCATCAGGATCATGGTCTGGATAGGGTCTAAGGGACCTGTAGAATTGAACCGCTACATAGACTAGCTACAGCCGCGATGCAGCAGACTGTCGAATATGATCTAGACGCAGATGGGGAAAACTTGCTCGAGTCGATCAGGCGAAGCCCGATTGCCTCGGTGATCAGCGACCCGCGGCTTCCTGACAATCCGATCATCGCTGTAAATGCAGCCTTTTGCACCCTGACCGGCTACCCCGTCGATGAGATCATAGGCCGAAACTGCAAGTTTCTAGCGGGGCCCGATACCGAGCCCTGGCTTACCGAAAAGATCAGTGCTGGGGTCCGCGAACGGCGACCGGTGTTGGTCGAAATTCTCAATTACAAGCGTGATCGCTCACCCTTTCGCAACGCCGTACTCGTCGCGCCAGTGTTCGATGCCGAAGGCGAGCTTGAGTATTTTCTTGGCTCACAAGTCGAATTGCCTGTTCAAACGTCAGGCCCGACGTCAGCACGCCAGGCGCGCGCTGCTTTGCTCGTCAAATCGCTATCGCCCCGTCAGCGCCAGATTCTTGAACAGATCGCCCAAGGTCTCCGCAGCAAGCAGATCGCTTGGCAGCTCGGCCTGAGCGAAAAGACCGTTAATATGCACAGAACGCTGCTTTTTCAAAAGCTTGATACCCATAATGTGGCCGATGCCATCCGGATTGCCGTCGAAGCAGGGCTTTAGGTATATACCGAGGGAAACCCGTATAGCGCACTGCAGTGCTCGGCGTAAAAAGCACGCGGGCTACAAAGAAAATTCGCCTTGCTCAAGATCAGCCTGACCATGGCTGGGATCGGCGTCGTGACGTCGATCGAAACAATAGGATTCGGCATCGGCAGTTTCTGGGCACACATTCTGTATGGAGCTAGATATTATGAGTAATATTTCAGCGGAGCAATTTTCGCTTGTCTATAACGCCTTCTCCTTCACCTTTGCGACAATGGCAGCCGCTACCGCATTTCTGTGGATTAGCCGTTCACAGGTTACCCCTTCGTACAAAACTGCGTTAACGATTTCCGGCCTGGTCTGCGCGATCGCCGCCTATCACTACTTCCGGATTTTCGAGAGCTGGAACGCCAGCTATCTGGTCCGCGACGGTGTGGTGACGCAGACCCAAGTCGCCTTCAACGATGCCTATCGCTATGTCGACTGGCTGCTGACGGTGCCATTGCTGCTGATCGAGCTAGTTCTGGTGATGAACCTGCCTTCCAAGGACACGATGTCGCTATCGATTCGGCTCGGTTCCGCGGCTGCACTGATGGTGATCTTGGGCTATCCCGGTGAGATTGCCAGCGACAATACCACGCGTGCAATCTGGGGCACGTTGTCGGCAATTCCCTTTGCCTATGTGATGTTCCAGCTGTTCAAGGGGCTTGGTGCTTCGATTGAGCGGCAGCCTGAAAATGTCCGTGGCCTGATAAAGTCGGCGCGCCTGCTCACCTTCGCCTCATGGGGCTTCTACCCGCTGGTTTACATGATTCCGTACACCAACCTCGCCGGGGGCTCGGTAACGACCGGCGTGCAGATCGGCTATACCATCGCGGACATTATCGCAAAGGCAGGCGTAGGCGTCATGATCTTCATCATTGCCGTGCGTAAGTCCGAAAATGAGATGATGAAGCTGGCGACCGCATAGCGCGTAGATACTTTGCTTTATTTTACTTTTCTTGGATCTGGCGTGCTTCTCGGGCACGCCGGATCCCCGTATTTAGGGATTTGACCGGTGACACGGCATTTTATCCTGCCTGCTCTTGTCTTCATCGGCGTCGCGCTGAGCCTACCCCTCCCAGTTCAATACATCGTTGCAGCGTGCTTATTGATGGTCATGGGTTTGCCGCACGGCGCCTTCGACATCGCGCTTGAGCATCAGGCGCGACGCGAAGCACAGTTGCGGCCCGTCGCCACTGGCAAGATGATCGCGCTCTACGTGGCAATTGCCGGGGTCATGGCAGCGGCATGGCTCACAACGCCGATCGGGGCGTTGTTGCTGTTCTTCCTCCTGGCCATTGAACATTTCAGCGAAGAACTTCGCCGAGGTCTGGACCCATGGATAGCACGCGCCAGCGCAACGGCGTTCTTGACAGCGCCGCTCGTGCTGCATCGGCCCGAAGTGGATCGCCTGTTCAGTGTGATTTTAGCGAGTAACACGGGCGAATATGTCAGCGATATTCTATTGCTGGTTGCGCCAGTTGCGATTGTGGTCGCGATTTCCGGGGTCGCAATCCTCATTGCAGAATCCTATTATCGCGAGGCTGCAAAGATTAGTATCGTCATCGCGATGATGCTCCTAATTCCGCCGATAATTGCCTTCACTGCCTATTTTTGCTTTGATCATGCGCCGCGCTATTTGAAGAAAATCGATGACCGCCTTGCGCTCTCTACCTCCCCCCGTGCAATGCGACAGGCTGCGTGCTTTACGGTGGCATCGCTGGTCGCTGCTGTAATGCTGGCGCTGATGCTGCACGGCAGCCTGCTGTCCGAAGCCAGCATCAAAGCGGCATTCATCATTTTGTCGGTGCTGACGTTGCCTCATATCACGATGCCTGGCGTGCTCGATCGGATGACACGGCGCCCCGCGATGATCGGCCGATCGTCTACCCTTGCCGCACGAGTATAGTGCTGACGTAAGCGGGTCTGTCTGGCCGCCTTCCACCCGTCGCGGTGGGTGAACCACCTAGCCGGACGTGACGTTTCGGGATCGGCGATGAGCGCGTTGAACGGCCACGATTAGCGCAGAGAAGCCGTTTGGCATTGCGCTGGCGGATGGCAGGTATCCCGGTGATGCACCCCGGAAGCAGACGGACGGCATTCCACCAAATCAGACCTTCGCTGTCCTACACACCAGGCGCGTGTCATTATCGCGACGGCTCTTTCAAACCGTAGGGTATCGACATCGTGTCCACGTACGCAATAGCAGCGCGATGGTGCGATCTTCGTGACGGTACCGTATCCGCGCCCACACTCCTCCAGCAGAGCACCCCGCTTTCGCCTAAACTTGGCCCAAACTTCCGCGGCGCTCACCCCACCAGAATCAGCGCAGCCCCCGCCAGAATTCCCAACACGCCCGCCACGCGCCCCCACGTCGCGCGTTCCTTGAGAACGAGGATCGCGATCAGCAAGGCGGTGACCATCCCCGTCTCACGCAACGCGGCGAGCGGCGCGGTCGGCCCGAGCGACAGCGCGTACAGCGCGCCGCCATAGGTCAGTACCGACAGCAGCCCGGCGATTACCCCCGGCTTCCACTGCGCCCGCGCTGAGGTGAAGATGCCGCCGCGCGTCGCCAGCCCGAACAGGACGACCACGACGAACCCCATCTGCACGAACACCCAGACGATGTAGCTCGCCGGGCTGGGCGCCGCGCGCACGCCGATCGCGTCGATCACGGTGTAGCTGGCGATCAACGCGCCGGTCAGGAGCGACCAGCCGAGCGCCGCCCGCCCGATATGCTTGCCCGACACCATCACGAACATGGCAGCCCCGATCACCGCGATCCCGGTGATCTGCCCGGTCGTCGCATGGTCGCCCAAGATGCCAATCGAAACGCCCGCGGTGATCAGCGGTGCGGTGCCGCGCAGCACCGGATAGACCGCCGACAGGTCCCCGATCGCATAAGCGCGGACCAGCGCGTAGAGATAGATCGCGTGCAGCACCGCACTCGCCGCGAGCCAGCCCCACGCGCCGGTCGGCCACGGCACGAAGGCGATCGCGGGCAGCAGGATAATCGCGCCGGTCGCATCGGTGATGGCGCGGCCCGCCGCCTTATCGCGGCCACCCTTGATGATCGCGTTGACGACGGCGTGGATCGACCCGGACGCGATCATCAGCAAGGCGGCAAGCGTGAACGGGGCCATCGACCGCGCCTGCCCGTCGCGGCGCCCCGACGCAAGCGGCGGGCAAGCGCCCCGCAAGCGTTCAGCCGTCGGCGAAGCGATCGGTCGCGCGGATCAATTGGTCGAGGATGCCGGGCTCGTTATAGGCATGGCCCGCGCCCTCGATCAGATGGAAGTCCGCCTCGGGCCATGCCTTGTGCAGCGCCCAGGCATAATGCGCCGGGCACGGCATGTCATAACGGCCGTGGACGATCGTGCCGGGAATGCCGCTGAGCCGCCCCGCATCACGCAGCAACTGGCCGTCCTCCAGCCACGCATCATGCACGAAGAAATGGTTCTCGATCCGCGCGAAGGCGAGCGCGAAATGGCCGTCGCTGAACGCCTCGGTCATCGCCGGATCGGGCAGCAGCGTTATCGTCTCGCCCTCCCACAGCGTCCACGCCCTCGCCGCCTCCAGCTTCTTCGCCTCGTCCTCGCCGGTCAGCAGGCGGCGATACGCGCCGAGCATATCGTGGCGCTCCTCCGGCGCGATCGGCGCGACGAACGCTTCAAATTTGTCGGGGAACATCTCGGACACGCCGAACTGATAATACCAGGCGAGTTCCGGGCGCGTGGCGGTATAGATGCCGCGCAGGATCAACGCGCTGACGCAGCTTGGATGCGTCTCGGCATAGGCCAGCCCGAGCGTTGACCCCCACGACCCGCCGAACACCAGCCAGCGTTCGGCTCCGACCATCGCCCGCAACCGCTCGATATCCGCCACGAGATGCCAGGTCGTATTCGCCTCGAGCGAGGCATGGGGCGTCGAGCCGCCACACCCGCGCTGGTCGAACAGCAGCACGTCATAGCGCGCCGGATCGAACAGCCGCCGGTGGCTGGGCGAGATGCCACCGCCGGGGCCACCGTGCAGGAACACCGCCGGCGTGCCACCGGGCGTGCCGCACCGTTCATAGGCGATGCTGTGCCCGTCGCCGACGTCCAGCATCCCGCTCGCATAGGGTTCGATCTCGGGGTACAAAGTGCGAAGATAGGTCATCGGCCAACGGTATCCCCTGCCCCGTCTGCTGTCACGCCAAGACCCTATTTCAGCGGGATCACGCGCCCCTCGACCATCACGAAGCCGACCTTCAGCACCGCCGCCGGGTCGACCAAGGGATCGCCGGTCACGGCAATCAGATCGGCCGATTTGCCAATGTCGAGCGTCCCCGTCTCCGCCGACAGGCCGAGCAGGTCGGCCCCACCCTTGGTCGCTGCGATCAGCGCGTCGCGCGGGGTCATCCCGCCCTTGCTGACCATCAGGCCGAGTTCTTCATTATTGCGGCCATGCGGAAAGACCCCGGCATCGGTGCCGAGCGCGATCGGCACGCCGGCCTTATACGCGCGGTTGAGGCCCTTGCCCCACACGGCGAGCGTCGCACGGCCCTTCGCCTCGGTATTGGCGGTGTAGCGCCCGGTGCCGATGTACATCTGCAAGCCGCTGAATGCCATCAGCGTCGCGCTGTAATAGGTGCCGCGTGCCTTCATCAGCGCAACGCCCGCGTCATCGACGAAAGTGCCATGCTCGATCGAATCGACCCCGGCGCGGACCGCTGCGGCGATCCCCTTTGCGCCATGCGCATGCGCCGCCGTCTTCAACCCCAATTGGTGCGCGGTGTCGCAGATCGCTTTCATTTCCTCATCGGTGAAATGCTGTTCAAGACCGATCTTGCCATCGTCGAGCACCCCGCCGGTTGCGTGGAATTTGATCACGTCGACGCCGTACGCCGCGATCCGCCGCACGGCTCGCGCGCATTCGAGCGCCCCGGTGCACACGCCGATCTGTTCACCGGTCGCATCGATCGCGGCGCGCAGATCGGGGTTGAGCCCGACCGTACCATCACCATGCCCGCCGACGATCGACAACGCCGGCCCCGACACCAGGATGCGCGGGCCGGGGAAGCTCCCCTCCTTCACCGCATCGCGCATGGCAACGCTCGCCTGCGCCCCGCCGCCCAAGTCACGCACCGTCGTGAACCCGGCGCGCGCGGTGATCAGCGCGTTCTTGAGGCCAACGGTCGCGGCATAGGGTTCGGAATATTTGGGGGTCAGCCCCTGATACCACGGCTCGCCCGCATTGCCCGTCAAATGGACATGCACGTCGATCAGCCCGGGCAGCACGGTTTGCCCACGCATATCCACCACGGTCGCCCCGTCAGGTGCGGTCGCGCCATCATCGATCCGCACGATCTTGCCGTCGGTGACGATGACGGTCGAGGGGCCGCGTTCGGGCTTGGACGCGTCGACGATCAGTCGGCCCGCCTGGATTGCGAAGGTTTCGGCCAAAAGCGGTGTGGTCGCAGTGCTCGCGGTCAGCAAAGCCATGGCGGCGATCAGAAATGTGCGCATCGTTTCCCCCTTATTTTGCCCGCAACGTAGCCGCTTGGATGCGCGTGTCGAGAGGCGTCACCCTAACCCGTTCGTGCTGAGCTTGTCGAAGCACCCGTCCCCCATGTGGGACGTCGCGCGTGGCACGGGCCCTTCGACAGGCTCAGGGCAAACGGGGGGCGGCAGGTTCAGACGATCAGCCGCTTGAGCGCCGCGACCGTATCCGCTTCGGCCGCCGGCTTGTCGGTGCGGATGCGCGCAATGCGGGGGAAGCGCATCGCAACGCCCGATTTATGCCGCTTCGAATCGTGGATCGAATCGAACGCAATCTCCAGCACCAGCGTCTTCTCGACCTCGCGCACCGGGCCGAAGCGGCCGGTGGTGTGGTTGCGCACGAACTGGTCGAGCAACTTCAATTCTTCGTCGGTGATCCCGGAATACGCCTTGCCGACGGGCAGCAATTCACCGCCCTCGGTCCAGCAGCCGAAGGTATAATCGCTGTAGAAGGACGAGCGACGCCCGCTCCCGCGCTGGGCGTACATCATCACGCAATCGGCGGTCAGCGGGTCGCGCTTCCATTTGTACCACAGCCCCGTCTTGCGCCCGCCGATGTATGGCGAATCGCGGCGCTTGAGCATCACCCCCTCGATCGCGGCATCGCGGGCCCCGGCGCGGATACCTTCGAGCGCGGTGAAATCCTCCGCGGCAATCACCGTGCTCAGGTCGAACCGCCTGGGATCGAGCTGCGCCGCATAAATCTCAAGCCGCGGGCGGCGTTGCTCCCACGCCAGCGCGCGCAGATCCTCCTCGCCATCGAACAGGATATCGTAGAGCCTCACGAATGCAGGGGCCTCGGCCAGCATCTTCGCCGACACGACCTTGCGCCCGAGCCGCTGCTGCAGCGCGTTGAAGCTTGCTGCTCCGCCCTCCTCGGTCGCGGCCCCTTGCGCGTCGCCCTTCACCATCAACTCGCCGTCGAGCACCCCGGGTGTCGCGAAATCGCGCGCCACTTCGGGAAAGCTCGCCGTGATGTCGTCGCCGGTGCGGCTGTAGAGCCGGGTTTGCCCGGCAACGTGGACGATCTGGACGCGGATGCCGTCCCATTTCCACTCGGCGGCATAGTCGGCGAGATCGACCCGCAAATCCTCCAGCGGATGCGCGAGCATGAACGGGCGGAACACCGGCACATCCGCCGCGGTCGGCTGCGCACCCCTGCCCTCGGCCCAGTCGAACAGCGCCGTGTAAGGCGCGTCGATGCCGTGCCACACCTCCTCGACCGCCTCGACATCGAGGTCGAAGGCTTGCGCCAGCGCGGTCTTGGCAAGCCGCGACGACACGCCGATGCGAAGCGCCCCGGTCGCCATCTTGAGTAAAGCGAAGCGCTCGTCTGCGTCGAGCCGGTCGAGCATTCCGGCAAGCACCGCAGGGGTATCGGAGCGGGAAAGGGCGGAGAGGCGATCGACCGCCTGCGCGATGCTCAGCGGTTCAGGATCGGGCGTGAACGGCGGCGTCGGCCACAGCAACGCAATCGTTTCGGCCGAATCGCCGACATAATCGCGGCTCATCCGGTACAATATCGGATCGACCCGTGCCTCGATCAGCGCGCGAATCACCGCAGGCTTCACCCCCGGCAAATCGAGCTCGCCGGTCAACGCCGCCATTGCCCAGCCGCGATCAGGATCGGGCGTCGCGCGCAGATAATCGACAATCAGCTTTAGCTTGGCGTTACGGGACCGCGTGTAGATCAAGCGGTCGAGAAGATCGGCGAAGGCGCGCATAGGCGTTCAACATGGGCGCCGACGGGGAGTTCCGCCAGCGCCCCTATGAACAGATCAGCCCTTGCGGCCGGCCTCGAACAGGAACCAGGCGCGGCGTTCGGCCTGGTCAGTCCAATCATCGATCACCGCGCTTGTCGCGTTGTCCTTGGCCTCGTCGGCGATGTCCTTGGCTTCGCGCAAGGCGGTGACGAGTGCGAGATTGTCGTCCCGGAGCTCGCTCAGCATTGCGTCGGGCGTGACGAAATCGGCGTCATTGTCCTTGATCGTCTGGTGCCGCGCAATGTCACCGATCGAGCGTAGCGTGGTATTGCCGGTCTTGCGCACGCGCTCGGCAATGTCATCGGTGCCCGCGAAGATTTCGGCAGCCTGTTCGTCGAGCATTAGGTGATAGTCACGAAAATGCGGGCCGGACACGTGCCAGTGGAAATTCTTGGTCTTCAGATACAGTGCGAATGTATCCGCAAGGATGCCGTTGAGCGCCTCGGCAACGGTCTTGGTCGCGTTGCTCGTCAGGTCGCTTGGGGTCTTGAGATCGGTTGGGGTCTTGAGTGCGTTGCCGGCCACGATGTGTCTCCAGGGGGATGGTTCGTTGCGGAAACGATCCGACGGCTGAATGGGTCCGAGCGCACCGAGACAAATTTCGATGGCTGCGATCGAACGGCTAAATCAGCCGCAATGCCCCCAGCCCCTGCACCACACCCGCGACTGTAAGCAGCGCGGCCGCGATCAGGCGGAGCGCGTCGGTCGGCAAGCGCCGCAACTTTCCATCACCCAGTAGAATCGCGGGCACAATGACCGCGAGCGCGCCGATCGTCGCGCCGACCGCAGCAAGGGCGGGCGTCGCGCTGCGGGTCGCTAACGCGGCGGTGATGAACTGTAGTCGATCGCCGAAACCGAGCAGGCCCACCGTCATCAGCGTTATGAGAAACGTGCCCCCCCGCGCGCCGTTCGGCTTGGCGCGCTTGATCGGCCAGAAGGCGGTCACGCCGCCCGAAACCAACGCCAGCGCCAACAACAGATCCCGCGCATTGGGAGAGAGCGCCGGTGCGATCAGCATGCCTCCCGCTACGCCAATCGCATTGCCGAGCGCGATCGCCAGCGCGGTCGCGGCGATCACCGTGCCTTTGTTGCTGGCAAAGCGATCGCCGAGCAGCGCGACAGCCCATGGCGTACGGTCGCTGGCCTGGGTCAGGAGCGCCGCGACGAGCGCGGCCATCAGCGCATCCATAAGACGTGGGTCAGCCGCTCAGGCGCACCGAGCACGCCGCCAGATAGGTCGCGCAGGCCGGGCCGTCATGCCGGTCGCACGACACCGCATCACGCAGGATGTTTAGCCAGCCGATCACCAGCGGCCCGCGTTCGCCCCGTGCCAAGGCCGCTTCGATCGCCTGCGTCACGGCAACGGCGGGATACAGCCCATGCGCGAGCGCCGCCGCGCGGATCGCATCGATTTCAGTGGCGAGGTTGGCGGTGGACGTGGTCGGGGCGCGGCTCCCGATCACCGCGACTCGTGCGGCGAGTTCGGTCTGGACCGGATGCAATGTGGCAGATGCAACGCTCATGGCGAATGGCCCTCTCACACTCTGTATGCGCCAGAAGGGGTAAAGGCCCGCTTAACCCGACGCGAATCGGTCAGCCCGACTTGACATAGCGAGCCGCATCCGCCATCGGGCAGCGCTTGAGAGCGGCGACCGGTTCGCCGCTTTTGCATTTTCAGATCACAGGAATTTAGGTCATGGCAAAGCCGACCACGGTCAAGATCAAGCTCGTCAGCACGGCGGACACCGGCTTCTTCTACACCACCAAGAAGAATCCGCGCACCAAGACGGAAAAGCTGAGCTTCAGCAAGTACGACCCCGTCGTGCGCAAGCATGTCGAGTTCAAGGAAGCGAAGATTAAGTAAGCCGTTCGGCGTAAGCCGGGTGACGATAAGGGCCGCGAGCATCGCTCGGCGGCCTTTTTCGCGTTCGCTTAAAGCTCCTTCCCCTTCAGGGGGTGGCTAAGGGGTCAAAGCAACGCCTGAACGGCGTCCACAAAGCGCATCAGCGAAATGGGCTTCGACACGTAAGCATCCGCCCCCGCCGCGCGAATGCGCTCCTCATCCTCGCGCCCGGCATAGGCCGTCACCGCCATGATCGGGATGCTGCGCAAAGCGTCATCGGCCTTCAACTGCACGATCAGATCGTATCCGCTGACGTGCGGTAATTGGATATCCATCACGATCAGATCAGGCAGGAACGCGCGCGCCGCCGCCACCGCTTCGCGTCCGTCGCGCACGCCCTCGGTCAGATACTCGTGCGCGCGCAGCAGATCGCAGAAAAGTTTCAGGTTAAGTTCGTTGTCCTCGACAACGAGCACCCTTTTTGCCACCTCGAGCCGATCTTCCGCCATTCCTTCGTCCATGGGGCTTCCTACGCAATGCGCGCGCCAGAGACAAACCCCGACCCGCATCAGATTGCACTGCGCGCGCTGGTGTGGACGCTGGCCGAGCAGGACCGCGCGCAGCGGTTGCTCGACACGACCGGACTCGACCCCGACGACCTGCGCGCCCGCGCCGGCGAACCGGCCGTGCTGTCGGCGGTGCTCGGCTTCCTCGAAAATTACGAACCCGACCTGCTCGCCTGCGCCGAGGACATCGGCGAATCCCCGAATGCGATCGTCGCGGCACGCGCCGCGCTCGATCCGGAGTATTATGAATGAAGGGCCTGCTGATCTGCGATTGCGACGAGGTGCTGCTCCACATGGTGCGGCATTTCGGCGTGTGGCTGCGCGAGCATCACGATATCGACTTTGCGATCGAGGGGGGGGATTTCGCCTCGAGCATGCGCCGCCGCAATGGTGGCGCGTCGCCGACGCAAGAGGAGATGTGGGAACTCCTCCACGGCTTCTTCCCCGTTGAGATGGGCCGTCAGACGCTGGTGCCGCACGCCCGCGAAGCGCTCGCCGCTTTGTCGAAGATTGCCGATGTCGTGATCCTGACCAACCTCGCCGACCACAATCGCGAGCCACGCATCGCGCAATTGCTTGGCCACGACATGGATTACCGGGTCGAGACCAACACCGGCGGCAAGGGCGATCCGGTGTCGCGGCTGGTCGCCGAATTCGGCAATCCCGTCACTGTGTTCGTCGATGATCTCGCGGTGCATCACACCTCCGTCGCCAAGCACGCGCCGGGCGTGTTCCGCCTGCACATGGTGTCCGAGCCGAGCCTTGCCCCGCACGTCGCGCCCGCCGCCGACGCGCACGCGCGGATCGATGACTGGCAAGCCGCGCAAACCTGGATCACCGACCGCTTTACCGCCGGCGTACCGGCCACCGCCCCCGAAAGGATTTCCGCATGACCGAACGTGTCGACCGCAAGCTTGCCGAACTCGGCCTCACCCTCCCCGCCGCCGCCGCGCCGGTCGCCTCCTACGTGCCGACCGTCGATGCGCACGGCATGCTGCACATCTCCGGGCAATTGCCGTTCCGCGATGGCGCGGTGATCACCGGCCGGCTGGGCGAATCAGTCGATCTGGCCGAAGGCACCGCCGCCGCTCAGGCGTGCGCGCTGATGCTGGTCGCGCAGATCAAGGCCGCACTCGGCGGGCTGCACCGGGTCGAGCGGATCGTGAAGCTCGGCGTGTTCGTCAATTCGACCGCCGATTTCACCGACCAGCCTGAGGTCGCCAACGGCGCATCGGACTTGATGGTCGCCTTGTTCGGCGAGGCGGGCAAGCACGCCCGCGCCGCGGTCGGCGTCGCGTCGCTCCCGCGCGGCGCGGCGGTCGAGGTCGACGCGATCGTGCAAATTACGACGGCCTGATCCGCATCCCCACTGGCGCCCCAGCGTAAACCCCGGCTAGAACCAACCCCTGTCTATCAAGGGGTTGCTGCATGGATCGTCGTCAGTTGCTTGCATCGGGGGGCGCTGCTGCGCTGGCCGCGTCGTTCATCCCCGCCCGCGCGTTTGCGGCGGCGGGGAGCGGCGACGCTGCGCTCAATGCCGAATTCGAGCGGATTTTTCAGGATTCGCTGACGCGCTCGCCCGAGCTGGCGACCTCGCTCGGACTCGACAAGGGACCGCTTGCTGCCGCCAAGGGCATGTTGTCGCCGCGCACCGTCGCGAAGCGTCAGGCCGATGTCGCGCAAACCAAGGCGGCGCTGGCGCGGCTGGCGAAGTTCCCGGCGGCTGGCCTCTCGCCCTCAGCCCAGCTCAATCTCGAGGTCGTGCGTTATTCGCTCGGCACGCAGATCGCCTCGGCCGATCGCTTCGGGATCGACAACCCGATCCGCCCGTATCGCATCTTTCAGCAGGGCGGCGCCTATTTCTCGACCCCCGATTTCCTCAACACCGCGCATACGATCGCGACGCAGGCCGATGCCGAGGCGTACCTTTCGCGGCTCGAACAGTTTGCCACCGTGCTCGATCAGGAAAGCGCGCTGCAAGCCGAGGAAGCGAAGCGCGGCTATCTGGCGCCCGCCTGGTCGCTCGACCTGACGCTCGGCCAGATGCGCAAATTGCGCGAACAGCCGCCCGAAACCGCGAGCATCGTGCAATCCTTGGTCAAGCGCGCTGCGGCAAAGGGCATCGCGGGCGACTGGCAGATGCGTGCGGCGAAGATCGTCAGCGACAAGATCTATCCCGCGCTCGACCGCCAGATCGCGCTGATCGAGCGGCTAAAGCCCACCACCAAGCCGGGCGACGGCATCTGGCGTGTGCCAAATGGCGATGCGATCTATGCGATGGCGCTCGCCCAGGCGACGACTACGACGATGACCCCCGACGAAGTTCACCAGATCGGCCTCGCGCAGGTCGCCGAGATCACCGCGCAGCTCGACACGATCCTGCGGGCGCAAGGCTATACCGAAGGCACCGTCGGCGCGCGGCTGGCGAAGCTCAACGTCGAACCCGACCAAGTCTATGCCAACACTGCCGAGGGCCGTGCCGAGCTGATCGCGGGCCTCAATGCCGGGGTCAAGGCGATGTATGCGAAGCTCCCGCAGGCCTTCTCCACGGTGCCCACGCAACCGCTCGAAATCCGCGCCGTGCCGGTCGAGATTCAGGATGGCGCGTCGAACGGCTATTACAACCGCGCCTCGCTCGACGGGTCGCGCCCCGCCATCTATTTCGTCAATCTGAAGGATGTCGGCGACTGGCCGAAATATACGCTGCCCGCGCTCACCTATCATGAAGGCGTGCCGGGCCATCATCTGCAGATCAGCCTTGCGCAGGAATCGAAGGACATCCCGACGCTGCGCAAGATCGGTTTCTTCTCGGCCTATTCGGAAGGCTGGGCGCTGTATGCCGAACAGCTCGCCGAGGAGCTCGGCGCCTATGCGACGCCGCTGGAGCGCGCCGGCTACCTCCAGTCGTTCCTGTTCCGCGCGACGCGGCTGGTGGTCGACACCGGCATCCACGCCAAGCGCTGGAGCCGCGAAAAGGCGACCGACTATATGGTGGCCACCACTGGCTTCGCCCGCCCGCGCACGCAGCGCGAGATCGAACGCTATTGCACGCAGGCCGGTCAGGCATGCAGCTATAAGGTCGGTCACATGGCCTGGACGCGCGCGCGCACTAAGGCGCAAACCGCACTCGGAGCCAAGTTCGACATCAAGCTGTTCCACGATATCCTGAAGGAAGGGGCGATGCCGCTCACGATTTTGGAACGCCGCATCGACCAGCGCATCGCCGCGCTGCGGGATAGTGGCGGGGCGGGATAGTGGCAGGGCGGGGTAATGGTAGGACGGGGTAATGGCAGGGCGGGGTAAAATCGCTGGCTATGCGTGAGCTAAAGGCGACGATCCGCTGACGACCTATCTTGTCCTGTTCGCAATCGTTTTGGCGATTAACCTGCTGCCGGCGTTCGGCCCGCCGACATGGTCGATCATCGTGTTATTCGGCCTCAGCACCCAAATGCCTGTTCCAGCGATCATCGTGACCGGCGCGCTCGCGGCAGCATCTGGCCGCTACGCGCTGGCGCTGGCCTTCCGACTGTTGGCCAAGCGGGTGTCCGAACGGACGCGCCGCAACCTTGCCGCCGCGCGCGCCGCGCTTGAACGGAACAAGCGCGGCGGCCTGCTGGCCCTTGGTCTGTTCGCGCTGTCGCCACTGCCGTCGGCGCAGTTGTTCGAGGCGGCGGGGCTGGCACGTGTACGGCTGGCCGGGTTCACGCTCGCCTTCTTTGGCGGCAGGATCGTTTCCTATTCGATCTATGCGTACACCGCGAAGGGCCTACAGAAAACGTCGATCGGTGCCGCGTTCCGCGACTCTTTCACAAGCCCGCTCAGTATCGCGCTTCAGGTCCTTATGATCGGAGCGCTCGTCGCGCTGACCCGAATCGACTGGGCGAAGCGACTTGCGGTAAAAACCGAGTCGTGAGCGTCGACCAGCATCTGCATTGACCCAACGCGCGGCGGAGTATGCCTGTTTCCGGTCATGTCAGGCAACGTTTGATCCATGACAAACGACTACGGAATCACGTACTATACCATTTTCAAGTCCAATGCCGCCGGGCAGGGACGATCGCGACGTCCCTGCGCCCCGTCGCGATCGTGAACCGGGCGCAATCCTGTCGGTCACCCGACCGAGGCCAGAAGGACCGAAGCCATGATCAAGGACATACTGCTCGTCATCGACGATTCGGTGCGCGCCGATCCGATCATCCACGCCGCGTGCGCGCTGGCGCAGCGTCTGGCGGGCACGCTGACGATCGAAATTCTGAGCGCCGGACCAATCCTCATCCCGGCGCTGGCGCCGATGACGGCAATGTATATCCCCGAAGCCGTGCTCGCGCGCGACCAAGCTGTCCGGGTGGAAGCCGTTTCGGCGATGGTCGCGACTTCGGGCGCCAATGTCCGCGTCGTCGGGCTGCACGATGATCTCTTCATGCTGGCCGACCGCACCGGGAAGGCCGGGCCGATCGCCGATTTGATCCTGATCGGCGCCGCCGATTTGTGGGAGGTCGCGTGGCTCCGCACCCGCATTGCCGAAACGGTCGTAATGGGCAGCGGAACCCCGCTGCTCCTTTTGAGTAGCGCGACCAGCCTGGCGCCGGTCCACCATGCGATGATCGGCTGGAAAGACACGAGCGAAGCCCGCCGCGCGCTCCACGATCTGGTCGCGGTGATCACCCCGCATGCCAAGGTATCGGTCGTCGGCGTCGGACGCGGCGACGCCGACACGCCTGCGATCCTCGAGAGTATGACCGAAGTCGTCCGCCATCTCATCGCGCACGGCTTCGATGCCGCGGCGCATGCGGTTCCCGCCAATGGGCAAAGCGATGCGGAAGCGTTGCAGGGGTTCGCACAGCGCAATGGCGTCGAATTGCTGGCGGCCGGCGCGTTCGGCCATTCGCGTCTGCGCGAAGTCGTGTTCGGCGGCGTAACGCGCGCGCTGATTGAAGACCCTCGGCTCGCGGTCTTGCTGTCGCGGTGACTGCGGCTGCAACGCTGGAGGGCCTCAGCGCCAGTGCAGCGCGCGCGCGGCTCGCGCAGGATGGACCCAACGAGCTCCCGCGCGCCGGACGCCGGTCGCTCCTGCGCATCGCGGTCGAAGTCCTGCGCGAACCGATGCTGGCGTTGCTGCTGGCAGGCGGAATTGCCTATCTCCTGCTCGGCGACCGCGTCGAAGCGCTGATTCTGCTGGCGTTCGCGACCTTCTCGGTCGTCGTCACGGTGGTACAGGAAACGCGTACCGAACACGTGC
The DNA here is from genome assembly GCF_013374095.1 of Sphingomonas sp. HMP6. NCBI lineage: Bacteria > Pseudomonadati > Pseudomonadota > Alphaproteobacteria > Sphingomonadales > Sphingomonadaceae > Sphingomonas > Sphingomonas sp. HMP6. Next base: position 3,155,182 of record NZ_AP022672.1, on the reverse strand, counting down.
TGGAGGCGCTGCGCGATTTGTCCGCGCCGCGCGCGTTGGTCATTCGAGATGGCGCGCGCGTCCGCATTGCCGGGCGCGACGTGGTGCGCGACGACGTGATCGTGCTTGAACAAGGCGACCGGATCGCCGCCGATGCGGTGCTGATCGCCGCGTCAGATCTGCAGACCGACGAGTCGCTGTTGACGGGGGAATCGCTGCCGGTCGGCAAGATCGCTGCGGTTGCAGGGGCGACCGACGAGCCCCACCGCCCCGGGGGCGAGGGGCAGCCCTTCATCTATTCCGGCTCGCTCGTCGCACGCGGCAGCGGGATTGCCCGCGTGCTGGCGACCGGCCCACGCAGCGAGATCGGCAAGATCGGCGAATCGCTCGGCACGCTTGAGACGGAGGCACCGCGGCTGCGGCGGGAGACGACACGGATCGTCACCTGGTGCGCGGTTGGCGGCGGGGCGGTCGCGGTGCTGGTCGTCGTGCTGTACGGGCTGCTGCGCGGCGGCTGGATCGAGGCGGTACTGGCCGGGATCGCGATCGGCATGTCGATGTTGCCCGAGGAATTTCCGGTCGTGCTGACCGTATTCCTCGCGATGGGCGCGTGGCGGATTGGCAAGGTCGGTGTGCTGACGCGGCGCGCGTCAGCGATCGAGACGCTCGGATCGGCGACCATCTTGTGCACCGACAAGACCGGCACGCTGACCGAGAACCGCATGTCGGTCGCCGAGCTGTGGTTGCCGTCGGGAGAGGCACTGTCTGTCGGCAGCAACAACCGACCCACCGCGGCCTTCGCCGGATTGATTGAAACGGCAGCACTGGCCAGTTCGGTAGAGCCGACCGACCCGATGGAAATCGCGCTCCACGCCGCCAGTGGCGCGGCCACATCCAGCGGAACATTGGCGCACGCTTATGCGCTGCGCCCCGAGCTTCTCGCGATGTCGAACGTATGGGACGATGGCGCCGCCTTGGCGATTGCGGCGAAGGGCGCGCCCGAGGCGATTGCGGGACTGTGCAAGCTGGCGCCCGATCACCGCAGCGCGCTGACCGAAGCGGTCGAAGCGATGGCGACGCGCGGAATCCGGGTGCTGGCCGTCGCCACCGCCACCGCGCCCGACCGCGACTGGGCAGAAACCCAGGCGGGATATACCTATACGCTCGCCGGGCTGGTCGGCCTCGCCGATCCGCTGCGCGCCAGCGTGCCGGGTGCCGTCGCCCAATGCCGCAGCGCCGGAATCCGCGTGGTGATGATCACGGGCGATTATGCCGCGACCGCGCGCTCGATCGCGACGCAGGCGGGAATCGCCGAGGGCGACGTGATCACCGGCAGCGATCTCGCCGCGCTTGACGATGCGGCGCTGGCCGAGCGGCTGAAGAGCGTCACCGTCTTCGCGCGGATCATGCCCGAACAGAAATTGCGGATCGTCCAGGCGTTCAAGGCAGGCGGCGAAATCGTCGCGATGACCGGCGACGGGGTCAATGACGCGCCTTCGCTCAAGGCAGCGCATATCGGCATTGCGATGGGGAATCGCGGCACCGATGTCGCGCGCGAAGCATCTGCAATGGTGCTGCTCGATGACGATTTCGGGTCGATCGTGCAATCGGTCCGGCTCGGGCGGCGGATCTACGACAATATCCGTAAGGCGATGGCGTTCATCTTCGCGGTGCATGTGCCGATCGCGGGGCTCGCGCTGTTGCCGCTATTCTTCGGCATGCCGATCCTGTTCGGGCCGATACACATCGCATTGCTCGAAATGGTGATCGACCCGGTCTGCGCGCTTGTGTTCGAGGCCGAGCGCGAAGAAGATGACATCATGCGCCGCCCGCCCCGCGATCCCGCCGAAGCCCTCTTCTCGCTGCCGATGGTCGCGTGGAGCGTGTTCCAGGGCGGGCTTGCCTTTGCGATGCTGGCGACGGTGTTTCTGGTCGAAAGCAGCGCGGGGATGCCCGAGGCCGAAGTCCGCGCGCTGGTGTTCTTCGCGCTGATCGCGGAGATCGTCGCGCTGATCCTCGTCAACCGCTCGTTTAGCGCGTCGCTGGGTGAGGCTCTGCGCCGCCACAATGCGGCTTTGCGCTACGTCGGGGCGGCCATCGTCGGGGTGACGGCGCTGATCCTGTTTCTGCCCGCCGCCCAGACCTTGTTGAAGTTCGGCGCGATCGCGTGGATCGATCTGGCGCTGGCGGTTGGCCTGGGGCTAGCGCTCTTGCTGATGCTTGAGCTTTGCAAACCCTTTGCGCGGCGTGGGTTGGTGCGGGCTGCACCGACACTGGAACGCGGTCGGGTGGCCGCAGGATGAACGACGGAACAGCGCCCGGCATTACCGTGGCACGCGTGTTCCTGCTGACCTTGGTCGTGTTGGCGACGCTTGCGTTTCTTTGGCTGATCGCGCCGTTCTCAGGGGCGATTCTGTGGGCGGTGATCGCCGCCGTCCTGTTCGACCCGCTCAATCTGCGCTTGCTGCGCGCGATGCCGGGGCGGCGTAATCTGACGGCGCTCACGACCTTGTTGGTCATCACCGGCGTGGTGGTCGTACCGGCGATGCTGCTCGGCGCGGCGCTCGTTCGCGAAGCGACGACCTTCTACGATCGCCTGCGCAGCCGCGAGATCGATCCGGGCCGTATCTTCGTCGAGGCGCAGACGCATATGCCCGAATGGCTGCGGCGCTGGCTGTTCGATATCGGGCTGGGCGATCTCGACGGGCTTCGCGCGAAGATCGGCGCAGGCGTCGCCAGCAGCTTCCAGGGCGTCGCCGCGCAAGTGCTAAACATCGGCCAGGGCGCGTTCGGTTTCTTTCTGGCGCTGGGCGTGATGCTGTATCTGACCTTCTTCCTGCTGCGCGATGGGCATGCGTTGGTGGCACGGATCGAAGCGGCGCTGCCGCTAACGGCGGCGCAGCGCGCCGTGCTGATCGCCAAGCTCGTGGCGGTGATCCGCGCGACGATCAAGGGGAGCCTGATCGTGGCGATCCTGCAAGGCGCGACCGGGGGCATCGTCTTCTGGCTGCTCGGGCTGCCCGGCGCATTGTTATGGGGCGTCGCGATGGGCGTCTTTTCGCTGTTTCCGGCGATCGGTACGGGTCTGATCTGGGTCCCCGTGACGATCTATCTGCTCGCCACCGGCGCGATCTGGCAAGGCGTGGTGCTGTTGCTGTGCGGCTTCTTCATCATCAGCAGCGTCGATAACGTCGTCCGGCCGATCCTGGTCGGGCGCGACGCGCGCATGCCCGATTATGTCGTGCTCATCTCGACGCTTGGCGGGTTCGAGCTGTTGGGCTTCAACGGCTTCGTGATCGGCCCGGCGATCGCCGCCCTGTTCATCGCGGTGTGGCAAATCGTGAGCGATCCCACCGACGCCGCGGCGTAATCCTGCGACGGAGGCGACCGCACCGCGCGATACCGCTGATCCTCGCGGACCAGCGGATCGCGATCGGCATAGCGTCCGTATCAGGTCAGAGGCGGATGCCGAGCCCGACGCCGACGACCAGCGGATCGAGATGGATGCGCACATTCTGCGTGCCGACTGCGGTCGTATCAAGCCGCGCGGTCGTGCGGATCTTGATGTATTTGGCGTCCAAATTGACGAACATCCGCTTCGAAATATCGACGTCGATCCCGACCTGCGCGGCCCAGCCGAAACTGTCCGACATCTTGACCCGCGTCGGCCCGACCGCAGCGACCAGCCCGCTCGAAGCCTTCTCGTTCCAGAAGATCGTGTAGTTCACCCCTGCGCCGACATAAGGCCGCACCGTGCCGCGTGGGTTGAAATGGTATTGCGCGGTCAGCGTCGGCGGCAGCACCCAAGTCGAGGCGAGCTTGCCTATGCCGCCGGTCGTGCCGCTAGTTCCCGATGCGCTGTGCTTGGTCGTCGCGGCAATCAGCTCGAACCCGATATGGTCGGTGGCCATATAGGTAAGGTCGATTTCGGGCATGACGGAATTGTTCACGCTGACCTTTTCGGTCGGGAAGGTCGGCCCGATCCCGCCCGAGCGTTCGTTCGGCGCCACCATGATCGCGCGGACGCGCAGCAGGACGTCGCCTGCCTGTATCCCGGTGCGGGCGGCCGTATCGCTGGTCTGCGCGCAAACGGGGGTGGCGACAAACAAGCCGGCGGCAAGTGCGATGGCGATCTTCACGGTTAAATCCCTCTGTTGTGAGGGCCGTAGCTTAGGCGATCGCACCACGCGGCCCTTGTGCAGACGCAAACACGCGCTTGATGGGAATCAAACCTGTCGTGCGGCTTGGCCTAGTTCCTATGCTGGTTCGCCGCCGTAAGTGCGCTACAGTCCTTGCGGACGAAGGGATCGCACCTGTGACTACGCAAATACGCATCGATAGCGCGACCATATCCCACGCCGATTCGGTCTGCCATGAATGCCTGGTGCGTGACACGTCGCTCTGTTCGAGCCTCGATGATCACGAGCTGACCGCGCTGAGCGCGATTGGCCGCCGCCGGACGGTGCCGCCGGGGCAAGTCATCACCTGGGCTGGGGATGTCGTCACGACCTTCGCCAATGTCGTCAGCGGTGCGCTGAAAGTGACCGCCTCGACGCCCGATGGGCGCGAACAGATCGTCGGACTGCTGTTTCCCGGCGATTTCGTCGGACAGATGTTCACCGACGAAGCGTCGCTGACGATCACTGCGCTGACCGAAACCAAGATGTGCAGCTTCCCGCGTGCGGCGTTCGAGCGCGAGCTCGGGTCGCACGCACGGATGGAACGGATGTTGCTCGAACGGACGATGGCGTCGCTCGACGAAGCACGCGAGCGCATGCTGTCGCTGGGGCGGCGCAATGCGCAGGAACGCGTCGCCGGGTTCATCGGCCAGTTGGCGGAACGCTCGGGAACCCCGCGCCTCGGCGGTGGTATCGATGTTTCGATCCCGATGAGCCGTGGCGAAATGGCCGACCTGCTGGGCTTGACGATCGAAACCGTCAGCCGTCAACTGACTCGGCTGAAGGCAGCGGACCTCATCACCTTCGCCAAAGGAGAGCGCGATTGCGTCGTGCTCGATCCGGCCGGACTCGATCGGATCGCTAATCCGGCCTGACACGCTCAGGGCGTGATTCGGCGAGATAGCTCTCCTTGAGGCGAATCGCGCGACGGCACCCGTCGAAGAAGCAGCGCAGCATGTACGATAGCTGGCCGACATTGGCACCCGCCACGGTACCGACATGCTGCCACAGCGTGACGACGAGATCCTGCCCATGCATCTCATCTTGGACGTGCATCTGATGCAGCGCATCGAGCATGGCGGGTGTCGGGCGCTGCCCCGCCGGCATTGCGCCAAGCACCCGCTCGGCGCGCGCGAAATGCGAGCTGGTAATGCGGAGGATGCGGTCGCTGATCCGGCGCAATTCGGGCAAGGTCGGCAGCGTCGGCAAAAGATCCGCGACGCGCTCCAGATCGTCGCACAGCCAGCGCTGAATGACGTGATCCTCGTGCAGCGCCTCGATCGTCAACGGGAACGGGAAAGTCACGGCAGGCGAAACGCGGCTCATGGCAGAAGACCTCCTCACCTTATACGAGCCCGTAAAATAGCGGGCCGCGCGGAGCAGGTTTTGACGGCGGTCAAACCGTTGCTGGCCGAATGGCGAGGGCATAGGCACGGGAGAGGTGCCCTCCCTCGTTGGCACGATCGACATCGAGCTCTTCGACCTGAGGCCTATCCCGCCCCGGGCGCCACGAAACCTTTCGCAGCGCCCGGAAGGTGGACTAGAACTTCACTTGGGCTTGGACGGTGAAGGACCGCCCGCGCGGATCGGCAACGCGCGGTTCCCACGAACTGCCCGAACCCGTGTTCGAATCATAGGTGATGGCGAACGGCGGATCGGTGTTGAAGATGTTGCGGACGCCGGCAGTGACGGTCAAACCATCGGTAAACCGCTTCGACACCGACATGTTGTAGAGGATGTACGGCTTCACGCGCGGATTGTAATCGGGCCGCGTCGCGCTGAGCGGCAGCGCGAAGTTGGTATAGCCGCTACGATAGATTTGCGAGAAGGTCAGCCCGAACCCGTCGCGCTGATAGGTGACGAACGCATTGTATTTGAACTTCAGGCCGAGATCACCCGCCTGCGTGAAGACGCCGAGAATGTTGCTGTACGCGAGGTTGGGCAACAGCTTCTCGCGCTTCACGAGCAGCAGCGTGCCGTCGAACCCGGCGGCGAAGGTGCCGCCCAGCGCATCGACATCCCCGCGCGCGGTGAAATCGATGCCTTGCGTACGGCGCGACCCGAAATTGCCGGTGCGCAGATCGACCTGCGTGATGATGCCGGCGGTGCGCGTGATGCGGTCCGGGAAGGCGTTGATGTTGGCGAGCAACTGCGGAATCGTGATCGAGCCGATGACATTTTCGACCGCAATGTTCCAATAATCGACCGAAGCACTGAAGTGCCGCGACGGCTGGAACACACCACCGAGGCTGAACTGCTTCGACGTTTCGGGGCGGAGCGTCAAATTGCCGCCGCTCAGCGAATCCGGCGTAATCGCGGCGCAGCCGACCGAGGAGCCGACCACCGATCCGGGCGGACACGTCGTCGGGTCGGTCAGCGTGTTGCCCGGATTGGGCGATTGCGTCACGCCGTTGAAGATCTGGTTGAAAGTCGGCACGCGGAAGCCGGTGTTGTACGAACCGCGGAACATCATCCACGAGATCGGACGGAATTTAGCGGTGAACTTGGGATTGAAGGTCGATCCGAAGCCCGTGTAATCGTCGACACGCGCCGCCGCGCTCAACTCCAGCATGCTGAAGATCGGCAGCGAAACCTCGCCATAGGCGGCCTTCACGTCGCGCGTAACCTTGGTCAGCGCATTGATGTTGTCGAAGGCGACGTTGAAGATGTCAGGCGACGACAATGCGCCAGCGGTCGAACCGTCGAACTTATAGCTCTCGTGCCGGTAATCGACCCCGACCGCGACTTTCGCCATGCCACCGGGCAGACGGAACAGGCTGCCGGAGATCGACGCGTCGAACTGGCGGACTTCATATTTACCGCCGTACAGCCGAACGCCCTTGGCCGAAATTGCCTCGAGCCCAGCGAGGGCCGCGGGCGACTGAGCAAGCGAGAACGGGTTCAGAATACCGCTGTTGAACAGACCGACGATGCCGGGCGCAGTGGCACCGGGCGCGGTCGGGGCGCGGGGATCGATACCGCCGACGACGGCACCCGGAACGCCAGATGCCGCCGCGGCGGCCGCGCTCGCGAACACGCCGCGATAGTGATAGCCCGAACCCAGCACCGAGCTCGCGCTGCTGCTCGCATAGGAACCACCGGCGCGATAATCCCAGCCGGGGAACAGCGGCCCGTCGATGCCGATCGCGGCGCGGAAGGTCTTCGTGTCGGTCTCATATTCGCGCGGGCCGCAGGCGACGCAGCGGAAGCGGAACGCGATCGGCTTGCCGTAATTGCCCGCGACCGCAGGCAGCGTGCCGACGATGCTGTTAAAAACCGCATTGTACGTCGATGCGGTCAACGCATTGAGCGGATAGGCGATCGGCAAGTTGGTGTTGTTCGCGGTATATTGATTGTTCGAAAAGATCTTGCTCGACTTGGCATCCGATCCGGTGACTTCGGCAAAGATTTCATGCCCGCCGAACTTCGCGGTGGCGCGGCTGTAATAGGTCAGCGTCTGGATCGGCTGCTGCAACGTTGCCGCGCGGCCCGTGTCCCACGCGCAGGCCAGCGCCGCATTGGGCGTGTTGTACAGCACCGAATCATAGTTCAGCCCGCCATCGACCGAGTCGCAACCAGCGCCGCCGGGCAGACGCAGCGGGTTGACGCCGCCAACCGCCGGAACGGTGGTACCGGGAATGAAGAAGCCGGGACCGTTGCCGAGGTAGGCCGGGTTAGGAACCGTACAGACGCCTGCCACTGTGGTGCTGCATTGCGTCGCGCTGCCGAGCAGCGTGCCGCCCTGCGTAATGCCGACGTTTGCGGCAGTCGGGTTGATCGCGAAAGCCGTCGCGAGCGGCGTGCCGCGCGTGTCGATCGACAGGCCGCGATTGGGCTGGTTGCCGTTGACGAAATCACGGTCCTGACCGAACAGCGCGCCGTTCCAGCTCTTGCTGACCGAGCCCATGATGTTGAAGCCCTGCTCGTCGAGCTTGCCGAAGCCGACCGTCCCTGAAAGGCGGTAGATCTGGCTGTCGCCCTGCTCGGTCGTGTCGGTAAAGCCCGTCACATCGACGCCGGTGAAATCGGTCTTGGTGATGAAGTTGATGACGCCGCCGACCGCGTCGGTGCCATAGATTGCCGATGCGCCATCCTTGAGCACTTCGACGCGTTCGATCGCCGCGAACGGAATCTGGTTCACATCGACCGCCGACCCCTGCAGGCCGTGCGCCGCGACGCGCCGCCCGTTGAGCAGGACCAGCGTCGATGCGCTGCCCTGCCCGCGCAAGTTTGCCGCCGACAAGCCGTTGGTGCCGCGCGCCGCACCGCTGACGACGTCCGAGTTGGACGCCAGATTGTCCGCGCCATTGCCGTTGGCGGCGAGGAAGGAAATCAGCTGTTCGGGGCTGTTGATGCCTTCGCGGCTGAAATCCTTGGTGGTGATGATCTGCAGCGGCAAGGCGCTGTTGTTTGGGTCCTGCTTGATCCGCGAGCCCGTGACGAGAATGTCACCTGAATCGTCGGCCGGCGCCTTTTCGGCTTTGGAAAGGGGTTTGTTGGCTGCAGTTTGCGCCGCCGCCACAGTCGGCATGAGGCACATCAACGCGGTAAACGCCGTCCCACAAATGAGGACAGACTTGACCGATGTAGAGTTAAGCATGTTCGAACACCCCTCGCCGCACCCCGCCGCGGCCCCGCAACATTAAGTAACAGGAATGTTGCATCGCGCCATAGTTTCTGTTGCCTGCGCCATAGCCCGACGGCATCGCTCGCTGTGAAATCGCGCGAAAGCGTGGCGGATGGGCAACAGCGGCACGATTGACGTGCTGGCCGGGGCGGACAACCATGGCAGCAGCGGATCTGCGACGCCGGGGGAAAGATCAATGTTGGCCGCTTCATCGGCTTCAGCGACCACAGGCACCGCGAAGTCCGACGTTGCGGACCATGCGCGCAGCCGGTTCGCTTTGTATCTGCTGCTCGGTTTCTCGGCCGGGCTACCCTATTACATGTTCTCGACGATCCTGTCGGCGCGGCTCGCCAAGCATGACGTCGATCTCGTCCTGATCGGCTTTTTCGGCTGGGTGCAGTTGCTGCCGACCTTCAAATTCGTCTGGGCGCCGTTGCTCGATCGCTTTTCGATTCCGGGCTTCGGGCGGTTTTTCGGCAAGCGGCTCGGCTGGATCATGCTGTCGCAACTTGGCATCTTCGCCGCGATGGTGGCGATGGCGTTCACCTCGGCCGACACCAGCCTGCCGCTGACGGCGCTGTTTGCGGTGTTACTGGCCTTTTGGACCACCACACTCGAAGTTTCCGCCGATGCGTGGCGGATCGAGCTTGCGCCCACGCCCGAAACGCAAGGTCCGCTCGCGGCGGCAAATCTGTGGGGCTATCGCAGCGCGATGGTCGCCGCGGGCAGCGGCGCGCTGATCGTCGCTGATCAGGCGAACTGGACCCTGGCCTATCTGGTGATCGCCGCCGGAGCCTTCGCGCCGCTGCCAATTCTGGCGATGATGCGACCACAGCGGCTCCGCAGCGACTATGTGCCGGCACCCGACGACCCAGCGCCGCATCGTGGCGAACGCAGCGCTGCACTGGCGACAGGGGTTGGCGCGAGCGCGGTGATCCTGGGCGCCTCGCTGCTGATCGCCGCCACGCTCGGCGCGGGGCTATTGCGCGCCGCCGCCGCCATCGGGATCAGCGCCAAGACCGACGCGACGACAACGGTGCTGCTGCTGTGCCTGCTCCCGTTCGTTATCATGGGCGTCATGCTACCGCGGATCGTCAATCTGCCCGCCAACGCCTGGGCGCGGCGCTCGACGATGCTGGGGCCGTATGTCGATATCTTCTGGCGCTATCGCTACCGGGTGCTGCCACTGCTCGCGTTCGTCACCTTCTACCGCATGGGCGACGTGCTGACGCTGGCTTTGTCCAAGCCGCTACAGATCGCCAAACATTACGACCTGACCACGATGGGCATCGCCGATGGTTTTGTGGCACTTCCGAGCAGCATGGCAGGGGTCGCCCTGGGCGCGGTGCTGGCGGTGCGGATGAAGCTGGTACGGGCGCTGGCGCTTGGCGCGATCGGATCGGCGTTCGGCAATTGGATCTTTGTGTGGCTATGGTTCGCGCCGCCGAGCCCGCACGTGATCTATATTTCGACCGCGCTCGACCAGTTCGCGCACGGCATGGAGGGCGCGATCTTCGTCGTCTATCTGTCGATGCTGGTGAACCCGAAATATCCCGGCGCACAATATGCCTTTCTGTCGGGCTTCGCCTTCCTGCTGCCGCGCCTGCTCGCGGGGGCCGGGGGGAGCATGGTCAAGCAGATCGGGTTCGACGGCTTCTTCTGGTTGTCGGGGACGCTGAGCCTTGCCGCGGTGCTGTTCCTGCCATTCATCGCCCGCGCCACGCCACGCGACGCAGACGCATGATCGACCTCGACCGCGCCTTCGCCCCCGCTGCTGCGGCGATCGCGGCAGGCCGCATCCCCGGTGCGACGCTCGGCGTGGTTGCCGCCGATGGCAGGCGAGCGGTGCGGGTGGCGGGACAGGCGGCGCTGGTGGCCGACCCCGAGTTGCTGACCGAAGATCACTGGTTCGATCTCGCCTCGGTTTCCAAGGTGATCGCGACGACGACGATGATCCTGCATTTGGCCGATCAGGGGCGGATCGATCTCGACGCGCCGTTGACGCAGGCGATCCCCGACTTGCGCCAATATGATGTGGCAAACGCACCCGAGCGGCGGCTGACGATCCGCGACTGCCTGGCACACCGCACGTTCCTGCCTGCGGTAGAGCCGATCTATACGTACGGCGATGATCCGCAGCGGCTGCGCGCCTTTGTGCTGCAACGCGCATGGCGGCACGGCCCGCCGGTCTATTCCGACATCAATTTCGTTCTGCTCGGTATCGTGATCGAACGCGTGACCGGTGCGGCGCTCTCGGACTGGCCGCTCGCGCCGGGCCTGTCCTACGGTCCGCCGCCCGGCCCGGCAGTGGCGACCGAACACTGCCAGTGGCGCGGGCGCGTGCTGAAGGGCGAAGTGCATGACGAGAATGCCGCCGCGCTGGGTGCTGCTGCTGGGCATGCCGGGCTGTTCGGCACCGTCGCGGGCGTGCTCGATTTCGCCGCGGGGTTGCTGGACGGCAGCGGCGCCTCGCCCGCGATGCTCGAAGCGATCCGCACGCCGTTCTACGAACACCGCACCTGCGGGTGGGAACGGCGCTTTCCCGGATGGTCGGGCGGGGCGGCCTGTTCGCCCGAGACGATCGGCCATACCGGCTTTACCGGCACCGGCCTGTGGGTCGATTTCGAGCGCGGCGTCGCCTGGACGCTGCTGACCAACCGCGTCCACCCGACACGGCATTTCGACAGCGGCATTTTCGTGCTCCGGCCGGAGACCGGCGATGCGGTGATCGCAGCGCTACGCGACGCCTAGACGAAATGCGGCTCGGGCCGCTCGCGCAACTGTTCGTAATGGACCAGGACGGGTTCCGGCCCCAGTGGGACAGGCGCGCCACCCCGAAACGCCCATTCGCCCCGGTCGCAATCCTCGGCGCGGACATAGCCGTTGATGTAGAGCCGCCGCTGGTGATCGGCGCTGTTGGTGCCCGAGGCGTGGACCAGATACGGGCTCCACAGCGCGATATCGCCGGGATCGAGGATCAAATCGACCGCATCCCGCGGCGACAGCCCGACGCGCTCCAGTGCCGTGTCCTCGGGCGAGCGGCCGAGCGAGGCGGCGGTATCGAGTTGCAACATCCCCGCTTCATGGCTGCCCGGAATAAAGCGCATCCCCCCGCTGCCCGGATTGTGCGGATCGATCGCGAGTGCGGTCTGGACATAGGAGGAAGCGAGGTTGCGGTACGCCTCGGCCGGACGGCGCGATTTGGCATCCTGATGCCACGCGAAATCGCCGCTGCGATCGGGCAGTTTCCAGTGCAGCTGGTTGATGATCTGTTTGAGATCGCGCCCGATCAGCGGTTCGAGCAGTGCGAGCCAACGGCGGTCGAGCCGGACCGCATCGAGCACGGCGTTTTGGTACGACGGCCATTGCGCCATCGGAACATGCGGCGCGCCGTCGGCGCGCTGCGTCACCGCGTAGAACAGATTGCCGTGGCGAAAGCTGCGGCCATAGGCGACGCCCGTTGCATAGACTGCATCGGTTGCGGCACCGATCGCCGCCACCTCCTCGGCAGAGAAGACCCCGCGGATGATGGCGTAGCCGCGTTCGCGATATTCGGCGACAGGATTGGTCAACGGGTCGGTCCTCAATTCTCGGACGCGATCAACAGCAACGCCTGGTCCATCGCCTTGGTGGCGCTCGCCCCGTCGGGCACGTCGTTCGCATAGATCGCGAAGGTCAACGTCGCGCCGCTCTTCGCCATTATATAGCCCGCCAGCGCATTGGTCGCATTGAGCGTGCCGGTCTTGGCGAAAATCTTGTGGTCGAGCGCGGTTCCGGCGAAGCGCCGCGTCAGCGTCCCCTCGCCTCCCACCGGCAGCGTCGCGCGCCACGCTGCGCCCCACGGCTGCAGCGCGATCCAGCGCAGGAAGGTCACCACGCCGCGCGGCGCGACGCGGTTGTAGCTCGACATGCCCGAGCCATCCGAAAAATCGAACGCAGGCCGCGGCACTTTCGCCTCCGCCAGCATCGCACGCACGACCGTCTGTCCATCGGCGATCGAACCGCTGCCGGATTTCAGGCCGATGCGGCGCAGCATCAGCTCGGCATCCAGATTCTGGCTAACTTTGTTGATTCGGGTCAGATCCTGAAGCAGCGGCGGCGGGGTGAGCCGGGCGAGCGGTTCGACCACCGGCGGCCGCGCAGGCGGGGCCGCACCCCGGATCGCCGGGTCGTCACCGGGGCGGAGCGGGCGATGCCGCACCGCCACCGTTCCGGTAACGCGCACCCCGCGCGCCTCCAGCATGCGCCGCAATACCCATGCTGCGTGATGGGCGGGATCGTCGATCCCGAGGCGCAGCGCCTCCGGCTTGGCATCGACCGCGATCGTGCCGGTCAGGCCGACGACCGTGCCGTTGGGCGCACGGTCGAAATCGATCGTCGTCGCCCCGCTGGCGACGCTCAGCGCGCGGTTATCGATCGTGTAATAGGGCGGGAGCGTCACCAACGGCGGCTTGCCGAGCGCAGATGGCGTCACCGTCACCGGTAGCTCGTTATCGTCTAGCGTCAGCGCGGAGGTGGCAGTGCCCGATCTGGTCGGGATATTGTTCCAACTCATCCCCGGGCTCCAGCGCTGATCGGGGTACAGGCTGTCATCGCCGATGACGTCGCGCACCACGCGCGTCTTTGCCGCGACCGCGTCGGCGAGCGTGGCGAGGCAATCGGTGGTGCAATCGGGCGCGCTCGACAGCCATGCGTCGCCATGCCCTTCGAGAATCACGTCGCGCGCGCCACCACTCCGCTCGATCCGCACAGCCGCGCCGCCAACGGCATCCGGCGCAGCGAGGTCCGCCAGCGACCAGAACGCCGCAGCCGTCGTGAACATCTTGGTGTTCGACGCCGGGATGAAGCGCTGGTCGGGGTTGATCGCGACCATCTCCGCGCCGTTCTGATCGACCACGACAAGGCCGTAGCGGGTGCCGGGTGCGGCGGGCTGCAGCACGGCATCGACGCGGGATTGCAGCGTTGCCGGGCGCTCTGCCGCAAGCGGCGACGCGAGCGCTACAGGCAAAGCGAGCAAGACGCGGGTCAGACGGTTCATTGCACGAGCGTAGCGGCTATCGCCCCCCGCACAAACGGCGGACACGCATTCAGAGCGTTGGCGCAGTCATAACCGCAGCGCATGTCGCAGTGGATCGACGCTTGTCGCGGCGCCGCGGCCCCTTCAGGGTAAGGCTGTGAAGATGTGGCGCTCCGTATTGGCTCTTGGGCTTAGCGCCCTGTTCGCAACGCAAGCGGCGCGTGCCGATGATCTTGCCGAGACGCTCGCGTTGCCGATCGCCAACTGGCTGACCGGCGCGAGGGACACACCCCGCTTCGCCTGGATCGAGAACGCCGCCGGGGTCCGCAACATCTGGATCGCGACGCCGGGGCAGCCGGCGCGGGCGATCACCGCCTTTACGGAGGATGACGGGCAGCAACTCGCCGATCTGACGCTTACCCGCGACGGCACGACGATCGCCTTCGTGCAGGGCGGAGATGCCGAGTTTGCCGACGGGGCCGCACCCAATATCGCGGTGCAATCGACGCCGCCCAAGCAACGCCTGTTCGTCCTCCCGCCCGCTGGCGGCGCGCCGACGTTGGTCGGCGAAGGCCATAGTCCGGTTTTCGCGCACGACGGCGCGCGGCTCGCCTATGTCCGCAAGGGCGAAATCTGGGTGTGGAACAAGGCATCGGGCGCGCAGCGGCTGGCGAGCGTTACCGGCGAAGTCTCGCGGCTCGAGTGGTCGCCCGACGACGCGCGCCTGCTGTTCGTGGAGGATCGGGGCGACCATAGCTTCGTCGCAATCCTCGACATTGCCGACGCACGTTTGCGCTATCTCGATCCGGGTCTGGCGAATGCGGCCGAGCCGACCTTTTCGCCCGACGGCACGCAGATCGCCTATATCCGCTATCTCGACCCGCCCGCCGATGCTGCGGCCGATGACGGGCCCTATTGGTCGATCCGCAGCGTCGACATCGCAACCGGCGGCGCGCGCCAATTATGGGCCGCACCCGCCGGCACGGGGAGCCGCTTCTACGGCACGCGCGGGCGCAACCTGTATTGGGCGCGCGACGGTCGGCTGCTGTTCCCGTGGGAGCAAAGCGGCTGGCTCCATGTCTATGCGCTCGATCCCAGGGGCGGCGCGGTCCGTGACCTGACCCCCGGCGCTTTCGAGGTCGAGAGTTTTCTGCTGGCCCCGGATGGAAAGCAAATGGTCTATGCCGCCAATGCTGGCGATCTGGAGCGCCGCCACGTCTGGCGCGTCTCGCTCGACGGCAAACCTCCCACGCCGTTAACGCGCAGCGCCGGTTCGGAATCCATCCCGACCTTCGCCGGTCCCACGCTCGCGGTCATGGCCACCGACGCGACGCATCTCGCCTATCCGGCCCTCGCGAATGCGACCCTGGCTCCGCTGGGTCCGGTAGAGGTCGTACCGTCCTTCACCCCGCCCGAAACAGTGACCTTCCCCGCTGCCGATGGGGTGCTGGTCCACGCCCAGCTTTTCCACGCGCGCGGCCCTGGCAAGCACCCGGCGTTGATCTTCGTCCATGGCGGGCCGCGCCGACAGATGCTGCCGGGCTTCCATACCTCCTATTATTATTCGAACGCCTATATCCTGAACCAGCATTTCGCGAGGCAGGGCTATGACGTGCTGTCGGTCAATTACCGCAGCGGCACCGGCTATGGCCGCGCGTTTCGCGAGGCACCCGAACAAGCGCGTGGCGGCGCTTCGGAATATCGCGACGTGCTGGCGGCGGGCAAATGGCTCGCGGGGCGCGCCGATGTCGATCCGGCGCGGATCGGGATTTGGGGCGGGAGCTGGGGCGGGTATCTCACCGCGCTGGCGCTCGCACGCAACAGCGACCTGTTCGCCGCCGGGGTCGATTTCCACGGCGTCCACGCGATGGTCCGCCCGGTCGAGAAAACGCTGTCGCCCGAGGCGGAAGCCGCAGCCCACGCTCTGCAATGGCAATCCTCGCCGATGGGGGCGATCAACTCGTGGCGCTCACCCGTGCTGATCATCCACGGCGATGACGACCGGAATGTCGATTTCGCGCAATCGGTCCTGCTCGCCCGCGCGCTGGCGGCGCGGCGTGTGCCGTTCGAGCAATTGGTGTTCCCGAACGAGCGGCACGACTTCTTCCGCTACGCCGACTGGCTGGCGAGTTACCGCGCGGCGGACGCTTTTCTCAACCGTACGGTGATGCAAAAGGTCGCACGATGAAGCGACTCTGGCCCGCCATTGCCGTCCTTGCCTGCGCGGCGATCAGCAGCAGCGCGGCGGCGCGCGACACGCTGATCCGCGGCGCGCGCGTGTTCGACGGGAGCGGCGCGCCCGCCGTGGTGCAGGACGTGCTGCTGCGCGGCGACCGGATCGTCGCGGTCGGCCCGCACCTGCGCCGCCCCCGCGCGACCGACATCGTCGATGCGCGCGGGCTGACGCTGATCCCCGGACTGCACGATCTGCACACGCATTTGCGCTCACCCGGCTATGATGCGCCCGACGATCTGGGCAAGGCCTATGCCGGCTATCTGCTGCGCGGCGTCACGACGGTGAACGATTTCTCGGTGTCGGGCGAGATGCTCGCGCCGATCCGTCAGATGGTCGCGCCTAAGGAAGCTGGGGGCGGCGCGGTCGTCGCACCGCATCTGCAACTGGCGGTGCGCGTCGGCGTGCCGGGCGGGCATGGCACCGAATATGGCTGGGGCAGCTTCTTCACGCTGCAAGCGGCGACCCCCGCCGCCGCGCATGTCGCGATGGCGACCGCGCTGCCGTACAAGCCCGATGTCATTAAGGTGTTCGCCGATGGCTGGCGCTATGGCCGCGACAGCGATCTCAACAGCATGAACCAACCAACGCTGGCCGCGATCGTTGCCGATGCGCACAAGACCGGCATTCCCGTCATCACCCACACCGTGACCTTGCAGGGGGACAAGATCGCGGCGGCGGCAGGCGTCGACGCGGTCGGCCACGGCGTCGGCGATGCGCTGGTCGATGACGCTCTCATCGCGTCGATGAAGGCGCACCACACCGCCTATATCCCGACGCTGGTGGTGTATGAACCACAGCAGACGCGACAGATGGACCCGGGCGAGGCGCGCGCGCTGTCACCGGCGGAAGCCGCGTTCGAGTCGAGTCAGACTGCGGATCGCGCCAAGCCGATCGCCCCCTATGATGCGACGCGCTGGGCGATCATGCAGGAGAATATCCGGCGGTTGAAGGCCGCCGGGATCCGCATCGGGATCGGCACCGATGCGGGGATTGAGGGGGTCTATCACGGGCCGGGCACGATTCGCGAGATCACCTGGTTGACGCGGCTCGGCTTCACCCCTGCCGAGGCCTTGGTCGCGGCAACAGCGACGAGTGCCGACATTCTCGGGCAAGCGGCCGATCATGGCCGGATCGCGCCGGGCCAGCGCGCCGATCTGGTGCTGATCGCGGGCAAGCCCGATGAGCGGATCGCCGATCTGTGGAACGTCGCGCGCGTGTTCGTCTCGGGCCGGGAGATCGCGCTGGCACCGCTGCGCGCGCTGGTGGCCGGGGCTGCGCCAACGCCGCTGCCGGTGCGGATCATGCCCGGCCCGATCGATACCGGCGCGCACCGCGACGGGCGCACCGACCTCGATACGCTCCCGGTCGAGAGCACCGATTCGGGCATCGACCACAGTCATCTCGACTTTGTGCAACCCGGCAGCGACGATCCACGTAGTACCGCCAAGCCACGCTTCCTGGTCGCACAGATGGGGGCGAAGGCGCGGCCGTTCGCGCAACTGATCCTGCCGCTGACGCCGGGTGCGATCCAGCTTGCCGATGCGCGCGGCTTTACCGGCGTAGCGTTCGATGCGCGCGGCAACGGGGCATACGACCTGGTGTTCGACAGCTATGCGCTGTCCAGCGATGCCTGGTTCCGCACCGGCTTCACCGCAGGCGAGACGCGCCGTAGCGTCCACATTCCCTTCACCGCCTTCGCCAGCCGCGATGCGAGCGCAACGCTCGACCTGGCGCGATTGCGCGCGCTGATCGTCCGGCTTGAGGGCCAACCGGGCGGCAAGGCGTGGCTGCAGCTCGACAACGTCCGCTTCGACAAGGACGGCGCGCCTGACGACCACGCCGCGCCACAGCCCACCCCTGCCACGCGCAATCCGCAGCAGTATAACGAGGCGAATTAGGTCGTTGGCGGAAGCTGACCCGCCCCCCCAACCCCGTTCGGGCTGAGCTTGTCGAAGCCCTGCCTGCCACATGTACGGCCTTATCCGTGGCACGCAGCCCTTCGACAGGCTCAGGGCGAACGGGATGGGGTTTGCGACAATAACCGTGCGAGACGCTACGTCGAAGGCCCCGCGCGATACACCGCCTCATCGAGCTCACCCTCTAGCCGCGCGACCGTCACCGTCACCGCCAAATTCGCGCTCGCGCTCGGCACCGTCCGCGTCATGTCGAGCAAGCGATCGAACGGCAGGACGAAGCCGACCACCAAGGCGGTCTGTTCGGGCGCGATGCCGACCGCCGAGAGCACTGCGGCGAGCATGAAGAGCGACGTGGACGGAACAGGGGCCGTCCCGAACGCGGCGAGTGCGCCGGTGAGCAGCACCACGCCGTAAATCTGCGGCGTCAGCGGCGTGCCGAACGCCTGTAGTGCGAACATGCTGAGCAAGCCGACGTACATCGCCGTGCCGTCCTTGCCGATGCTCGCACCGAGCGGCAGGACGGTCGACAGGATCGGACGCCCTACCCCGAGGTTGCGCTCCGCCACACGCATCGCGACTGGCAAGGTCGCCGAGCTCGACGCGGTCGAGAAGGCGATGACAAGAGCGTCAACGATGCCGCGAAAGAATGGGAGCACGGGCAGGCGCGCGACGAGTTTCAGCAACAGGCTGTGCACCACCAGCAACTGGATCGCCGAGCCGAGCAGCACCGCGAGCGCGAGCCAGCCGACATGGACGAACACCGCCGCGCCATTGGTGGCCACAGCACCCGCGATCAGCGCGAACACCCCGAACGGCGTCGCCTCCATCACCAGCCCGACGATCCGCAGCAACACGCTCGACAGCGATTGCAGCAGCGCGGCGAACGGCTTGCCGGGCTGGCCCGCCAGTACGGTGCCGACGCCGAACAGGATCGCGACGAAGATGAGCGCGAGCATGTCGCCCTTGGCCAGCGCATCGACGATGTTGAGCGGGATGATGCCGATCAACTGATCGTAAGGCGTCACCGCTGGCCCCAGCGGATGCGGTGCCGCCGTCCCGAGCGGCGCGCCGACGCCGGGGCGGATCAGCGTCGCGACACCCATCCCGACCGACACCGCAATCGCGGTGGTAGCGGCGAACAGGCCGATCGTCCGTCCGCCGAGACTTCCCAGCCGCTTCGGATCGGCAAGCGCGGTGATGCCGCTTGCGATTGTCACCAGCACGATCGGCGCGACCAGCATGCGGATCGCGCGCACGAACAGATCGCCCATGAAGGCGACATATTGCGTGCCCGCCGGCCAGACGAGCGCGAACACGAGCCCCAGCGCAAGCGCCCCCAGCACGCGCTGCCACAAGGGAATAGCGAACCAGCCGCGCAGCATTACGGACAGGTTCCGGCGGTCGGCGTGTGCGGCAGCGCGCGTCCAGCGGCGCGCCCGGTGAGTTTGCCGCCATCGACCGCGATCACGCCGTTGACGACGACCGTACGCACGCCCGCGGCATATTCGGTCGGCTTCTGATAGGTCGCGCGCGCGGCATAGGTTTTGGGATCGAACACCACGACATCGGCGAACGCCCCCGCCTTCACATGCCCGCGCCCGGTGAGCGCGAACCAGTCGGCGGTCAGCGAGGAACTGCGCTCGATCATCTGGCGCAGCGTCAGGACATGGTCAGCGACGACATATTTGGCATATTTGCGCGCGAACGACCCATAGACGCGCGGGTGGCCGGGCGAGGCGTCGGAATCGGTCATCACCCAGGGTGCGCGCATGAAGGCGGCGATGTCGGCCTCGCTCTGGTTGAACGACACCACGCCCGGATCGCCGACACGGATCACCGCGATGGCGGCGGCGATCGGATCGGTGTGCGTCGCAGCCGCCACATCGGCGAGCGTCTTGTCCTTGTGCGCGCCCTCGACGATCAGCAGCGTCTTCGCCCCGCCGCGCTTCCGCATATTCTCGGTCATGTCGGCCCGCAGCCGATCGGCGAGCGCAGGATCGTCGAAACGCGCGAGCAGCGCCGGGCGACCGCCATCCTGCGCCCATAATGGCACGAGCGAGGCGACCATCGATGTGCCGCTCGCGGACCAGGGATATTGGCTGGCGGTGATGTTGATGCCAGCCGCCCGCGCCGCATCGATCCGCGCGATCACCGCGCCTGCCTTGCCCTGCACGTCCACGCCAAGCGCCTTGATATGCGAGACGTGCGCCGCGACGTTCGCCTGGCGTGCAATCGCGATCTCCTCATCGATCGCCGCCAGCAGCCCGACGGTATAACTCGATTCATCGCGGATATGGCTGTCGTAATAGCCGCCACGCTTGCCCGCTTCGGCCGCGAGCGCGACCACTTCGTCGGTCTTGGAAAAGCTTTGCGGCGCGTAGAACAGCCCGGTCGAAAGCCCGATCGCGCCTTCGCACAGCGCGGTCGCGACCATCGCCTTCATCTGCGCGAGTTCGGGCGCAGTCGGCGCGCGCTTGGCCGCTCCGATCACCGCCTCGCGGATCGTCCCGAAGCCGGTAAAGGTCGCGTAATTGATCCCGACCGGCTTGGTATCGGCACTACCCAGCACCGCACCGACATCGATCGCGCCGCCACCGTCATTGCCGATGAACGCGGTCGTCACGCCCTGTAGCAGGAACATCGGGATCAGCCGCTTGGCCGGGTCCTCCGACAGCAGATCGTCGCTCATATGCGTGTGCGGATCGATGAAGCCGGGGGCGACGATCATGCCCTTCGCATCGATCGTGCGTTTGGCGGGTATCGATACATGTCTGCGCACCAGCACGATCCGGTCGCCGTCGATGGCCACGTCTCCGACGAACGGCGCGCCGGAACCGGTGTAGATCGTGCCGCCCCGGATGATCAGATCGACCGATTTCGGCGGACCAGCGCTGATCGCCAATACGCCCGCGCTCAGCAGCAGTCCGATCCGGCCGAGCTTCATTACGTTCCCCAAAAGCCCGGCGACGGCGGTGACAGCATGCCGCCTGAATCCGTAACCCCGCCCGGTCGATCCTCCGCCAGCCATATGGGTCCGTCAAGGTCCACGAACGCGCAGAGGCGCGCGACGTGGAGCGCGGGCGCGATCGACAGCGACGAACTGACCATACAACCGGTCATCAGCCCCAGCCCGCGCGCGCGCGCCGCCTGCGCCAGATCGAGCGCGGCCGTGAGGCCGCCAGCCTTGTCGAGCTTGATATTGACGTATTGGTAGCGCGTAGTGACCTGATCGAGATCGTCCGCGGTGTGGACCGATTCATCGGCGCAGATCGGCACGGCGGAGGTGAAATCGGCAAGCCACGCGTCGGCCCCGCTCGGCACGGGTTGCTCGAGCAACGCGACGCGCAATTCGACGAGCAAATCCTGCATCGCCTCCAGCACCGCACGGTCCCAGCTTTCATTGGGATCCACGATCAGCGCCGCATCGGGCGCGGCGGTGCGCACGGCGCGGAGTTGCGCGGCGGGGGCGTCGGCATCGACCTTGACCTTGATCAGCGGGGCCGTGGCGATCAGCGCCGCCGCCTGTCCCATCGCCTCGGGCGTGTCGATCACCACCGTCAGCGCGCTGGCCAGAGCGACCGGGGCGGGCGCGCCGATCAGCGTCGCCACTGTGCGGCCCGCCAGCTTCGCCGCCAAATCCCACAATGCGCAATCGATCGCGTTCCGCGCCGCGCCGGGGCGCAGCAGGCCGAGCAGCTCCTGTCGGTCCGCGCCCGCCTCGATCGCGCCTTGCACGCGCGCGATTTCGGCCAGCGTCACCGCGATGCTCTCGCCGTAACGCGGATAGGGCACGCCCTCGCCGCGCCCGACATGGCCGTCCTGCGTGATCGTCACCGTCACCACGTCGGCCGCGGTCTTCACCCCGCGGGCGATGCGGAACGGGCGGTTCAGCGCGAAACAGTCGTGCTGCGCGCTCAGGGTACGGGGCATAACAGTCGCTCGATGATCGTCTCGACGCCGAAGGCGACCGGATCGGTGCAGGGAAGCCCGAGCAAATCTTCGGTCTGTTCGCAGATCGCGCGCGCGGCGGCGGTGTCGAGCGCGAAGGTGTTGAGACACACGCCGACCGGGCGGACGTGCGGGCTGGTCAGCCGCGCGACCTGCAAATTCATCGTGAGGCATTCTGCCAGATCCGGCAGCTCCCGCCCCGGAATACCGCGCATGTGCGCACGGTGCGGTTGGTGGCACAGCACCAGCGCCTCGGCCTGCGCGCCGTGGAGCAGCCCGGTCGAGACTCCGGCGAAGGAGGGGTGGAACAGCGACCCCTGCCCCTCGATCACGTCCCACCCGTCGTCGCTGCGTGCCGGGGTGAGCTGCTCGATCGCGCCCGAAATGAAATCGGCGACCACTGCATCGACCGGAACCCCGCTCCCCGCGATCAGGATTCCGGTCTGCCCGGTCGCGCGGAAATCGGCGGCCACGCCGCGCGCGCGCAACGCGGTGGTCAGCGCGAGCGAGGCGTACATCTTCCCCACCGAACAATCTGTCCCGACCGTCAGCAGACGATGCCCGATGCGGGCATAGCCGGTGCCGACGACGAGATGCTCGGGCGGATCGCGCACGTCGAACAGCGCGAGATCCTGCGCCTGCGCCAACGCGACAAGCCTAGGAACGTCGCGCAAGCGTTGATGCAGCCCCGCCGCGACGTTCATCCCCGCCTCCAGCGCGGCAGCGGCATCGTCGATCAGATCCTGCCCCATCGTGCCGCCCGAATTGGCGATGCCGAGCACCAGCGTCCGCGCGCCCGCCGCCGCCCCCGCGGCGATGCTCAGGCGCGGCAGACCGAGCGTCAGCGGGCAATCGTCATAACGAAACTCACCGACGCAATCCGTCGGCCGAAAGGTGGCAAGACCGCGCGACGTCTTGATGCCGATCGCATCGCTGCTGTGGCCAAGGTAGAGGAGATAGGGTGCGGGGATCATCCCACAACCGTATCGACCCCGCTGGGCGCACACGCATAGCGAGTGCGGCGCTCGCCATAGCCTCGATTTATGCCGCGTCGATCACGCGGGCGAGCGTCTTGAGGAAATCGGTGGCGAGCGCGGTCGGCGGCCGATCGAGCAGGAACATCGCGTGGACGTCGAAGGTGATCTGCGGCTTCAGCGGCCGCACCGACAGGCCCGGCGCGAGCGAGGCTTGTGCGGTGAAGCTGTCGACCACCGTCATCCCCGCCCCCTGCCGCACCAGCGCCGTCGCGATGTAGAAGGTGCGCGCCGAGACGACTTCGTTGAGCGTGAGGTCGAGCCGCTCGACCTCCTCGCTGAACAATTGCCCGATCGGGCCGCTCGCCGCGAGGCTGATGAAGCGCTTGCCCGCGAGGCATTCGAGCCCGACGCGCGGCGGCGCATCGGGCATGTCCTGTTCGCGGTAGAGCAGGACCAGCTCGCCCTCGCCCAGCCAGCGATGCCCGATCGGCGCGGCCGGCGGCACTTCATAGGCGATCGCGATGTCGCACTCGCGTTCGTACAATTTGCGCAGCAGATCGTCGTGATGGACCGTCTGGAGATCGAACTTCACATTCTCATGCGTGCGCAGGAAGCTCGCCACCGCGACCGGCAACGCATCGAGCGCAAGCGACGGCAGCGCGGAAATGCGCAACGTACCACCGACGCCACGCTTCAGATTGCGCCCCGCCTCGCGCAGCGCATGGACGCGGTCCTGGATTTCGGCGACTTCGGCGAACAGGCTGTGCGCATCCTCGGTCGGCACGAGCCGTCCGCTGGTGCGCAGGAAGAGTTGGAAGCCGAGCAAAGATTCGGCGTGGCGCAGCGTCTTGGACACCGACGGCTGCGAAATGTTGAGCGCGCGCGCCGCCGCGCTGACCGATCCGTTGACATAGACCGCGTGGAAAATCTCGATATGGCGCAAATTCACGGCAGCGTGCCGCCCGCAAGCGCTTCCTCGGTCGCGGTATAGGCCGAGCGGGTGCCGGGCACATCCGCCACGTCGGTCGCGAAATAGGCAATGCCGGTGCCGCGCTTGACATCGATCCACAGCCCCGAGCGCAGGCCATATGCCTCACCCAAGTGCCCCAAGCGTGGCAGCGCATCGCCGACCGGATCATCGCGACAGCCCGCAATCCCCGTCGCCACGAACCCGATGGCGAGGCCATAGCGACACATCTGCCCGTTCCACGTGTCGCCATTGCTGGCGGGGCCGCTCGCACCGTTCCACGTCCAGACGGGCGCCTCGAGCAGCGTGACCGATTGCGGGCGAAGGATGCGCACCCCGTCGAGCGTCCCCTTGCCGAGCAGCAACCGCCCAACCCGCGCCAGATCGCGCACCGAAATATACAGCCCGCCCTGCGGCGAATAGGTCGCGCCATTGGCCCCGGCGCGCCATTTGGAAAGGTCGCAACTGCCGTCGCTGGCGCGCGTCACCGGGCAAGCCGGACGCTGGCCATGATTGTCGTCGCGCGTGACGACGCCACTGCGATACTGCACCGCCGCCCGGCGCACCGCCCCGTCCGAGCACGAGGCAAGCGTGTAGCACGCATCGAGCTTGAGCGGCGCGAGCACGAGCCGCTGCATCAGCCGGTCGAACCGCTCGCCGGTCGCGCGCTCCATCACCGCGGCGATCACCGGGAAATTGAAGTTGGTGTAGTTGAAATAGCTGCCGGGGGCGTGACCCGCGTCCCACGCCTTGGGGTCGGCAAGGATCGCGCGCATGTCGGCATCGAGCGGCAGCACATAATCAATCGTATCGGTCAGGCTCGACTGGTGCGACAACAGCATCCGCAAGCTGATCGCGCGGTCGGGAAACGCCGGGTTGCGCAAAGCGTAGCCGAGCACATCCGACACATCCGCATCGAGATCGAGCTTGCGCTGTTCGACCAGCCGCAACACCGCGATGGCGACGACGAGCTTCGAGATCGAGGCGATCCGCGCGGGGTCGTCGGGGGTGAGCGCGCGCGCCGCCGCGACATCGGCCATGCCCGACACGCGCACCGACCGTTCCCCGCTGCGATCGAACGTAACGCGCGCGGTGGCAATCGGCTGCGTCGCGCTCGCGGCGAGGAGGAGCAGGGCGGACATCATACCAGCGGATTAGGCCAAGCGGACTGTTAGGGAAACACCCGAACATATGGCGGTGCCCCGCGCGCTATTCTTTACCCGCCGCGCCGCGTATTGCGCGGCGTGGAAACGAAAGGGGCGATGATGTCCGACGATCATGCGCACGGCCAGCGCGACGGCCTGCGGCTCGCGCTCGCCATATTGGCGGCGGAGGAGGCGAAATGGGCAGCATTGCTGGGTGAAAGCCGGTCGGGCCGCACCAATGCGATCCGCGCAGTGCGGCACAAGACGCTGCAGGTCGCGCAAGCGCGCGTGCAGACCGCGCTCAACCGGCTGACACCGAAGGCCGACAGCGCGATGACCACGGAATTGGCCTCCGCGCTAGACAAGGCCGGGCTTTAAAAGTCCGTATGCAGCCGCACGCCGATCGTCTGCGGCGTGATCGGCACGATGTACGGGCGTTGGATGCACGATCCGCATTGCTGGAAGCGCGAGAGCTGGCCGCGCGCATCGAACGCATTCTGCAGGAAGATTTCCAGACTGAAGCGACTGAATTCCGCCCCGACCGCGAAATCCGCCGTGGTGAACGCGGCCAGACGGCCGAGCGACGCGGCCGGGTTATAGGGCACGCCGGTCGGGGTGAAGGCGAGCGTGCGCACGTCGCTCGACGCCGAGCTTTGATACGACACCACGCCCTGCCCGTACGCCTTCGCCGTCCCGATCGGCACGGAATAGCGCGCGGTTCCACTTGCCTTGAATTGCGGCGTGATCGGCAGACGCGTGCCCGCCGGGGCCGACGGGGTCGCTCCGCCGCAGGTAAAGGTAGGATCCGCGGCGAAGCAGAGGTTCTGCGTCGTCTTGGCATCGGTGTAGGAGGCCGATCCACTCAGCGAAAGCGCGCGCAGGTTGAGGCTACCCTGGATTTCCGCACCACGAATGCGCGCGTTCGGGCCGTTCTGGATTTGCGTGAAGCTGTTCGCGCCGAGGAAGGCGAATTGGAATTTGTCCCAATTCTGCTGATAGATTGCGCCGTTCAGCCGCAATTTGCCGCCAAGCAACGTCGTCTTTGCGCCGAGTTCGTAATTGGTCAGGAAATCGGCACCGTATGGCGGCACGTCGGCGCGGCGGTTGATGCCGCCGGGGCGGAAGCCGCGCGAGGCGGTGCCGTACAGCAGGACGCCGGTGACCGGCTTCCAACTGAGGTTGAAGCGATAGGTCACGCCTTGGCCCGACGCCGTGACCGGCTGCACGCCAGCGCCAGCGGCAAAGGTACCGAGGTTGGTGCACGGCCCGCCCGCCACCGCAGGCGGCAGCAACGTGGTGGGTCCCCCCGCCGCTACCGCATCGCGCAGCCGCGTGCCGTTGGTGGTGAAGCATCCGGCGACACCGGTGCGCGAGCTGCCTGCGGCATTGTACGGCGTGGTGTTGAACCCGCCCGCCGGATCACGCCCGAAGCCGAAGAAGCCGATCAACGTATTGTCGTAGATATAGGCGCGCGCACCCGCGGTCGCGGTCAGCGTGGGCGTGATGTCGAAGCTCGCCTCGCCGAACATCGCGTAATCCTTGTCGACGCGATATTGCTTGGTCAGCCACAGCGTACCGGGCGATCCGTTGACCGACAGCGTGGTCGCCAGATTGGCGATCTTGTAATCCTGATAGATGTCGTTGGTTTGCCGCTGATAAAAGGCACCTGCGACGATGCGGAAGCGGTCGCTCGACGGACTGGCGACGCGCAGTTCCTGGCTCAGTTTCTTGAAATGGTCGCTGCCGATCACTTGCTGGCGCGGGTCGATCGTGCGGCCGGCATTGTCGCGGTAATAGAAATAGCCGGCGAGGCCACCCGCCGAAGAATAGAGGCTGTCATACGCCTCGGAATAATCGGTGTAATCGCTCGACTGATAGGTTTTGCGGTCGAGATAGGCCCCGGCATAGGTCAGGTCCCAATTGCCGACCTTGCCTTCGATCGTCAGCCCCGCCTGGATGAAGCGGTCGCGGCGGAATTCGGGAAAGAAATGCTGGACCTTCAGATCGCCGACTTTCGGATCATAACCATAGGAACCGTGGCTGCGCGTGTCCTGATACATCACGGTCGGCGTGACCGTCCAATTGCTGTCGAGATCGACTTTCAGCGCGGCGCGACCACCGGCGATCTGGGTGTCGTTATAGTCCTTCTTGACGAAGGCGGCGTTGCTGATCGTGCCGGTATAGCCGGGTGCCAAGGGGGTCGCCGCCGCCGACACGTCGAAGCTGCGCGTGCCCGCGACATTGTCGATATAGCCCGCATCGTGCTGATAATAGCCGATCACACGCAGCGCCGCCGACGAGGAGAGCGGCAGATTGATCATCGCCTCGGCCTTGCCGCCGAAACCACCCTTGCTGACGTGATTGCCCTCGACATCGGCACGGCCGTAAAAATGCGAGGTATCGGGCTTGTTGCTGATGATGCGGATCGTGCCCGCTTCGGACGACGCGCCGTACAGCGTGCCCTGCGGTCCGGACAGGCTCTCGATCCGCGCAATGTCATAGATATGAACGTCGAGATTGCCGCCAATCGTCGTCACCGGCTGTTCGTCGAGATAGACGCCGACCGAGGGGAGCGCGCCCGAATGGTTGCCGTCACCGCCCGACGCGACGCCGCGCATATAGATGACGTTGGTGCCCGGCGTGCCGCCCAGCGCCTGGAACGACACCGAGGTCAGTTGCTGAGCATATTGCTTGAAGCTGGTGATGTTGAGTTCATCGAGCTTCTTTGTGGTCAACGCCTGGACGCTGATCGGCACGTTCTGCAGGCTTTCCGAACGCTTGGTCGCGGTGACGACGATGTCGGCATTGCTGTCGTCGGCCGGTGTCGCGGCGGCGGGCTGTGCAGGCGTGGTCTGCGCGAAGGCGGGGACGGTGAAGACCGACGACAAGAGTGCGGCGATTACAGCACGATGCGTAGACGATGACATCAGACAGCCCCCTATTGCGATGTTGCAGCAGACTGTTCGCACACGCAGCAACCGTCAAGCACGTCGATACAGAACTGTAACAATGATGCTGAATCGTTGCCGAATTACAACGATGACGGCGCCAGCGGGTATGTGTCGAGCACTGCGCCAAGCGCGACCTTAAGGGGATCGAGCCATGACTCGAACGGCTTCCACGCCTCCGTCCCCTCCCGGAAGATCGGGCGGCGGACCTGTTCGGAACTCGCCGTGCGCACCGCGCGCTCGGTCTCATGGAACGCAAGGCAGGCGGGCTCGAACGCCAGCCCGCACGCCGCCAGCAACGCACGGACGGTGCGTTCGGTCTCCCCGACCATATCCTCGTACAGCACGCGGTGGACGCGGCCCGGCAGCACTGCATCCACATGCGCCATCAGCCGCACATAATCGCGGTAATAGCGCCCCATGTCGTCGAGCGCGTAGCTGAACCCCTGCCCGCGCGCGAAATGCTGTTTGAAGTTCGAGAAGCAGCAGCCGAGCGGATGCCGCCGGGCATCGATGATCCGGGCATTCGGCAGGATCGAGAGGATGAACGGCACGTGCGCCCAATTGTTGGGCAGTTTGTCGATGAAGAAGGCGCGGTCGGTGCGCCGCTGGATGCGCGTGCGCTGGAGATACGCCTCGCCCGCCGCGTGCAGCCGCTCGGCCGACCAATCGGCCAGCCCGACCGGATAGGCCGCGTCGGCGCGCGCCAGCAGCGGAATGTCGGGCAATTCGGTCGTCCCCTCGACCTGCGAATGGCTCGACAGGATCTGTTCGATCAGCGTCGATCCGGCGCGTGGCATACCCAGAATAAAGATTGGATCTGACGCCGGACACCCCTGCCCGGCGCGATCAGCAAAGAAATCCGCATCGAACCGCGCGATGCTGCGATCGACGAAAGCCTGCGTCTCATCCGCATCGTAGGGCAGCGCGGCGCGGCGGCGGGCATTGCCATCGGCATAATGCGCGAAGGCGCGCGCGGCGTCGCGGCGATCCTCGAACGCCTTGCCCAGCGCGAAATCGAGGTGAAAGCGATCCTCGTCAGTGATCCCCGGCGCGACCAGCGCTGCCTCCATCGCGGCGATATCGCTATCGTCGAACCGCACCGTCTTGAGATTGGCGAGGCTCCACCACGCCTCCCCGAGGCTCGGCAGCAGGTCGATCGCGCGGCGATACGCGGCGATGCCATCCGCCTGCCGCCCAACCGTCTTGAGCATATGGCCATAGCTCATCCACACGCGCGGCTGTTCGGGCACGTCAGCGAGCACGCGCTGATACAAGCCGATCGCATCGTCGAACTGCCCAAGCCGGCCAAAGGCCGCCGCCTGCAAATTGGCATGACCGGGATTGTCGGGGTCTTCGGCGACGACGGTCGCGAGTTCCTCGATCGCGTCGGTCGGGCGGTTGAGCCGGTACAGCACCAGCGCGAGATTGGCGCGCGCAGCGGTGAAGCCTGGCGACAGGTCGATCGCACGGCGCAGCAGCGTCTCGGCATCCTTGTACCGCCCGATCCGCCCGGCCAGCTCCGCCAACATGCGGATCGCCGCAACATCGAACGGATCATCGCGAAGATGCGCCTTCAGCAGCGGCTCGGCCTCGCCAAGACGGTTGTCATTGAGTGCGAGGGCGGCGTCGATCAAGCGCGGCGGATAACGCCCGCTCGTCGCCATCCAGCCCGTTTCGGTCCCCATGCTCGCCTCCGCCATAACGCGGTCGTAGCGCAGCTTGCGCGAAAAGGAACTATGGCGTCGCCCTGCGCGTCGTGCTGAATTGGCTCCAGGGGGGACTATGCCGATCGATACCGCCGCGCCACGCCCATTCGGATATTGGACCGCCACCGCGCTGGTGATGGGCGGGATGATCGGATCGGGCATTTTCCTGATGCCGATCGCGCTCGCGCCATATGGCTGGACCGGGGTGGTCGGCTGGATCGTCAGCATCGCAGGCGTGCTTGCGATCGGATGGACGCTGGCGCGGCTGGCGCAGCACATGCCCGAAGCGAGCGGCGCGATTGCGATCACCGGGGCCGTACTCGGCCCGTTGCCGGGGGTGATGGTCGGCGTGGCGTATTGGGTCTCGGTCTGGGCCGCCAATGCCGCCATCGCGCTTGCCGCGACCAGCTATCTCGCGGCGTTCGTGCCCGCGCTGAACGCCACGCCGTTGACCGGTGCGCTGGTCGCGGTGGCGCTGATCTGGCTGCTGACGCTGCTCAATCTGGGCGGGGCAAAGCTTGCCGGACGCGTGCAGGTCATCACCACCATCCTGAAGATCGCACCGCTGATCGCAGTGGTTGCGATTGCCGCTGCAGTGGGTGTCGGGGGCACGGTCGCGCTGCCGCCGCTGCCGGCAAGTGGCATGGTGCTGGCGGGATTGGGCGGCGCGGTCGCGCTCACGCTGTTCCCGCTGGTCGGGTTCGAGGCGGCGAGCGTCGCGGCGGAACGAATCCGCGACCCGGCGCGCACCGTACCCCGCGCCACGATGACCGGGATCGTCGCGGTCGGCCTGTTCTACATCCTCGTCTGTTCGGGCATCGTGTTGCTCTTGCCCGCCGCCGAGGTCGCGGCATCGGTCGCACCGTTTCAGCTGTTCGTCGAACGCTTTGCCGGCGTCGGCGGCGGGTTGCTGGTCGCTGCCTTCGCCGCCATCGCGGCGATCGGCGCGCTCAACGGATGGGTGCTGATCCAGGGCGAAGTGCCGCTCGGCATGGCGCGCGCCGGGCTGCTGCCACGCTGGTTCGCGCACGTCTCGGCGCGCGACGTGCCGGTGCGCGTGCTGATCCTGTCGTCAATCTGCGCGAGCCTGTTGGTGCTGTCGAACGCAAGCGCATCGCTGGCCGGAGTGTTCGCTTTTGCCGCTTTGCTGACGACCTGTTCGTCGTTGTGGTTCTATCTCGCCGCCTGCGTCTCCGCCTTGGTCCGGCGGATCGCGCCAGTCAGCGCGAGCTTTGGCATCGCCTTCTCGCTCTTCGCCTTTTGGGGCGCAGGCGGGGCGGCGAGCGGGCTCAGCCTCGGGCTAATGCTCGCCGGGATACCGCTCTATCTATTACGCTCGCGTACCGCTTTACCCGAACAAGCGACCTAACACGCTGCGGTCGCGCAGAATTTCATGCGCGGCATTGTGCCCCGGCGCGCCGGTCACGCCGCCGCCGGGATGCGTGCCCGATCCGCACATATACAGCCCGGCAATCGGCCCGCGATAATCGCCATGCCCCAGCATCGGCCGCGCCGCCCAAAGCTGGTCGAGCCCCATCGTCCCGTGGAAGATGTCCCCGCCGATCAACCCGAACTTGCGCTCCAGATCGAGTGGCGAATGGATTTGCGTCGCGATCACCGAACCCTTGAAATTGGGCGCATGCTCGGTGACCGTGTCGATGATCAGATCGGCGACTGTCTCGCGGTGTGTATCCCAGTCGATCTTGGGGTCGAATTGCTGGCAGAACAGGCTGGCGATGTGCATCCCCGGCGGGGCTAGGCTATCATCGACCGTAGTGGGCAGCTTCATCTCGACGATCGGTTTCTTCGACCAGCCATACTGCTGCGCATCGATGAAGGCCTGGTCCATATAGTCCATGCCGGGCGCGATGATGATGCCGGCAGTGTGATGTTCGGCCTTTTCCTTGCCCGGAAACACCGTGAAATCGGGCAGTTCGGACAGCGCCACGTTCATGCGGAAGGTGCCGCTGCCGGTCTTGAACCCGTCGATCCGCCGCTTGAAATCGGTCGGCATGTCGGCGGCATCGACCATCTGGCGGTAGAGCAAGGCCGGTCCGACATTGGCGGCGACGATCTTGGCGGCGATTTCCTCACCCGATTCCAACCGCACGCCCGCAACCTTGCCGCCTTCGGTCAGCAGCTTGGCAACGGGCGCCTCGAGGCTGATCTCGACACCGGCCTCCAGGCACGCATCCGCCATCGCCTGCGTGATCGACCCCATCCCGCCGACCGAATGGCCCCACGCGCCAAGCTTGCCGTTTACCTCGCCGAACACGTGATGGAGCAGGACGTAGGCGCTGCCCGGCGTCGACACCCCGGCATAATTGCCGACCACCGCATCGAAGGCGAAGGCGGATTTGACATGGTCGTCCTCGAACCAGCCGTCGAGGAAATCGCGCGCGGATTTGGTGAAGACGTCGAGCAGATCGCGCTGCGCCTCGATCTCCATCTTGGCGATCGGCCAGCCCTGCGCGCCCCCTGCCAGCAGCGCGCGGAGTCCGCCGCCGACATTGGGCGGGGTTTTCAGCGCGAGATCGCGCAGCACTTGGGCGACCTTTTCCAGCGCCCCGTCATAGGCGGGGTAGGCGTCGGCGTCCTTCTGGCTGAAGCGTGCGAACTGTTGCTGGGTGCGGGCGGTGCCGCCGCCGAGCGTCAGATAGGTATCGGGGAAGGGGAAGAAGTTGCTGATCGTGCGCTCGATGACGCGATAGCCGCGATCGTGGAGCTTCATGTCAGCGATCACTTTCGGGCGCAGCAGGCTGACAGTGTAGCTCGCGGTGGAATTGCGGAAACCGGGGTGAAATTCCTCGGTCACCGCCGCGCCGCCGACGATGTGGCGCCGTTCGAGGACGCGCACCTTCAGTCCGGCGCGCGCCAAGTAGAAAGCGCAGACCAGGCCGTTATGGCCGCCGCCGATAATGAGGGCGTCGTATCGTTTCGTCATGCTTGCTCCCGCCTTCTACTCGAAAACCCTCTCCCGCCTTCGCGGTAGAGGGTTGGGGGAGGGTCTTCTTCTGCCACCACGCCCGACAGAAGAAGACCCTCACCGACTGCGACTAGGCCCGCCTAAAGGAGGCGGACCAACTCTCCGTTGCCTCTCCCGCGAAAGCGGGAGAGGGCTAGCGCTTGCTCCACCCCGCCGCCGGCGCACGGTGCCGCCGCGCTTCGGGAATGCGCTCCCGAATTTTCCGCGCGAAGCTGCGCAGGCACACCTCGCTGGTGCCGATCGGCCCGGCGGTATAGCTCTTCGACGCCATGCCCTGCTGCACACGCTCAATCAGCCAGGTGTCCTCGGCATTGACGACGCGGTTAATCCGCCAATTGGCGTAGCGCACCAGCTTCATCTCGCGCCTTTTGTCCGGCAGCGCGAAGGCCATCTCGCGCAGCACGCACGTCGTGGGGGTCAGCGGCAGCCACTGCATGAAATCGATCTGGTCGGCATAAAGATCGAACGCCATGTTGGGCCACAGCTTGAAATACAGCCACAGCCGCTGATTGGCCTCGGGCAGATGCGGCACGTGCGGCAGATGCGTCTGGTAGAAGCGCTCCCACGGGTTGTCCGACGGACGATCGACCAGCCGCCCCGACATCTTGTCGACCCACGGTTCCGCCGCGATCGCATAACTTTTGCCGAACAGCCGCGTCAGCCCGTCATGCGCGACCGGAATGTGGAGGTTGTCGGAATAGTTATCGCCGACATTCTTCCAATTCACTGCGCGGGTCCGCTGGCGAAGCGGGCTGATCGTCTGCATCTCCTCGAAACGATAGGGCGCGATCTCGGCGTCGTATGGTGCCATCATGTCGGCGACCGAAGGCCCATCGCCCTCCAGCCGCACGAACACGAAACCGTGCCATAGCTCGAGTTCGACCGGGACGAGCCCGTTCTCCTCCAGCTTCAGCGCGGGATAATCGCGCCGCATCGGCACGCCCGACAACCGCCCGTCGGTCTCATAGGTCCAGGCGTGATACGGGCAGACGAGCTTCTTCGCGCAGCCGCTCGGCCCCTCGACCAGACGCATCGCGCGGTGGCGACAGACATTGGCGAAGGCGCGCAACACGCTGTCATCGCCGCGCATGACGATGACGCTCTCACCGATATAATCGAGCGTGTGGAAATCGCCGGGATTGGCGACATCATTCTGGTGGCACACGATCTGCCACGACGGGCGGATTACGCGCTCGGTCTCGACTGCGAAATATTCGGGGTCGGTATAGAGCCAGCCGGGCAAGCTCCAATCGGCGTCGGTGTCGTGCGCCACGCGCGCTTACTTCGACAGATCGGTGAACAACGACCGGTAATACAGAATGCCCGGCGCGATGTTGCTGATCGGCGTGCGCTCGTTCAGGCCGTGGCTGAAATCCTGCGATTCCTTGCTGAAGGTCGGGCTCGCGCCATAGCTTGGCACGTGGTGATAGCGGAACCACATGCTGTCGCTCGCGCCCGAGGATTGCGCCGGGAATACCGGAACGCCGGGATAGACCGTCCCCATCGCGCGGTTCACGGCTGCCAGGAAATCCGGCCGCAGCGGCGATGCGTCATTGGCGACCGATCCTTCTGTAACGTCACTGAAAGTCACGCCGGAATCGCCCGCCGCCTGCGCCAGCTCGGCCATGATGTCGGCGGGTTTGTGCCCGGGGAAGATGCGGCAATTGATGTTGGCGGTGGCGCGCTGCGGCAGTGCGTTCTCGGCATGTCCGCCGCTCACCAGCGTGGGCACGCACGTCGTGCCGATCCGCCCGACCGTACCGGGATTGGCGACGAGCGTGGCAATTGCGGCCTCATCCGCCGGATTGGCGACGAACGCCTTCATCGCCGCACCAATCGCAGGCTCCTCGTAAGGTGCAGCCTTCGCCAGCGCCTCGCGCGTCAGCGGGCTGAGCTCGGGCTTGAAGCGATAGCTGCCGATCTTTTCCAGCGCCTTGGACAATTGCACGATCGCATTGACCGGACGCGGAGCCGAGGAATGGCCGCCGGGATTGGTGACGGTCAGCTTGAAATCGGCATAGGTCTTCTCCGCCCCCTGCCACGTCCAATATTTCGGCTTGCCCGTTTCCTCGTCGAGCACACCGCCGCCGCCATCGATGTTGATCACGAGTTCGGCATCCTTCAACCGCTCGGCGATCAGCGCGGAGGTCTTCATCACCGTTTCCTCGTCACCCGAGAATTCGATGACGATCGTCCGCTTCGGCTTGTAGCCTGAACGACGCAGGTCGACGAGCGCGGCAATCGCAGTGGTGCCGTCGAGCTTCATGTCGCTCGCGCCGCGCCCGAACAGATAGCCGTTTTCGACGACCGGGGTGAACGGGTCGCGCTGCCAATCGGCGGGCTTCGCCTCGACCACGTCCATATGGCCGGAGATGACCAGCGGCTTCAGCTTGGGATCGCTGCCGCGCCACGTGCCGATGAGGTAGGCGGTATCATCGACCGGCACGATCTCGACATCGGCGTCGGCGTACCCGCCCGCGACCAGCGCGGATTTATAGAGTGCCGCGACTTGCGGGGTTTGATTGCCCGGCCCGCGGACCGAACGCAGCGCGATCGCCTTCGTGGCGAGATCGAGCGCTTGATCGGCCGCTGCGTTGGGTGCGGCGTTCGGGGCGGCGGCAGGCTGCGCCAGCACCGGTGCGGCAAGTCCGCAGCTCAGCATCATAACGCTCAAAAGGCCTCGCATCGCAGTCTCCATCCGTCTCGGTCGCCCTGCGTAACCGCTGGCCGCGCCCGCGGCAATTGGTCACCCACGCCGAACCCGGCTTGATCGCACGCGGCATCGTCGCCATGCTGGCCCCCGATGACACCAAGCGCTGGCCGACCGTCGCGCAAGCGAACGACCCTCGGGATCGCCCTGCTATTCGCGATCGTGATCGTGCCGTTCCTGTGGCTGGGCGCGTGGTTCGATTCCTATACGATCGCGGCGATCAGCAACCGCGATACCGCCGGGTTCGCGGTCGTTGTCTTCGTCTTGCTCGCCGCCGACATCATCCTGCCAATCCCGTCGAGTGTGGTTGCAACCGCAGCCGGGTCGATGCTCGGCCCGTGGCTCGGGTCGATCGTGTCTGCGGCTGGCCTGAGCTTCGGCGCGGTCGCTATGTTCGTCGTGATGCGGATCGCCGGGGCACCGCTGGCGCGTCGGTTGATCGGCGAGGACGACCATGATCGGTTGGTCGCGCTGGCGGCCGCCCACGGGCCGTGGATCGTCGCCCTGCTACGACCGGTACCGGTGCTGAGCGAGGCATCGGTGATCGCACTCGGCGCGGTGCGCGCGCCGTGGCTGGCCTCGATCGTGTCGATCCTGCTGTCCAGCACCGTGACCGCCACAGTCTATGCCACGCTAGGTGCGGTCGCGCGGCGGCAATCGAGCGAGCTGCTGCTGATCGCCGCAGCCCTTCTGCCCCCGGCGCTGGCGTGGGTGATCGCCCATCGCCTGTTGCGCACAAAGCCCGGCCGAGGCGATATGGTGCCTTAGCCGAACCCGCGCTTCAGGCCGAAGCCCCCAGCGCGGGATGCTCGATCACCGGGGCCGGAAGCGCATCGTCACCCGGGCGATAGGTCAGCAGGCGCCGGCCGATCCGCGGACCGATCCAACGCTCGATCCCCAGCGCCAGGCTGAAGCTGGCCGGCACGATCACCAGCGTCAGCACGGTCGACAGCAACAGACCGCCGATCACGGTGATGCCCATCGGCGCGCGCCAGGCCCCGTCGCCGCTCAGCGACAGCGCGGTCGGCACCATGCCGGCGACCATCGCCACCGTCGTCATGACGATCGGTTGCGCACGCTTGTGCCCCGCATCGAGGATCGCGACGGTCGGGTCGACCCCCTTGGACATTTCGTCGAGCGCGAAGTCGATCAGCAGGATCGAGTTCTTGGCGACGATGCCGAGCAGCATCAGCATCCCGATCAACACCGGCATCGAGATCGGATTTCCGGTAATCAGCAGGGCGATCAGCCCGCCAAGCGGCGCGAGCATCAACGAACCGAGATTGACGAACGGCGCCAGGAAGCGGCGATAGAGCAGCACCAGCACCGCGAACACCAGCACCACGCCCGATATGACCGCGACGACGAAATTGGTGATCATCTCGGTCTCGAACTTCTGCTGGCCGAGCGTTAGCTTGGAAACGCCGAGCGGCAGGTTCTTCATGATCGGCAACCCGTCGATCTGGTCCATCGCCGTGCTGCTGACGACACCGGGCGCGCGGTCAGCGCCGACGGTGACCTTGCGCTGCTGCGCGACGCGCTCGATCTTGGTCGCGCCTGCGCCGAAGCTGATATCGGCGACGAGACTGAGCGGAACCGAACCGCCGCTCGCGGTTCGGATCGGCAAGTTGCGGATCGTCGCGAGCCGCGCCCGCGAACTTTCGTCGAGCGCAACGCGGATCGGGACTTGGCGGTCGCTGAGCGAGAATTTCGCGCTGTTCTGGTCGATATCGCCCAGCGTCGCGACGCGGATCGCGTTCGACAACGCCGCCGTCGTCACCCCCATGCTCGCGGCCAAATCGAGATGCGGTTTGATGACGATCTCTGGGCGCTGCAAATCGCCGACAACGCGTGGCGCGGTGACGCTTGAGAGACGCGACATTTGGTCGGCGAGCGTGATAGCGGTCTGGCGGAGCAATTCGGGGTCGGATCCGGCGAGCGTGATCGACAGATCGCGCCCGCTGCTGCCGCCATTGTTCGACCGGAACGAGACGCGCGCATCGGCGATCTGCGCGAGTTGCGGCGCGAGCGCGCGTTCGAAATCGTTGCTGGTCTGCGCCTTCCTCTCCTTGAAGATCGCGGTGACGCGGCCATTGCCGACGCTCGCGCGCTGATAGGTCGATTCGACGTCGGGCTGCCGTTGCAACAGCGCCGCGACATGATTGACCACGGCTTGCGTCTGCGCGAGCGTCGTGCCCGGGACCATTTCGATCGACGCGGTCGAGGCGTCGCTGTCCTGATCGGGCTGGAACGTCATCGGGAGCGCGCCTGCCACCACCACGGTCAGCGCGAGCGCGCCCATCCCGCCGACCACCGCCGACCAGCGGTGCAGCAGCGTCCAGCGCAGCACCGCCATATAGACGTTCATAATCGCCCCCTCGCCGTGCGTGCGATGCCCTTCCGCCTTCAGGAAATAGGCGGCGATCATCGGCGTGATCAGGCGTGCGACGGCCAGACTCATCAGCACCGCGACCACGACGGTCAGGCCGAAGTTCTTGAAGAACTGCCCAGACAGACCCGGCATCAACCCGACCGGCAGGAACACCGCGACGATCGCCATGGTGGTGGCGAGCACCGCGAGGCCGATTTCGTCGGCAGCATCGATCGCAGCTTGGTACGCCGATTTCCCCATCCGCATGTGCCGCACGATGTTCTCGATCTCGACGATCGCATCGTCGACCAGCACGCCGGCGACCAGGCTAAGCGCGAGCAGACTGATGCCGTTGAGCGTGAATCCCATCAAATCCATGAACCAGAACGTCGGGATCGCCGAAAGCGGGATCGCCAGCGCCGAAATGACGGTCGAGCGCCAGTCGCGCAGGAAGATGAACACGACGATCACCGCGAGCACCGCGCCCTCGATCATCGTGTCGATCGCCGAATGATATTGCAGCTCGGTATACTTGACCTGGTTGAAGATCAGCTGGAAATGCACCTTGGGGTAGCGCTTCTCGAGCGCTGCGAGCTTGGCCTCCGCACCGTGGAACACGCTGACGTCGGACCCGCCCTTGGCGCGCTGGAAGTCGAAGCTTAGCACCGATCGGCCATTGAGCGCCGAAGCGGAGCGCTGCTCGGCATACAGGTCGCGGATCTGCGCGATGTCGGCGAGCTTGATCGTCCGCCCCGCGCCGAGCGAAATCTGCGTTTGCCCCAGATCATACGCCGTGCGCGCGTTGCCGAGGACACGCACCGCCTGTTCGGATCCCCCAATTTCCGCACGCCCGCCCGCCGCATTGAGATTGACCAAGCGGAGTTGCTGGTTGACGTCGCTCGCGGTCAGCCCTTGCGCTTGCAGCTTCAGCGGATCGAGGATCACGCGGATTTCGCGGCTGACCCCGCCGTTGCGGTCGACATGCGCCATGCCCGGCACCGACAGCAATTCCTTGGTCACCGTATTGTCGATGTACCAGCTCAATTCCTCGATCGTCATGTCGGTGCCGATCGCGGCATAACTCGCCAGATCATTACCCGTCGTATTGGCGCGCTCGATCTGCGGTTCGAGGATGCCGTCGGGCAAATCGCTGCGGATTTGCTGCACCGCGCCGCGCACATCCTCGACCGCGCGATCGATCGGCGTTCCGATCGCGAGCTGGATGACGGTCGTCGATTGTCCTTCTGATACGGTCGAATTGATCTCGTCGATGCCAGCAAGGCTGCGCACGGCCGCCTCGACCTTGAGCGTGACCTGATTTTCAAGTTCGGTCGGTGCCGCACCCGGCTGGCTGACCGAGACGATCACGATCGGGAAATCGATGTCGGGATTGTCGTTCACCTGCATCCGCGAAAAGCTGACGATGCCGGCTACGGTGAGCATCGCGAACAATACGAGCGAGGGAATCGGGTTGCGGATCGACCATGCCGAGATGTTGCGGAAGCTCATGCGGACACCCGCGGACTGACGCAGGTACCGACGTCGCCACAGGCCACGCCGCGCAGCGGGCGGGATATCCGGGACACTGAAATGCTGGGCATCGCTAAACTCTCGGCAGACTATTAGATCGCCGAGTGCTATAGTGTATTACATCGATAATACATAGCGAAAATGAGCTTGCCTATACGCACCGGCCGCGGACCACGCCCTGATGGCCGATATGCGCCATCATTGGTGCAAGGAAAATCGGGTGGCCAGGGAATGGTGGGCGATGACGGGCTCGAACCGCCGACATTCTCGGTGTAAACGAGACGCTCTACCAACTGAGCTAATCGCCCCCTCGCAGGGAAACCGCGTAATAGCGCCGTTTTTCATACACACAAGGCCGCTCTTTCGGGCCGTTTTTCGGAACGAAAGGGAACCAGAGGGAAATAGAGGGAACCGAGAGTCCCGCAGTATTCCCGAAGTAATCACGCCCCCCAATCGGAACCATCGGGATCCGACCAGAAATCTGCGGGCTGCTGCTGCGGCGATCGCCGCGTCGGCAGGGTGGGAGCGCCTCCCCCGAACCGGACCCGAATGATCGCGGCCGAACTCGTGGCCTCCTGGAATACCGCCTCGAACGTCTCGCCGGCATTGATCTTGCGCACGATCCACGGTGCGCGCTCGGCCGTGAGGTAGCCTAGCTGGATGCCACGCTGGCTGAAGGCGGCGACTGCGTTGCGGTCTGCGCGATTGCGAGGCTCCGGCCGCAGCTCGACCGCTTCCCCTGGCGCGCACAGCGCCACCTCGAAGCGCCGGTTGCTTTTCGACTTGTCCGGTTTCGCGAAGTCCAGACCGACGACAGCGAGGCTCAATTCACGATCGTCCATTCCGATGCTTTCGTAGGGCGGGCCAGAGGAAATAGTAGCACGCGGGAAAACCCCAATATCCCCAACCTGCACGGTTTTCCGCCATTTTTACCCCAACATTTACCCCAATCTTTCTATAACCTGATTATACTATCTAGACCCAACCATACCCCCGAAAAATATCTATTGTTTTCAATTACATTGGGGTTGCGCCCTCAAGATATTGCAAAAGATTGGGGTGAGATCGCAATCCATAAGCGGCGTCTTTTCAGTGACTTAACAGCCACTTTCGGCGAAGGTTGGCGAGATTGGGGTTTTCCCGACTCCCCTACCCGTCGCTCGCGATTTGCCGCTGCGAATTGACGATCGAAACGGAGCTACGCGCGGGCCTGGCAAACAGGTCGCCAGCTGCATTAATCTGCAACACGCTCCGGGCCACGAAATGGCGGCTTTCTGTAGGCGCGGGCTGCCCTCCGGCAAAAACCCGTTTCGGCTGCAATAAAAGGGACACGAAAAGTGGGCGGGCGAGGTGGGGGACAAAGCGCTTGATTTGGGGTCGCGACGGTCCTGGCCCGGCATGCCCGCCCTGCCCGGGGAGCGCCACGCTGCAGGGCACGATCGAGGAAAGCCAAGCGTCGCAACCCTGAGTTGCCCATGCCCTGTACGGGCTCCCTAGCCCCCCTTGGGTGGGGCTGTCTCTGGAGAGCGCGTGACCAGATGCGCAGCTATCTTGCTTTGTTGGAAATGTTCTACTTATGTTCTGCGCAGACCATAAGGGAGATTGAACGTGCGCCAAGTAGACCGAGACGAACTTATCCACCTGTTGTTCGCGGGCATGCGCGGCTGGACGCCGACGCTCCGCAAGCAGCTGTCATCGAACATCACGGCCGATCGCGACAAGGCGCGCTACATCGCCGCGGGGATCCTCGCCGACAAGCTGCAGCGCCTGGACATCCTGTCGCAGGCCCCGCCCCCGCCCCCCTTCAGCTTTGCGAATTTTGAAGGAGGCTCTGGCGTTCCGGCGATCACCGAATAGGATCGACCGATGCCGCGCCGCGTCACCCGACAATCACTAGCCGCCCGAGTCGAGCATCTCGTCCTAGCAACGCTGGTACTCGGGTCGGGCGTGATGACGGCCGCGGCGATCGTCGCGGCCGTCATGGGATGGATCGGCCTCTAGCCGACCGGGTAGTTCGAGATCAGCAGCTCGGCCGCTTTGGACGCGGCACCCGCGCCGACCGTGTACGTCGTCTCGAACTCGCGCATCGCGAACCCGGCAAACACCGCGCGCACGCCAGGCGTGTCATTGATCGAAAGCAGGAAACGACCCTTGATCGCGCCGAGCTGCGCCGCCAGGTGCTCGAAGTCGGCGCGCCCGAACACGTCCTGGCCATAGTCAGTCTCGCATCCCCAATAGGGCGGATCGAGATAGAACAGCGTGCCGGCCGAGTCGTAGCGCTTGATGAAGTCGGCATAACCGAGCTGTTCGATCACGACGCCGGCGAGCCGATCGTGGATCTCTGCGAGCAGCGGCTCCAGCTTGCCGTCGTCAAATCGCGCACCCGCTCGAGCATCGACGCCGAAATGACGGCCGCTCACCTTCCCCCCGAACGCCAAGCGCTGAAGGTAAAGGAAGCGCACCGCGCGCTGCAGGTCGGTCAACCGCTCGGCCGGCATCGCCTTCAACCGATCGAACTCCGCCCGGCTGGTCACGCGAAAGCGCAGCATGTCGATCACGTAGGGATAGTGCTCTTGCAGCACCCGGAAAAAGGTCGCGATGTCTCCCGAGACGTCGTTTATATACTCGGCGCGCGGCCTGCGTCGTCGTCGCAGGAAGATGCCGCCCATCCCGACAAAGGGTTCGGCGTAGCTTTCGTGGCTCGTCCCATCGATCAACGGGACCAGGCGGCGCGCAAGATTACGCTTTCCCCCGATGTAACCGCTGGCGGGGGACACGGATTTGACGTCATTCATGGTGTACATGTTGGATTTCTCGCTCTTTTAGGACCCCGCCCGGTTTGCCGGGTGCGGGACGGCCGATGGCCGATTGGTCGTGGCGAGCTGATCCTCGTCGGTTGGCCGGGTGGCAGCCCGGTCTCCCCCGCCCGGGCAAAGCACCGGGCGGAATTCTATGCGGCCGGTGCCGAACGGCTCCGCGCCTTGAACCGGATCGCCTCGAACCCAAGCGCGTCATTCGCCGCCAGGCACGCCGCCTGCAGTGGCTCGATCTCCAGCTCGAAGAACATGTCGACCACTTCGCTCGTCTTGCCGAGCTGCGATCCTTGCGCCGGCACGATGCCCAGCACCGATGGCGGCGTCCGGTGCGCGGCCAGCACGTCGTCGCGCGTCGCGTTCTTGATGCCGAGGAACTCGTCCTTCGCCCCCACCTCGGCGATCGGCAGGATCTTGATGCTGCCTTCCTTGCCGTTCGGGGCATGGACGAACATGTTCTTGAAGTTGCCCGGCCCCTTCGAGTTGCGCATCGCTTCTTTGATCGCATCGGTATCGTTCACGTCGATATCGCCGGTCGCATAAAGGATGTACCCGGCATGGCTGCCGTTGAGGTAATAGCGCCGACGGAACAGCGTCGCGGCCTCGTTGAGCAACGCCGACTGCAGCGCGCTCAGATATTCGGGCACGCCGTAAATCTCCTGGTTGATGTCGGCCTGCATCACCTGGACCACGCTGCCCGGCCGGAACTCGGTCTCTTGCAGATACCCCGGCACGAAAAAGAACTGCCCCGCGACCAGCCCGCGCCGGGTATATTTCGCCAGCGAGTGATCGAGCCGCATCGTGCCGCCCAGTACGTTCTTGCGCTCTTCGAGGTAGCCGTTGCCGAATACCAGCAGATCCTGGACGAAGGCCTTGAAAGCCGTATGGCTGAGCAAGGGCGTCGGCTCGAACGACGCGGCGAGCAAATTGCGCTTCAGGATGATCGCCGAGCTGTGGTGCGGCGATACGCGGAACGCACGCGCCAGGCCATCGAGCGAGATCGGCGGCTCGTACCAGCGCCCGTTATGGACGCATTCGATCAGGTCCATGATCTCGCGCCGGTTGAGCACCGGCTCGGGGTCGCCGAAGCTGAAGATCAGCGGCTCGCGCGGACGATCGCTATCGCGCGCCGCGGCGCCGAACGGGGGCAGCTCGTTCATTCGAAGATCTCCATGCGCGTCTTTGGCCGCGCGTTGCCGTCAAGGGGTTCGTTGATAAAAATGTGCATCGCCGCCCAGGCGAGGTCGGCATGGCCGACGTCCTCGGTGCGGCTCGCCTTGAAGGTGATCGCGCGGCCGCTGCCGGTGAGCGTCTTCTTGATCGACAGGAAAGATGATTGCAGGTCGATCCAGCCGGCATCCCATTCGACCCGCTGCCGGGCGATCGTATGCTGCGCCTTCATCACCATCGTGACCTTGGCTTCGACCGAATATTCGATCTTCACCACGCCGCGCATCTTGTCGCGCAGCAGCTGATAGACGGCCGCGCCCACGCCATTGGCATCGATGCCGAGATAGGTGCAGTTATAGCGCGCCAGGATCGCCACGATCATCGTCGCTTGCGCCTCGAAATCGAGTCCGCGGAACTGATGCCGCTCCAGCATCCGGAACTTGCCGCCCGGCCCGCCAGGCGGCAGCGCGATCACCAGCGCGGCATTGTCGCCATCCTCGCTTTCCTGCGGATCGTATCCCGCCCACACTTCGCGGGCTCCCACCGGGCGCTTGGCGATCGGGTTGAAATCAGCCCAGTCGACCATCGTATCGACCGAACAGCGCTGCAGCTCGTTGAACTTGAACGCCGACAGGCTGTCGTCGACGAACTGGCACATCAGGAGATTAGCGAATTCGTCCGGCGCATATTCGATGCGCAGCTCGTCCACGTCGAACAGGTCGCAACCCCGCTCGGCCGCGTCCTCGATCGTCACGATCTGTCGCCAGACATTGTCTTCGCAGCGGTGCCCACCCTTCAGCGCGGCATGGCTGACATCGATCTCGATCCGGTCGGCCTTCTTGACGCGCCGGTTGCGCCGCTCGCCCGTCCAATATGGATGCGCCTGGTGCGCGACGCTCGATGGCGTCGAGAAATAGGTCCGGCGCCAGCGCTTGTGCATCGCCATCGCGCTGGCGACCTTGTTCAGTTCCTCGAACCCGTAGGTCCAGAAGAATTCGTCGAAGTAGAAATTGCCGTGATAACCCTGCGCGGTGCGGGCGTTGGTGCCGAGGAAGATCAGCTCGGCTGCCGGTTCGCCCTCGGGAATCGTGTCGGCCTTCAGGACGATCGGGTCGCCCTGCAGCTTGACGCCGACACGCGCTGCGAACTGGACGATGTATCCCCGGAAGATATGCGCCTGCGCCTTCGACGCCGACAGGAATATCTGGTTCCCGCCCCCGCGTAGCGCGTCGAGCAGCGCCTCGCGCGCGAAGTACCAGGTCGCGCCGATCTGGCGCGACTTCAGGATCATGCGGGTGCGCTCGTCCTTCGCCCACCACCAATCCTCCTGATAGCCGAACAGCTCGGCCATGAAGATTTCCTCGAGCTGCTCGACTTGCTCGGTCGTGAAATGGTTCTTTACCGGCTTCTTGCGCTCTCCGGCGTTACGATTGCCGACCTTCTCGTTGAGATCGCCTTCGTGTCCGCCTGGCGCTTCGAACCGGCGCACCCGCGCGCCCGATACGACGGCGCGCATCAACAGATCGATTTCCTTAAAATCACCGCCCGTCTTGTTGTCCTTGGCGATCAGCGTGTTGAGGCGACATTCCAGCGC
This sequence comes from Sphingomonas sp. HMP6, assembly GCF_013374095.1. Taxonomy (NCBI): domain Bacteria; kingdom Pseudomonadati; phylum Pseudomonadota; class Alphaproteobacteria; order Sphingomonadales; family Sphingomonadaceae; genus Sphingomonas; species Sphingomonas sp. HMP6. The sequence goes on along the minus strand of NZ_AP022672.1, from coordinate 3,110,361 downwards.
GTCTTCGATCTTAGACAGCGACGGGGCCTCGTCCCACTTCTCGCGGTCCTTCCACGCCTGGACGGTCGCACGTACGAGGCCGAGCTCGCCGGCGATCTGCGTCACCCCCCAACCGCGCCAGTACAGGCTGCGCGCCTGCCGTCGCGCGTCGATCGCGATCGGCGCGGTCGAGGCGGGCAGCGGCATGCCGGTATCGGGCGGAAGCTTGCTCATGGCGCGCGAACCTAGCCATGCGATCGGCGCGGCTCGCAGCCGGTGCTTTTGTAGAATGGGTTTCTACAAAAGCGCTGGCTTGAGATGCGCGCGCTCTTCGGTGCCTTTTGCGGCCCTAGATGCCCACCCCTAACCGGATTGGGCGGCACGCACCGATCCGAGGGACCAGACCGCCATGGGCACCAAGAGCAAGTTCTTCCGCGCTTTCGTCGCGGGCCAGACGATCAGCGACGGCCGCGTGATCGATCCCGCCTGGATCGATCAGATCGTCGAGACCTTCAACGCCGAAACCTACAGCCCGCGGATCAATATCGAGCATATCGCGGGCTTCAGCCCCGAACCGCCCTTCAACGGCTATGGCAATGTGGTGGCCGTAAAGGCGCAGACCGATGCCATCATGATCGACGGCAAGAGCGAGCAGCGCCGCGCGCTGTATTGCCAGGTCGATGCCAACGATCAGCTCGTTGCCCTCGCCGGTGCCGCGCAAAAACCCTTCCCCTCGGTCGAGCTAACGCCGAGCTACGCCGGCACCGACAAGATCGGCCTGATCGGCCTCGCCTTCACCGACAAGCCCGCCTCGATCGGTACGCAGGCGCTATCCTTTTCGCGCACCGCGCCTGGCACGGTGTTCGCGGCCTCGCCCGAACCCGTCGCGATCGAATTCGATACCAAGCCGGCCGATTCCGCCGGCGTCGCCGAGGCGATCAAGGCGGGCTTCGCGAGCTTCGCCGCGATGTTCAGCAAGGCCGAGCCTGAGAAGCCGGTCGAACAGCCCAAGACCCCGGCCAATGACAATGCCTTCGACGCCGCCAAATTCGCGACCGCGATGGGCGAACAGGTCGCCAGCGCGATCCTCGCGGCGGTGAAGCCAGCCAATGATGCTGTCGTCGCGATGCAGACCGAATTCGCGTCGATGAAGGCCAAATTGGAGGCGACCGAGGCCCCCGGCTTCAACCGCGCGCCTGCCAGCGGCGGAACGGGCACGGCCGTCACCGACTGCTGATCCCGACCGACCTCAACGCCTCTCTCGAACGATTCGCCCAGGAGCACCACGATGCGCAACACGACCCGCCTGCTGTACAACGCCTATGTCAGCCAGATCGCGCTGCTCAGCGGCGTGCCCGATGCCACCACGCAATTCACTGTGGCTCCGGTGGTCGAGCAGAAGTTGATCGAACGCGTGATGCAGTCGAGCGACTTCCTGTCGCGCGTCGGCAACGTCACCGTCACCCAGCAGGAAGGCGACAAGGTCGGTATCGGCGTCACCCGCCCGATCGCAAGCCGTACCAACACCGCGGCCGGCACGCGCCGCACGCCGACCGATCCGACCGACACCTCGGATCTCGGTCGCTATCGCTGCGAGCAGACCAACAGCGACACGGCGATCAAATATGCCAAGCTCGACGCCTGGGCGCATCGCCCGGAGTTCCAGACGCTGGTCCGCGACGCGATCGTCAAGCAGAAGGGCCGCGATCGCATCATGATCGGCTGGAACGGCATTGCCGCTGCCGCGCAGACCGATCGCACCGCCAATCCGCTGCTGCAGGACGTCAACAAGGGCTGGCTGTACAAGATCCGGACCTATGCGGCGGAGCGCGTGCTCAGCGATGGTGGGCTGACGGTTGGCGCGCTTGCCGGGACCAAGGCGATCTATGTCGGCGGCGGCACGCCCGGCACCGATGTCGATTACGTCAATCTCGATGCGCTTGCCTTCGATGCGGTCGAGCTGATCGACGAATGGCACCGCGACGATACCGACCTGGTCGTGATCCTCGGCCGCGATCTGCTGCACGACAAATACTTCAACATCGTCAACGCAGCGGGCGACAAGGCGACTGAAATGCTGGCGCGCGACGTCATCATGTCGACCAAGCAAGTCGCGGGCATGCCCGCGGTGCGCGTGCCGTTCTTCCCGGCCAATGCGATGCTCATCACCACGCTCGCCAACCTCGCAATCTATACGCAGGCGGGCACGACGCGTCGCCAGCTGCGCGACGAACCCGCGCTCGATCAGATCGAGAATTATGAGAGCGTCAACGAGGCCTATGTCGTCGAAGACTACGGCCTGACCTCGCTCGTCGAGAACATCGTCATGGGCAAGAAGCCGGCCTGATCGGCCGCGCTTCCGCGCCCTCTCTCGTTCGCCCTCCCCCCGTTCGCCCTCCATATCCGAGACCCCGCATGAGCCTTGCTCGACACCATCGCGACCGCATCTTGGCCGCAAAGACCGTGGCAAGCTCCGACATGGAGGGCGGGCTTGCCACGTCGCTCGACGACAATGCCAGCCCGGCCGATCGCGCCCAGGCCACGATCAATATGCGCCTCACGCACGATCTGCGCCGGCTGAAGGAAATCCAGTCGATCCAGCTCAAGATCGCCGCCAAGCGCGAGATGCTGCCCGAATATCGCTCCTGGATCGAAGGCTTGCTCGATGCGGCCGAGGAGACCGGCCAGGGCGTGCAGGACGAAGTGCTGCCGACCATCATGGTCTGGCTGATCGACGTGGGCGACTTCCACGATGCGATGCCACTGATCGAATATGTCCTGCGCTACGATATCACGCTGCCCACGCGCTACGCCCGTTCGGCCCCGGCGCTGATCGTCGAGGAAATCGCGACTGCCGCGCTCAAGTCGCAGCTCGCCAATGAAGCCTTCGATTTCGAGATCCTCGAGCGGATCGAGGAATTGACCGAAGCCTGCGACATGCACGACGAGATCCGAGCCAAGCTGCAGAAGGCGATCGGCTTCGAGCTGGCGGAACGCGCCGAGGCACTCGACAAGGCCGACCCGGCGCTGCCCGCTGCGGCCGCGCGCGCGCTTGTGCCGTTGCGCCGCGCGCAGCAGCTCCACGATCGCGTCGGCGCGAAGGACAAGATCAAGCGGCTGGAAAAGCTCCTGTCGCCGCCATCGAACACCGATTGACCAGCTCGCCCCCGGCGCTCGGGGGCGGATCATGCGCATGCGGGAGGGCCTTCGGGCCGAGGGCCGTCAGCGACTCGATCCCCACCCCCGTAGGCCGCCCCATCGGCCTGCTGCCAAAGGATCCACGCCGATGATCGACCAACCGACCCTTGCCGGCATCCTGGCCGCACTCTTCACCGGGCTGGTGATCGTGTCGATCTGCGTCGGCATCCTCCTCACCATGACCGGAGCCGTGCTGCTGGCCTTCGTGCCCGCGCCGATCGCCCACGCGCGCAAGCACATCACCTTGGCGGTCGCACGGATCGCCTTCGGCCTGGCCGGCTTTTTTTGGGGCGCGTGGACGCTCGTGCGAGTCCTGCTGTGAGCGGAGGGTTCAACTGCAACCCGTCGATCATCCCGGCGATCGACGCGACGCCCGAGGCGGTGATCACAAACGACGGCTGGTTTCCCGATGTGGATCCCGCGCTGTTGCGTCTGCAGGTGCGGATCCGCGACAGCGTCACGCCCGAGCGGCTGCGCGAAGCCATCCTTGGCGCGATGATCTCGATCGGCAACGTTCTGGCCGCGTGGCGGCTTCCGCTTGAAATGAGCGGAATCGCATCGCTCGCCGACGTGCCCGCGGCGCAGCTCGGCGGCGAAAGCCGACTGGTCCTGCTCTATCGCCGCGCTATCGCCGCCCAGACCAAGGCCGATTTGGTAGAACGCTATCGCGATATGGATCTGACCGGTGCCGGGCAGCGCCAGGTCGGCGATCTCGATCAGTCTGTCGAGGAGCTGCGCCGCGACGCGACGCACGCTGTGCGCGACATGCTCGGCCGCACCCGCACCGATGTTGAGTTGATCTGATGTCCGACAGGATTTTCGCGCAGCAGGGCGACACGCTCGACGCCCTGTTGTGGCGCACGCGCGGCTTCGGCCCCGATGATCTGGTCGGTGTGCTCGAGGCCAATCCCGACCTTGCCGCGCTGGGCGCTGTCCTGCCGCTCGGCACCGTCGTCACCGTGCCCGAGGCGGCGACGCCCACCCCGCGCACCCTGCCTCTCATCCAGCTTTGGGATTGACGATGGAAAAATATCTGCACGAGCTGTTCGCCAGCGCACTCGCCTTCCTGATCGGCCTCACCCCGGCCGCGCTCGGCGCGGCGGTAAGTCTGAGCTACGAGAAGGGCCTGACCTGGGCGGAGCGCTTCACCCAGCTCGCGGTCGGCACGATCGTGTCCTATTTCGCCGGCGGCTTCATCGCTGCGATCTGGCCGTGGGGCACGATCAATCCGTTCGTACTGCAGGCGATCACCTTCACGGTCGGTATGATCGCGTTCAAGGCCACCCCCAAATTCATCGCAAGCTGCAGCGACGCGGTTGCCAGCCTTCCCGCGCAGATCCGCGACCGTGCCGTTTCGTGGTTTCCCAAGCGAAAGGATGACGCATGAGCGCAACCTCACCCTCCGGCGCTCGCCTGGTCTGGGACCAGTCGGCCGGTGAAATGCGGCTCGACGGCGCGCTCCTGTCGCGCGGCTACGCTGGCCGCGGCCGCGGTATCAACAATCCAGCGATGCAGGACGCCGTCGCGGTCGGTCCGATTCCGCGCGGATTGTGGAGGCTCACCGCGTTGCGCCTGACTGGCGCATCGACCGGACCTTACACCATCGTGCTCGAACCCGCTCCCGGCACCGATGCGCGCGGACGGTCGGCGTTCAGGATCCACGGCGACAATGCACGCCTCGATCGCAGCGCCAGCCACGGCTGCATCATCCTGCCCCGCACTGTGCGCGAAGCGATCTGGCGCAGCGGCGCGCGGCTTCTGGAGGTGGTAGAATGATGAAGCTCCTCAAAGGCGCGCTCGGTCTTGCCTGGCGCGCGATCGTGCCCAACACCGAATGGCTCGTGCTGCTGGCCGTCGCCGGCGTCGGAGCTTGGCTCTATGCCCAGCTCGGACAGATCCGCGCCGATCGCGACCGGCTTGCGCATTTTGCCGAAGTCGCCTGCGCATCGTCGGGCGCGCCATTCCCGGGCAGCCGCGTCGCTGGGAAAGACGCGAAGGGCAAGTCGGTCGCGATTGCCTATCCCGCGGGCAAGCTCTGCGGCGAACGTATCGTGGCGCTCGCCAAGTTCGAGCGCGAGACCGATGCAGCGACCGCCAGCACGCTCGCGACCGCGATGACCGACCACGACCGCAAATCGGGCACCGACGCAGCAAGCGCCGCCGAGGATGCCAGGGCGGCACGCGCCGCGACCGAACGTATGGAGAAAGCCGATGCCAAAATCGATCAAAGCAATCGCGTGGGGGGTAGCTGGTTTGACGCTGTCAACGATGTTGGCGGGCTGCGGCCGGCACGCCGGTGAACTGCAGGTCGAAGTGCCGCGCCCGGTTGCTGTCACGATAAAGGATACGCCCTCGGCCGAGCTGCTGCGTTGCCCCGAACCGCCCGCGGGCTTTCCCCGCACGGATGCCGTGATCGCACCCGATACCCGCGCGGCGATCATCCGCCTGGCCAAGGCCTACGCGATGACGGTGGCGCAGCTTGAGCGGTTGATCCGCTGGAGCAAGCCCGGCGCCTGCGGTGCGGAAGTAAAATGAAGAAGCCGGACGGCCTGCGCCGTTTGCTGATGCAGGCCGTCCCCGGCCTCGCGGCAGATCCATCGCGCTTTTCGATGTTCATAGACAAGGGCTCGATCGAGGCGCGTGCTGGGTCGCTTTCGTTCGAATATGCCTACACGCTTAATATCGTGGTGCAGGATTATTCGGGCGACATTGATGCGCTGATGGTCCCGATCCTCGCCTGGATCGCCGAGCAACAGCCCGACTTGCTTGAGCGCGACCCACGCAAGCCCTTCACCTTCGAATCCGAACTGCTCGACAGTGACGCGGCGGACGTCTCGATCGACCTGCAATTGACCGAAGCTGTCCGCGTCGCCCGCATGCCCACAGGCGGATATCAGGCGATCCATCTGGACGAACCATCGCGCGGCGATGCCTTCGAGGACGTTTGCGGTGCCAACCTGTGGCAGCTCCTGCTGCGCGAAGAGATGGTCACGCCAAGCATCCTGACCGTGCCGGAATGACCGACGATTTCGGCGAGATCGAGCAGCTCGCCGGCGCGCTGCTGCGCAAGCTCGCCAGCGGCGAACGGCGGAAGCTGCTGCGCCGCGTCGCCCGCGAAGTGCAGCAAAGCCAATCGGCGCGAATCGCTCGGCAACAGGATCCTGACGGCCAGCGCTTCGCCGCGCGCAAAGCGAAGAAGCCGCCATCGGTCGGCACCTATGCGGTGAAATTCCTCTACCCGCGCGGCGCGCCCGAGCCACGGCTGGTGCTGATGAAGAGCTGGGTCCGAGAAGGTGGACTATTGACCGGCTTTGACATCGAGGCGGGCGGGATCCGCAGCTTCTTCTGGGACAAGGTCGATCGCTGGCTACCGCTTGATCCTGCCGAGCAGAACAAGAGCGGTGGCAAGTTTCGGCGCAAAGGCCGAATTCGCCAGGTCGCGATGTTCCGCAAGCTGCGCACCGCCCGCAATCTTCGCTCCGATGCTACAGACCAGGAAGCATGGATCGGCTTCACCGGCCGCGCGGCCGAGATCGCGCGCGTCCACCAGGATGGTTTGCAGGATCGGCCCGCAGCAAAGGCGAAGCCGGTTCGGTACACGAAGCGCACGCTGCTGGGCTTGACCGAGGCCGAACGTTCGCACGCACTCGACATGCTTCTGGAATTCGTCACTTCGCGCTGACGCCATCCTCGCTTTTGTAGAAACCCGTTCTACAAAAGCGCGTCATGGCGTTCGCCACGCCCTCGCGGCGACATGGCCGCGTGTCCGATACCGCCACCCTTTCCAGCAGCGTCGATCTGTCGCGCCTCCCGCCCCCTACGGTGGTTGAGCAACTGTCGTTCGAGACGATCTACGCGGAAATGCTCGCCGACCTAACCGCGCCGGATATGCTCCCCAGCTTCGATGCGACGGTCGAATCCGATCCGGCGGTGAAGATCCTGCAGGTTGCCGCCTATCGCGAACTGCTGATCCGCCAGCAGTTCAACGAACGCGCGCGTCAGGTGATGATTGCCTACGCGACCCGCTCCAACCTAGATCAGCTCGCTGCGATCGTCGGCGTCGAGCGCCGTGAACTTACCCCGGCCGACCCTGTAACCGGCGCAGCGGCGATCATGGAGGCCGACGAAGATCTCCGCCAGCGCGTCGTGCTGGCCCCGGAGAGCTTCAGTGTGGCCGGTCCCGAAGGCGCATACGTCTTCCACGCGCGCTCGGCTGATGCGACCATCCGCGACGCCAGCGCGTCCAGCCCCGCCCCCGGTGAAGTCCTGGTCTCGATCCTCTCGCGCGAGGGCAACGGCATCGCCTCGGCCGACCAGCTCGAAGCGGTGCGCGACGTTCTCGGGACGGTCGCCGGCAATAAGGTCCGCCCGCTTACCGACAGCGTGACGGTCGCGTCGGCTTCCATCGTCGATTACACGATCGACGCACGCCTCACGCTCTATTCCGGCCCCGATGAAACCGTCGTGCTGGCGGCCGCGCAAGCCCGACTGCGCGCATGGCTCGCGCAAAGCGGCGGTCTCGGCATCGACGCCGTGCGCGCCGCGATCACGTCGGCCCTGTTCGTCGAAGGCGTCCAGAACGTCCAGCTCGTCGCGCCCGCGGCCGATGTCGTGGTCAATCAGACGCAATCCGCGCATTGCGCTGGTTTCTCGGTGACGGTGGCCGGCCGTGGCGCCTGATCTCCTACCCCCCAATGCGACCGCGCTCGAACGCAGCGTGTCGACCGCCATCGCCCGCGACGGCGCGATCGCCTTCGACCTTGGCGCACTGTGGAACCCCGCCACCTGCCCGGCCGATCTTCTGCCGTGGCTGGCGTGGGGCCTGTCGATCGATCGCTGGGATCCGACTTGGACCGATGACGAGAAGCGCGCCGCCACGGCCAGCGCGATCGAGGATCAGCGCCACAAGGGCACGCGCTGGGCGGTCGAACAGGTGCTGCAGCGCTTCGATGATCTGTTGCAATTGGTCGAGTGGTTCGAAGCCTCGCCGCAGCTAGATCCGTACACCTTCGAAGTCCGCTTGCCGCTGGTCGATGCCGATGGCGTCGCAGGCGGTCGCCGCGTCTCGGCTGACTTCGCCCGTGCGATCATCGCCGAAGTGTCGCGCGCCAAGCCGGTGCGCGCACACTTAACGCTGGTCCAGTCGCTCGAACTGGAAGGCGCGATCCTGCCCTTCGCCGCGCTCCAGGCCACCCACTATCGCCGTCTCGATACCAGCACGGTCAACGCAGGCGACACCACGCCGTGGGACGATCTGCTTCAGACCGAGACCGGTGAGCCGCTCTTCGATGATTTCGAAGCGATCGAGGATACCCCGGCATGACCGCTCTGACTTGCACGCTCACCAACGCCGGTCGCGCGGCCTTGCTGGCACCGGGTGGCGGCGGCACCGCGGCGGTGCAGATCGTCGCGGCCGGTATCACCGCGACCGCCTTCACCGTCGCGCCGACGCTCACCGCGCTCCCCGTTGAAATCAAGCGCCTCGCGACCGTTGCGGGCGTGGCGATCGATGCGACCACGATCCACGTCACGATCCGCGACGACAGCACCGACGCGTATACCGCGCGCGGCATCGGCCTCTATCTCGCCGACGGCACGCTCTTCGCGGTATATGGGCAGCCCCAGCCGATCCTCAGCAAGGCCGAAGCCTCAACCTTTTACCTCGCCGCCGATCTCAAGATGCTCGCTGGTCAGGCGTCGCAGGTGACGTTCGGCAACACCAATTTCATCAATCCGCCCGCGAGCGAGACCGTCAAGGGCGTCGCCTATCTTGCGACGATCGCCGAGGCGCTCGCCGGGGCGGTCGCCGACAAGCTGATCACCCCGGCGAGTATGAAGGCAGTGCTCGACAATTACGTCGCTGCCACCAAGCTCGGCGCACCCAATGGCGTCGCGACGCTCGGTCCGGATGGCAAGCTGCTCGTGGCGCAGCGCCCTCCGATTGACCTGATCGACGTCTTTCCCGCTGCCAACCAGGCCCAGATGCTCGCCCTGGCGGCGACACCGGGCGATTTCGCGGTGCGCGCCGACAATGGGCGGGTCTACGTCCTGCAAATTACGCCGGCGACCGTTCTCGCCAACTGGCTGGAAATCTCCACCCCTGCCCCGGTGTCGAGCGTCAACACCAAGGTCGGCACCGTAGTGCTCTATGCGGCCGATGTCGGCGCGGTCCCGGTCGAGCGCAGCATCACCGGTGCCGGGCTGCTGGCCGGCCAGGGCGGCGGGCTTGGTGCCGATCGCGTGTTCGAGCTGCTCGCGGCGAACGCAGCCGAGGCGCTCGCTGGCCTCGTCGCAAACAAGGTGCTCACCCCGGCATCGCTCGCGACGATCCTCGCCCGGCTCAGCGCGTCGGTCCCCACGTCGCGCACGATCGGCGGCACTGGCCTGGTCACCGGCGGCGGTGCGCTCGATGCCGATCGCGCGCTCGATGTCGCGGTGGCGAGCCTGGCCGAGATCGTCGCCGGCGTCACCGATGCAAAGGCGGTCACGCCCTACGGCTTGGCCAATCTGCCCAAGAGCCTGACCCCGAACGGTTATTACATCTGGCCGGGCGGTTTCATGATGCAGTGGATTCAGTATCGCAACGTCTTCACGGCCGAGGCGACGATCCCGATCACCTTCCCGCTGTCTTTCACGGAAATGGTTCTTCCACAGGTCGCGACCGCGTTCATCTCCAGCGGCACCAGGTTCAAGGATTTGATCGCGCAGATCATGCCCGCCTCGCTCGGCAGCGGCACCGTCCAGCTTCAGGCCTCCGAATCGCAGTCCCCGCGCGCGGATGGCTTCGACATCATCATCTTCGGAAAGTGAGCGGATCCATGATCTCCTGGAGCCCATCGACCAAGCATTTCTATCACGCCGAAATCCACGGCTCGACTGTTCCTGCGGACAGCGTGCGCGTCACCGCACGCCGCCATACCGAGCTGCTCGAAGGGCAGCGCCAGGGCCGCGCGATCCTCGCCACCACGACCGGCAAGCCGACCCTTTCGCCGATCCTAAAGCCGACGGTCGATCAACTGCGCGCTTTCGCGATTGCCGATATCAAGGCGGAAGCGGCACGCCGGATCCTCGCGGTCGCGTCGATCGCGCGGCAGACCAACGACAATGCCGCTATCGCCGCCTTCGCGCTTGGTCTGGCAACCGGCACCAAAACCGCGGACGGCGCGCAAAAGCAGGAAGCGAGCGCAGCACTCCGTCGGCGCGCCGCAATCGACGCGCTCCGCGCTGCTTCGAACACGCTGGAACACAAAATCGCCACTTGGTCCGCGCTGGCGTTGTCGAGCTTCGACGCGTCCGACGATGGCCATTGGCCGGTCGAGGGCTGAACATGGCAAAGGTTACCGAACTTCCCGAAGTCGTCGCGCCGAATGGCGAAGAACCCGTCATTATCATCTCGGGCGGCCGCGCTAAGCGGACCCGGTTCGATCGGCTGGCCACGATCATCAACAATTCGGTTGCCGCGGCGGGGACCGCGGCCGCCAACGCTATCGCGGATGCCAAGGCTCTCGCCTTGAACAATATCGACACCGCCCGGATCGCGGCGCTGGCAGCGATCAATTCGTTGGGTGCAAGCATAATTGATACGATCGCGGCGCTCGTGGCGTCCGCCAATCCCATCAGCTACGGAAAGCTGACCAAGCCCTCTGTCCATCGCCCGCCTCCCGCGATCGCCGACGCCGATGGAAATGCCCCCCTTACAATCTTCCAGGGCTGGAGCGTCGTTCTTACCTACACCACGCGGCAGGCAATCAATGCAGGCAAGCCAATCGAATTCACGGTCTCAAAAACCGGTGGCGTGCCTGATCCGGCTGGTCGGATGCAGGTCTATGCGGGCGCGGATTACCCAATGGTGCGCAGCGGAAATGCGCTCACGTATCGCGGCACTGTACCAGCAGGCACCGAGGTGCTTAGATTCCAGGCCCTGAGTGACGGCACGGTGACGTATGGGCCGGCACAGGTTTCGGTCGGCGGCGGGATCACGCAGCCGACCGACAATGCCTCACTCGCTCACGTGGGTGCCAAGCAGGACGCGTTCGACCAGACGCTGCCACTCCGCCTCAACCCCGCGATTTATGGAGCCCCTGCCAATTATGCATTGACCGGGAAAATCACCTTGCCTGCGCATTCGAACGGCTTTTGGTCTGTCGAGATCATCGGAGATTTCACCGCTGGCCAACCACTTACCACTCAGTTCGAATGCTCGTCCGATCTACAGACGGTCGTTCAATATGTCGGGATACGTTACAATAACGGTGATGCCGGTCCGGCGTCGGGTCACCCCGCAGTTTCGCTCGATTACCGAGGTGATGGCTCATACCTGGTTAGGGACTATTTCGACCCGGCTGTTGGTGCTTCGAAACCGACGGTCATTAGGATGACTTGGAACAACACGACCGACGCAGATTTTGTCATCGACAATCTTCGTGTTTATCCCTCTGATAATCCGCCGGTCCACACCAAGGTGCCAGCCTTGGTTGGCCGGACAATCGAGGACCGGGTGGCCCTCGAGAGCAGCTACGGACCGTGGCCGATCCGGGTCCTAATCAACGGGGACAGTACCTTTGCGCCCCACTTTAATGCTAGCGTCCGGTCGATTGGCTACTTTCTGAACCAGCTCCTGAACGGGCGCTTGCGCGTGATCGAGATCGGGGCCCAAGGCGCAAGCGCAGACGCCATTTTGGCGGCGAACGATCTTTGGAACCTGACCGGGAACGTGGTTGGAAATTACATTCCGGCCGATGGGTCCGAGTTCGAATTCAGCAACTGGAACCACCCGCCCGTCACGATCAATTCGCTCAACAACCCGCAAAATAATTGCCGAGCGGCGATCTTCGGCAACGAAATCGTATTCACGCGGGGCGTGTTCGGCGGAAGCACCGGGGCAGTCCCGAGCAGGCTGTGGGGACGCGCGGTCAACAAGTCTGAGAAAAACATATACATCCCCAACGGCTCGCGGGTCACGATGCAGCAGGGGCGCTCCGCCTCGCGCGACATCAACATCATGCAGACTTCAACGGTCAACGGTAGTCTAGTCGGGTCGGACGGCGCCGCCTACACGCAGTGGTACGCGATGCGCTGCGCCGGTCGATCGGCCGACTTCATCGCCCGCACGCAAGCGCGGTGGATCTTCATGCCGGCAATCCAGGGCGTGCCGGCTGGCACCGTTCCGGCAACGCCAAACCTTGGATCAACTGCGGCCGTAGCGAGCCTGCGCGCCGCAGGCTGCCCCGATAGCTGCATCCTCGATCCCAACGCGCCGCAGGGAGCGCAGGGGAGCGGCACGGGCGGCGTAAACCGTGAATATTTAAGCGACCTGAAGGCGCAGTTGCTCAACGCGCTGCTCGGTTACGTGAAGCCGAACATCGGCATCCTCTACCAGCAGCAGAAGCTGGGATATCGCTCGGACGATTTCTCGCGCGTGGCGACGACGGGCGACGCCTATCATCAGAACGAACTCTACAACGCTGCGCGCGCGATCGACATCTTCCTGTTCCCCGCCTTCCAGGCCTGCCTCAACAACCCCGATTGATCGGAGCCGACCATGACCGACAGCATGATGCACGCCATCCACCTTTACGTTGCCTTCAACGTTCAGCGCGAACTTGGGGAGACGCGGTTCAATCCTGAGACCGGTCGATACGAACCGGTGATCAGCACCGTGACGCTCTATCCGGATATCGGCTT